>NZ_JBYTCI010000003.1:0-245590 GCF_058790095.1 Terrabacter sp. FW104-15G4B | reverse complement strand
CGAGGCACTTGAGTGCCTCGCACACGGCCGCTGTCGTCGACGCCTCAGAGCCCGAGCTTGTCGCCGATGCCGCCGCTCAGGATCTCCTGCGGGTCCACGCCCAGCTTGCTCAGCAGGCCGGCGTGCTGCTCGGTGTCGACCTGGTCCGGCAGCTCGTTCTCGGCCTGGTCGGCCTGCTGCTGGTCACCGCGCTTGCGCAGGAAGTCCAGGACCTGCTGCTTGTCGATCTGCATGGAGGCTCTCCTTCGGTTGCGTTGGGCGCACGGTGCCGGGCTCCCACCCGGATGTGCACCCCTTGGGATGCGTGCCCTGCCGACATACCCGTCGCCTCGGCGACGACTCGGGTGGCGCGCCGGCAGTCGAACGACCGGTCGGGGTCGGGCCACGACCATCTCGACGTGGTCACCGAGACGTTGCCACCACGCCCGAACCTGTGACCGCCGAGACCCGGTGGGTACGCCTCCGACGAGCGCCACCGCCTGGCTCCAGCAACGTGGCTCAGGCGGTGGCGCGCCCATCGTCTCCCGGAGGGGGATTCCTGGCAAACAACCTGTCGAGGGTCGCCTGTGCAGGATCCTCAGTCGAGGTTCAGGGCGTCCTTGGCCTTGCTCGGCGCCGTCGGAGAAGTTGAGGTACTCGTAGCTCACCTCGGTCGCCTCTGCGCCTGCGGGAAGTTGCTCGGCACCGGCAGCTGCTCCAGACAGTCCGCCTTCAGCTCATCGATGGCGGCGAGCCACTGGTTCTGGTGCACGGTGTCGCGCGCCAGCAGAAAGGCTGCAAGCCGTACTGCATGGCGACGGTGATGCCCTGCACCCGGCTACCTTCCGCACCGACCTCCGAACGAAGTCCCGGGTGTCGGCGGGTGGCGGCGGGGTAGGGGCCTGCCATGAGCGACGACCAGAGCAGCACCGGCCCCTACGACCCCGACCAGGACCCCGACACCGACGCCACGATGACCGCGCCGTCGGAGGGAAGGCCCGACCACCCGAGCGAGTCGGAGCGGGCTGACCGGGGCTCGGGTCCGGGTTCGAGTGCCGGCGAGCCGACGGCCCAGGAGCCGCAGCATTCCGACGCCGAGATGCTCGAGGCCCAGGAGGAGGAGGGTCCCTCGGACGAATGACGATTCAGCCGGACTCGCGCGGGTACGCCCCCTGCGTCGGCGGGCTGGCCGCCGACGACGTGCGGTGGGAGATCAGCATGGGCCAGACACCTCGACCGGGCTGCCCTGGAGCAGAGGGCGGGCGCTGAGATGACGACGACGACGCAGCGCAGGAGCCCCTCCGTCCCCGCCGACGAGACCACGAGCCTGGGCCCCACCCGGGTGCGAGCTCCCGGGCGCCGGATCGTCAGCGTGCTGACGACGACCGACCACAAGGTGATCGGCAACCTCTACCTCGCGACGTCGTTCCTGTTCTTCCTGCTCGGTGGCGTGCTGGCGCTGATGATCCGGGCGGAGCTGATGGCGCCCGGGCTGCAGGTGGTGGACAACCCGACGCAGTACAACCAGCTCTTCACCATGCACGGCACGATCATGCTGCTGCTCTTCGCGACGCCGCTGTTTGCAGGCTTCGCCAATGCGATCATGCCGCTGCAGATCGGCGCGCCCGACGTGGCGTTCCCGCGCCTGAACATGTTCGCGTACTGGCTCTTCCTCTTCGGTGGCCTGATCGTGTCCGCCGGCTTCCTGTTGCCGGAAGGCCCGGCATCCTTCGGGTGGTACGCGTACAACCCGCTCTCGGACGTGCGCTACAGCCCCGAGCCGGGTGGGCACCTGTGGGTGTTCGGGCTGATCCTCACCGGCTTCGGCACGATCCTGGGCGCGGTCAACTTCATCACCACGATCATCTGCATGCGTGCCCCCGGGATGACGATGTTCCGGATGCCGATGTTCACCTGGTCGGTGCTGATCACCTCGCTGCTCGTCATCGTGGCGTTCCCGATCCTCGCGGCGGCGCTCTTCATGCTCGGCGCGGACCGCCGGTTCGGCACGCAGATCTTCGAACCGGAGAACGGCGGTGCGCTGCTGTGGCAGCACATGTTCTGGTTCTTCGGCCATCCGGAGGTCTACGTCATAGCCCTGCCCTTCTTCGGGATCATCAGCGAGGTCGTCCCGGTCTTCTCCCGCAAGCCGCTCTTCGGCTACAAGTCGATGGTCTTCGCCCTCATCGCCATCGCGGCGCTTTCCGCGAGTGTGTGGGCGCACCACATGTATGCCACGGGCCAGGTGCTGCTGCCCTTCTTCGCTGTGATGACGATGCTCATCGCGGTGCCGACCGGGATCAAGTTCTTCAACTGGATCGGCACGATGTGGGGTGGCAAGGTCGTGATGGACGCGCCGATGCTGTGGGCGATGGGCTTCCTCGTGACGTTCCTCTTCGGGGGTCTGACCGGGGTCATCCTGTCCAGCCCGGCGCTGGACTTCCACCTCAACGACAGCTACTTCGTGGTGGCGCACTTCCACTACACGGTGTTCGGCACGGTGGTCTTCGCGATGTTCGCGGGGTTCTCGTTCTGGTGGCCGAAGCTGACCGGTCGAATGCTCGACGAGACGCTCTCGAAGGTGCAGTTCTGGATGCTGTTCATCGGCTTCCACACCACGTTCCTCATCCAGCACTGGCTCGGGGTCGAGGGGATGGCCCGCCGCTACGCGGACTACCTGCCGGAGGAGGGATTCCAGGCGATGAACATCGTCTCGAGTCTCGGGGCGTTCCTGCTCGGAGCCTCGACGATCCCGTTCGCGTGGAACATCTGGAAGACCTGGCGCCACGGGGAGCGGACGCAGTCCGACGACCCCTGGGGCTACGGCATGTCGCTGGAGTGGGCAACCTCGTGCCCACCGCCGCGGCACAACTTCCTGGCCCTGCCGCGAATCCGCTCCGAGCGGCCTGCGTTCGATCTGCACCACCCGGAGGCCGCCCCGAGGTCCTGGCTCGCCCCGGACGAGCACGCCTCCGACGAGAACGGGAGCGACTCGGTGACGGAGCCCCAGGAGCAGCGGGCGGGCGGCGCCGCGGCGGCGCCGTGACCGGGCGTCGATCGCGTGGGCGGCGCGGTGGCGGGCGAGCCGTCAGTGGCAGGCGAGCCGTCAGCGGCGTGGCAGCACGGTGAGCACGCGTTCGACGTGGTCCCGGAACTCCTTCATGAACGTGGAGAGGAACGCCTCGGTCGACTCGTCGGTGACGGTGCCGTCCTCGGCGACGAGCCCCGGCGTCAGGGAGATGTACGCCTCGGGAGCGGTCATCTGGCGGGCGTTGCAGAAGCTCAGCACGGCCCGCAGGCTCTGCTGCGCGAGCGCGGTCCCGACCTGTCCGGGGGAGGCGCCGATGACGGCGGCGGGCACGTGGTGGAAGGAGTTGTGTCCCCAGGGCCGGGACGCCCAGTCGATGGCGTTCTTGAGCGCGCCGGGGATCGAGCGGTTGTACTCCGGCGTGACGAACAGGACGGCGTCGGAGGGGCCAGGGCCTCCGGTGGGTAGTCCGAGTCGAAGTCCGGGCTGTAGAGCGGCAGGTTGGCGATCGGCAGCTCGGTGAACTCGAGGTCGTCGGGCGCGAGCCGGATCAGCGCCCTGCTGAGCAGGCGGTTTATGGAGGTCGAGGACAGGCTGCCGACGAAGTAGCCAACGGCATATGTACGCACTGGGTTCTCCTTGCTCCCTGGCCACCCCGGTGGCGGCACCCCACGCGTACCCGGCGGGAGACAGCTCACCCCCGCCGATTATCACTTGGCGTTAGGGCTCCTATAATCTTGTGTACGCGATCGGTGTACGACTCGAGGTGTCTGCGGCAGTGGGCCGCGGCACCCGGACAGAGACGCGGCCTGCCCCGCGGGCGCCGTTCGCAACAGCCGGCACCGACGCCCGCCGCCGCGGCGCGTCCCGTCGGGGCGCCCCGCCGAGCCGTGCACCGACCTGCCGCCGAGGCCCGCCCGTACCACCGAGAAGGACACCCCGCATGCCCCTGTTCCGCCGAGCCGCCACGGCCAGTGCCGTCGCCCTTGTCACCCTGTCCGCCGCCGCCTGCGGCGGGGGTTCCTCGTCCAGCCAGAGCGCCGACAACCCCTACAACCTGCAGCAGCCGGGCACGCTGCGCGCCGGCACGCTCACGGACGCGCCGCCGAACGTCTTCGTCAAGGACGGCAAGTTCACCGGCTTCGACAACGACCTGCTCACCGCCGTCGCCGGCAAGCTCGGGCTCAAAGTCGAGTTCGTGGGCACTGAGTTCAGCTCGCTGCTCGCCCAGGTCAAGACCGGCAAGTTCGACGTCGGCTCCTCCTCCATCAGCATCACCGAGGCCCGCAAGAAGACGGTCGACTTCACCAACAAGTACGACTTCGGCTTCCTCGGCCTCGACGTGCCCAAGGGCTCGCCCATCACGTCCTTCGACCAGCTCGCCGGCAAGCGCGTCGCCGTCGTGCAGGGCACGGTCCAGGACGACTACGCGACCCGCAACAACCTCAACCCGGTGCGGGTGCCCGACTACAACGCCGCGCTGAACCAGCTGCGCTCGGGCACGGCGGACGCCTGGATCACCCCGGCCGAGATCGGCGAGAAGACGGCCGCCGACTCCGGCGGCAAGGTCGTGTCCGTGGCCAAGCAGCTCGACCCCGGCGGCATGGCGTATGCCGTCGCGCCGGGCAACGACAAGCTGAGGGCAGCGCTCGACAAGGGGATCGACGCGGTGGTCGCCGACGGCACGTGGGCCAAGCTGCAGAAGCAGTACTACCCCGGCCGGGAGATCCCGGCGGACTTCAAGCCCGGCAGCGGCGCCGCCGCCCAGTAGTCCGCTCACCCATCACCACTACCGAGAGGAGGGCCGGATGGACATCCTGACCACGTTGAAGGACACGTTCCTCGACCTCGACGCGATGCGCGCCGCTCTGCCCGAGCTGCTGCGCGTCGGTTTGCGGAACACGCTGATCCTGGCCCTCTTCTCGGCCCTGATCGGCACGGTTCTCGGCATGGCACTGGCCGTCTGCGGCCTGTCGCACCGGCGCTGGCTGCGCTGGCCGGCGCGGGTCTTCACCGACATCTTCCGCGGGCTGCCGGCGGCCGTGACGATCCTGCTCATCGGCGTCGGGCTGGCGCCGGTCGGGCTCAAGATCTGGGGGCCGAACCCCTACCCGCTCGGCATCCTCGCCCTGTCGCTCATCGCGAGCGCCTACATCGGCGAGATCTTCCGCTCCGGCATCCAGAGTGTCGACCAGGGGCAGCTCGAGGCGGCTCGGGCCCTCGGCTTCAGCCGCCCCTCGGGCATGCGCCTCGTCGTCATCCCACAAGGCGTGCGCCGGGTGCTCCCCGCCCTGGTGAACCAGTTCATCGCCCTCATCAAGGAGTCCTCGCTCGTCTACTTCCTCGGGCTGCTCGCCAGCCAGCGCGACCTCTTCCGCATCGGGCAGGACGCCGCCGCGAACACGGGCAACCAGTCCGCCCTCCTGCTCGCGGGTCTGTTCTACCTGGTGATCACGGTGCCGCTGACGCACGTCGTCAACGCGATCGACCGGCGGCTGCGTGAGGGCCGGCGCGCCGACGGCGCCGATGGCGGGGACGGTGCTGACGGGGCCGGGAGCCAGCCGGGGAACAACGCCCTTCCCGCATCCTTCGCGCTGTCCCAGGAGGCTCGATGAGCACCGAGTCCGACACCCGGTCCGAGACCGAGTCCGCTACTGGCACTGCGCGTGCCGGCCGCCGCGGCGTGGCCGTCGCGACCCGCGACATCCACCTCGCCTTCGGCTCCAACCGCGTCCTTCGCGGCGTCGACCTCGACGTCGAGGCCGCGACGACGGCCTGTGTCATCGGCCCCTCGGGGTCCGGCAAGTCGACCTTCCTGCGCGTCGTCAACCGGCTGCTCGAGCCGGACGCCGGCGACGTGCTCCTCGACGGCCGCAGCGTGCTGGCCGACAACCCGGACGTCCTGCGCCAGCGGGTCGGCATGGTGTTCCAGCACTTCAACCTCTTCCCGCACAAGACGGTCCGGGCCAACGTCACCCTCGGGCTGACGCGCCTGAAGGGCCTGTCGAAGGACGAGGCCGCAGAGCGGGCGCACCACCACCTGGAACGCGTGGGCCTCGCCCACAAGGCTGACGTCCGGCCGGGCAACCTCTCGGGTGGGCAGCAGCAGCGCGTGGCCATCGCCCGTGCGCTCGCGATGGAGCCCGAGGTCATGCTCTTCGACGAGGCCACGTCGGCTCTCGACCCCGAGCTCGTCAAGGGCGTGCTCGCGACCATGGCCGACCTCGCCGCCGAGGGGATGACGATGCTCGTGGTCACGCACGAGATGGGCTTCGCCCGCTCGGTCGCGCAGCAGGTGCTCTTCATGGACCACGGCCGGGTCGTCGAGTCCGGCAGCCCTGACCAGCTCTTCGACGCGCCACGGACCGAGCGGCTGCAGCGCTTCCTCTCCCAGGTGCTCTAGCCATGCAGCCCAGGCCGTGGCGTGGGCCGGTGTGGGCGCTCCTGAGACGCATGTAAGGTAAGCCTTACCTATCCGGATGTGTGGTCCGACGAAGCGCGCGCCCCACGAGATCACGAAGGCAGCTCACATGACCTCCCGCCCCATGACCACCCTCGGCGTCGCGATCACGGCCGTCGGAGCACTGGCGCTCAGTGCCTGTGGCTCGAGCTCGTCCGCCGGCAGCGGCCCGGGCGCCGGCAGTGGCGCCATCACCGTCTACAACGCGCAGCACGAGAGCCTCACCAAGGAGTGGGTCGACGCGTTCACGAAGCAGACCGGCATCAAGGTGACCGTGCGCAACGGCTCCGACACCGAGCTGTCCAACCAGATCCTGCAGGAGGGCGCGGCATCGCCGGCCGACGTCTTCCTCACCGAGAACAGCCCGGCCATGACGCAGGTCGAGAACGCCGGCCTGTTCGCCGCCGTCGACAAGGCCACGCTGGGCCAGGTGCCGGCCGCCTACCGCCCGTCCACCGGCACGTGGACCGGCATCGCCGCACGCTCGACCGTTCTCGTCTACGACAAGCGCAAGGTCGCGCCGAACCAGCTCCCGGCCTCGATGCTCGACCTCGCCAAGCCGGAGTGGAAGGGCCGCTGGGCCGCGTCGCCGTCGGGAGCCGACTTCCAGGCCATCGTCTCGGCGCTGCTCCAGCTCAAGGGGGAGCAGGCCACCAACGACTGGCTCACGGCGATGAAGACCAACGCCAAGGTCTACAAGGGCAACAGCACCGCCATGAAGGCCGTCAACTCCGGCGAGGTCGACACCGCGCTGATCTACCACTACTACTACTACGGCGACCAGGCCAAGACCGGCGAGAACTCCGCCAACGTCGGCACCCACTACTTCAAGAACCAGGACCCAGGAGCCTTCGTCTCGGTCTCCGGTGGCGGCGTGCTCAAGTCGTCGAAGAACGCCGCAGCCGCGCAGTCGCTGCTGAAGTTCATCACCGGCAAGACCGGCCAGGAGGTCCTGCAGAAGGGCACCTCCTTCGAGTACGCAATCGGCTCCGACGTGCCCTCCAACCCGGCCCTCGTGCCCCTGAAGGACCTCCAGGCGCCGACGGTCGACCCTGCCAAGCTCAACTCCGCCACGGTCACCGATCTGATGACCAAGGCAGGTCTGCTGTAGTTCTGTGGTGACCACCGACCTCACAGCCCCGGGCGCCCACTCAGCGACCGGCGCCGGCCCGGCGCCCACGCCGGGCCCCGGCACCCGCCCGGGCCTGGCGTCCGGGCGCCGGCGTCCGCCCGTGCTCGCCGTCATCGCCGTGCTCATCGCGCTCTTCTCGCTGATGCCACTCGGCTACGTCGCCGCGATGACCGTGGCCACCGGCTGGGACACGGCGGTCGCACTCATCTTCCGGGCGCGCGTGGGCGAGCTGCTGCTCAACACGGTCCTGCTCATGCTCGTCTCGGTGCCCGTGAGCCTCGTGCTCGGCGTCGGCGGCGCGTGGCTCGTCGAGCGGACCCGCCTGCGGGGCCACCGAATGTGGGCGCTGGCCCTCGCCGCGCCGCTCGCGATCCCCGCGTTCGTGAACAGCTACGGCTGGGTGTCGGCCGTGCCGTCGCTCGCCGGCCTGTGGTCCGGCGTCCTCATCTCGGTGCTGTCGTACTTCCCGCTCGTCTACATCCCGGCCGCCGCCACGCTGAGCCGTCTCGACCCCGCGCTCGAGGAGTCGGCGGCCGCGCTGGGCCTCGGGCCCTGGCGGGTCTTCCGCCGCGTCGTGCTGCCGCAGCTGCGCCTCGCGATGACCGGCGGGGCGCTGCTCGTCGGCCTCCACCTGCTCGCCGAGTACGGTGCCTTCGCGATGATCCGCTTCGACACCTTCACGACGGCGATCATGGTGCAGTACCAGTCGACCTTCAACGGCACCGCCGGCAACATGCTCGCCAGCGTTCTGGTCGTGCTCTGCCTGCTGCTGCTCCTGGCCGAGGTCCGCAGCCGCGGCACGGCCCGTTACGCCCGCGTCGGCTCCGGCGGCCAGGCGGCCCCGGGGCGTATGCCGCTCGGCCGGCTGCACGTGCCCGCCCAGCTCGCGCTGCTGCTGCTCGTCGTGCTCGCCGTCGGGGTCCCGATGTGGTTCGTGCTGCGCTGGCTCGTGGTCGGTGGCGCCGCCCTCTGGGCGCCGGACGAGCTGGTTCCGGCGCTGGTCCAGACGCTGCTCTACGGGGTGGCCGGGGCCTTGGCCACCACCGTCGTGGCATTCCCGATGGCCTTCCTGGCGGTGCGCCGGTCGAGCTGGTTCACCCGCTCGCTCGAGCTGTCCAACTACGTCACGAGCTCGATGCCGGGCATCGTCGTGGGTCTCGCCTTCGTGACGGTGAGCATCCGCTACCTGCCTGCGGTCTACCAGACGGCGTTCGTGCTCGTGGCGGCATACGTCCTGCTCTTCCTGCCGCGCGCCCTCGTGAGCCTGCGGGCAGGGCTCGCCCAGGCGCCGCGCGAGCTCGAGGAGGCTGCGCAGGCGCTGGGCGCCCGCCCCTTCGCCGCGTTCGTCCGCGTCACGGCGCGGCTCGCGGCTCCCGCGGCCGCCGGTGGGGCCGCGCTCGTCTTCCTCGCCATCGTCAACGAGCTGACGGCGACGCTGCTCCTGTCGCCCAACGGCACCCACACGCTCGCCACCGAGTTCTGGGCCAAGAGCAGCGAGATCGACTATGCCGGCGCCGCGCCGTACGCCCTGCTCATGGTCGTGCTGTCGGCACCGATGACCTACCTGCTCTTCCAGCAGTCGAAGAAAGCGGCCGGACAATGACTTCCAGATCCCAGACCACGTCGGCGGCCGGGCCGGTTGACGACCCCGGCGCAGTGGAGCGCGGCCGGCTCCAGGTGGACGGGCTCGTCAAGAGCTTCGGCCCGCAGCAGGTCCTGCGCGGGGTCACCCTCTCGGTACCCCGGGGGGGTACGACGGCGATCGTCGGCCCCTCGGGGTCGGGCAAGACGACCCTCCTGCGGCTCGTCGCCGGCTTCGAGCGCGCCGACTCAGGCGCGGTCTCGTTGAGCGGCCGAGTGCTTGCCGGTCCCGTGGGCTGGGTGCCCGCGCACCACCGTGGGGTCGGCTACGTCGCCCAGGACGGCGCCCTCTTCCCGCACCTCACTGTCGGCCAGAACGTCGCCTTCGGGATGGACGGCTCCGCCCTGCCCAAGGGTCGCCGAGCCGTGCAGAGCCGGGTGGGCGAGCTGCTCGAGATGGTCTCGCTCGACCCCTCGTTGGCCCGCCGCCGGCCGCACGAGATCTCGGGAGGGCAGCAGCAACGCGTCGCGCTCGCCCGGGCCCTGGCCCGCGAGCCCGAGCTCATGCTCCTCGACGAGTCCTTCTCTGCGCTCGACGCCGGGCTTCGGGTGGCGACGCGGCGCACGGTCGCGAAGGTTCTCCGCGAGGCGGGGATCACCACCGTCCTGGTCACCCACGACCAGGCCGAGGCGCTCTCCTTCGCTGACCAGGTGGCCGTCATGCGCGACGGGCTGCTCACCCAGGTCGACAGCCCGCTCGAGGTCTACACGC
This sequence comes from Terrabacter sp. FW104-15G4B, assembly GCF_058790095.1. NCBI lineage: Bacteria > Bacillati > Actinomycetota > Actinomycetes > Micrococcales > Intrasporangiaceae > Terrabacter > Terrabacter sp. FW104-15G4B. The sequence continues at coordinate 235,638 of NZ_JBYTCI010000003.1, read as the reverse complement.
GCCCGGTCGACCGGGCGACCGCCGAGTTCCTCGGCGACGCCGTCATGCTGGAGGCCTGGGCGGACGGCGACACTGCAACCTGCTCGCTCGGGTCGGTCCGGCTCGCGCCGACGGCCCATCGGGGCCGCGTCCAGCTCATGCTGCGGCCGGAGCAGATCCGCGTCGACGAGCACGGCCCGATCCGTGGGGTCGTCATCGACACGGACTACTTCGGGCCCGAGAGCACGGTGCGGCTCGAACTGACCTCGGGCCGCGAACCCGGTTGCGAGACCTCGGCGCTCGCGCGCGAGGGGGAGGTCATCAGCATCCGCCACTCCAACGCGTTCATCGCCGCGAGGGGCACCGAGCTGCGGCTGCGCATCGAGGGCGAGGCGATCGCCTTCCCGCCCGCAGGCGCGAGCGCCTGAGCGGACGCTCCCGAAGATCACCCCGGACGGGTGAGCGCATCGCCTCCCGGCGTGGCCATGCTCGAGTCAGGAGCGGTGCGACGTCAGGGTCGGTCCGTGCCGGTCCGGCGCCGGGAGGGCCCATGGAACATGCTGACTTCGTCCACACCGGGCAGCGGGCCGGCCTCGTCATGGCGGCGGGAGTCACGCCGGCGACGCTCGCGCCCTCGCTCTCCACGCGCTCGTGGCAGGACCAAGGCATCATCACCGGCCTGTCGACCGGCTCCAGCTACCTGCTGGCCCTGACGGCACAGGACGTCATCGACGTGCTGGCCCGGGCCGCGGCGTCGTGGGCCGTGTTCCCCGACACCTGGAACGACCAACGCCGCAGGTCGGCCGCGACCATGGGCTGCGAGCTGGCGATGGCGCCGCTGGGACTGGGGGCCGCCGCCTACCTCGACCGGCGCGGTGTCGAGACGGCCACGGAGGGCGCCGTCCGACAGGCCGCGTGGCGGGTGGGAGCCACGGCGCTCTGCGGCTCGGCCCTCATCCTGGCGACGGCCGGCGTGCGGGCCCTGGACCGGGCTGTGGGAGCCGACGGACGTCTCGCGGCCCTGCCGCTGTCGATCCCCGTCGGCCTCGCGACGTCCGCGCTCATCGAACGCGCCCGACGCCCCGGCTCCGACCGGAGGCTGGACGGCGCCGACGCGGTAGGCGGCGTCAGGCACGTCCCGACGTGGCGGGGCCTTGCCGCCGGAGGTGGCGTCCTCGCCGCGCTCTATGCGGCCGCGTGGGGCGAACGTTGGACCGCGGAGCAGATGCGTCGGCTGGTTCGCGGCCACGACGCCGAGCTGGCCTGGCAGCTGGCGTCCCACGCCGCCCTCCTTGCCGGTGCGGGCCTGGGCGTCAGCGCCTTGTGGACGCGCGCCATGCACCGGATCGAGGCGGTGACGACGACGATCGACCCGTGGATGCGCGCGGCACCCGGCGTCTGGACCCATCCGATGATCAGCGGCGACCCGGCGAGCCTCGTGTCGTGGGACTCCTTGGGGCGAGAAGGCCGTCGCCATGCCGTCACCTTCGTGCGCCCCGAACCGGTCGCCGACCCCCCGGCGCTCCCCGACGGCAGCACCGCACCCGACCTGTCCATCGCAACGGTCATGGGCGAGCCCGCCCGCGCCCATCCCGTCCAGGTCTTCGTCGGGCTGGACAGCGCACCGACCGCGACCGAGCGCGTCGAGCTCGCGATCGCCGAGCTGGATCGGACCGACGCCTGGTCCCGGTCGATGCTCATGCTCGTGTCGCCGACCGGTACCGGCTACGTCAACTACGTCGCGATCGCGGTCGCGCAGTACCTCACCCGCGGTGACGTCGCGAGCGTCACGATGCAGTACTCCAAGCGCCCGTCGCCGCTCTCGCTCGGCAAGGTGCGGGACGCTCGGGAGCAGAACCGGCTGCTCTGGCTGCGCATCCTGGAACGCGTGCGGGAGATGCCGCCGGACCAACGGCCGCAGGTCGTGCTCTTCGGGGAGTCGCTGGGGGCGCACACGAGCCAGGACGTGCTGCTCGGCTGGGGGACCCTCGGGCCCCAGGCGCTCGGCATCGACCGGGCGCTGTGGATCGGCACGCCGAGGGGCAGCAAGTGGGCGCGCGAGGTCACCGGTGCCCCCCGACCCGACGTCGACGCCGGCCTCGTCACGGTCGTCAACGACCACGAACAGCTCATGGCCCTGGGCCCCGAGGCGCGGGAGCGAGTGCGCTACGTCCTGCTCAGCCACGACAACGACGGCGTCACGAAGTTCGGCCTCGACCTGCTCGACCGCAGGCCGGCGTGGCTGGGACCCGACCGGCCCCGCCGCGAGGACGTCCCGGGCAGGTCACCCCGCGGCATACCTGCAGGGATGAGGTGGCGTCCCGTCACGACGTTCTTCCAGACGCTCATCGACATGAAGAACGCGCAGGTGCCCGGCGAGTTCCGGGCCTGGGCCCACGACTACCGGGCGGACCTTCCGGAGTTCGTCCGCGACGTCTACGACCTCAAGTGCACCGACGAGCAGATGGACGCGATCGGCGCGGCCGTGCGCGCCCGCGAGGAGTTCCGTGAGGGCGCCCTGGCGTGACCGGGGGTTCCCCCGGCGGTGGCTCAGGCCCTGCGGAGCAGGGAGGGCCCGAGCTCGAGCAGCTGGGCGCGAAGCGTCTCGTCGTCGACGTCGGCGAGCAACGGGTCGATGCCGGCCTGCGAGACGCCTGCACCCACGACCGAGACGACGACGCGTCGGCGCAGGTCGGGTGAGGGGCCGAGGAGCAGCGTCGTGAGCCGCCGGACGAGGGACTCGAGGTCGTCGTGCGCTGCCATGATGCGCTCGACCTCGGGGTCGCGCATGAGCGCGGCCACCTCCTTGCGGTGGCCGATCATGAGGTCGACGAGCCCGCGCAGGGCCACCATCGCCGCCTCGTCGGGGGAGCTCTGCGCCTCGGCTGCCGTGACGAAGGCAGCCATCTCCTCGAGCGCCGCCCCGAGGACCGCGAGGACGATGTCCTCCTTGGCGTGGAACTGGTAGTAGACGGCTGCCTTGGTGACGCCGAGGTGGTCGGCGATCATCTGCAGCGACGTGCCGCTGACCCCGTGCTCCGCGAAGAGCTCCACGGCGGCGTCGGTGACACGTCGACGGCCGTGCCCGCGCCGGGCCTGTGGTCTGGCGATGGCGACCCTCCTTCCGGACGCGGCCACCCTAGCCGAGGCCTCGGCCGGCTTGTCCGAACTTAGCCGATCGGTTAACTTGAGCACGGCCGACCATCGACGCCCGGCCCCGACACCCATCGGAGCACCCATCCGAGCACCCATCCGAGCCCCGCGCTCGAGCCGTCCTGGAGTCACCTCATGGCCACCCTGCTCTACCGGATCGGACGTTTCGCGTTCGGTCGTCGAGGCGTCGTCGCGTCCGCCTGGTTCGTCCTGCTCGCCGTGCTGGGAGGCGTCCTGCTGACCCTCGGCACGTCGCCGACCTCGAGCGTCACGATCCCCGGCACCGAGTCGCAGCGTGCGCTCGAGGCCCTGGCCAAGGAGTTCCCGCAGGCCAGTGGCGCATCCGGCACCGTGGTCGTCCGGGCGCCCGAGGGCGAGACCGTCGTGGCCCCGTCCGCCAAGGCCGTCGTCGACGGGGTCGTGGCGCGCGCCGCGAACGTGCCCGGAGTCGTCGGCGCCCTGAGCCCCTTCGACACCAAGGCGATCAGCCCGGACGGGCGCTACGGCTTGGTCACCGTGCAGTTCGCGAAGACAGCCGACGAGCTGACCGCCGACCAGCGATCGGCCTACGAGGCCGTGGGCCGGGCCGCACCGGCCGGCTGGGCGGTCGCGGCGGGCGGTGAGCCCTTGCTCGCCACCCCGGAGATCGGCTCGACCGAGGGCATCGGCGTGCTCGTCGCCCTCGTCGTGCTCCTCATCACCTTCGGCTCCCTCGTCGCGGCCGGCATGACGATGGTCAACGCGCTCGTCGGCGTCGGGGTCGGCATGATCGGCCTGCTCATCGTCGGGCACGGCGTCGAGCTCTCCAGCGTCACGCCGGTGCTCGCCCTGATGCTCGGCCTCGCCGTCGGCATCGACTACTCGCTCTTCATCACCTCGCGCTTCCGGCACAACCTCGCCCTCGGCCTGGGACGCCAGGAGGCCGCCGGGCGAGCGGTCGGAACCGCGGGCACCGCCGTCGTCTTCGCCGGTCTCACCGTGATCATCGCCCTCGCCGGACTGTCGGTCGTGGGCATCCCGTTCCTCACCGCCATGGGGCTCGCGGCCGCCGGAACCGTGCTCGTGGCCGTCCTCGTGGCCGTCACGCTCCTCCCGGCCCTGCTCGGTTTCGCCGGCGACCGGGTGCTCTCCCGGCGCCAGCGCCGGACCGACCGCGACGATCGGGGGGAGCCGGCTGGGACCGACCTCGACGAGCAGGCCGGCAACCGCGGGTTCGCCTGGGGACGCTTCACCGTCCGCCACCGGGTCCCGGTGCTCGTCGCCGGCGTCGTGGTCCTCGGCGCAGTCGCGCTGCCCGCGGCCGACATGCGCCTCGCCCTGCCCGACGACGGCACAGCGCCGGTCACGAGCAGCAAGCGCATCGCCTACGACCTCATCTCCGAGGGCTTCGGCGAGGGCTTCAACGGCCGGCTCGTCATGGTTGTCCACGGCGGCACGCGGCAGCAGGTGCAGCAGGCCACGGCCGGCGCGGCGAAGGCCGCCTCGGTCCTCGGTGACGTGCTCGCCGTCGCCCCCGGACAGACCAGCGCGGACGGGCGCACGAGCCTCCTCGCCGTCATCCCGAAGTCGGGGCCCACAGCGGAGGCGACCTTCGACCTCGTGCGTGACCTGCGCTCACGGCTGGCTGCCACCTCCACCGCCACGGGCGCACAGATCTCCGTCACCGGTGTCACGGCCGTCGGCGTCGACGTCTCGGACAAGCTCGCATCGGCCTTGCCCGTCTACCTGCTCGTCGTCGTCGGGCTCGGCTTCGTGCTGCTCATGCTGATGTTCCGCTCGCTGCTCGTCCCGCTCAAGGCCACCCTCGGCTTCCTGCTGACGATCGGCGCTGCCTTCGGCGCGACCGTCGCGATCTTCCAGTGGGGCTGGCTGTCCTCGCTCGTCGGCCTCGACACCGCCGGGCCGCTCGTCAGCTTCCTGCCGATCCTGCTCATCGGCATCCTCTTCGGCCTTGCCATGGACTACGAGGTCTTCCTCGTCTCGCGGATGCGCGAGGACTTCGTGCGCGGCGACACCGCCCGCGACGCCGTCGTGGCCGGCGTGGGGCACGGCGCACGCGTTGTCGTGGCGGCGGCGCTGATCATGATGTCGGTCTTCGCCGGCTTCGTGCTCGTCGACGACCCGATCATCAAGTCGATGGGCTTCGCGCTGGCCTTCGGCGTCGCCGTCGACGCGTTCGTCGTGCGGCTCTCGCTCGTGCCCGCCGTCATGTCGTTCCTCGGCGACCGCGCCTGGTGGCTCCCGCGCTGGCTCGACCGGGCGATGCCCGACGTCGACATCGAGGGCGAGAGGCTGCGCCCCGTCCCCTCGGTGGCCGACGAGGTGCCGGTGGCGCCGCGCACCCAATGACGCCGATCCCGTATGCCGCGTGCGAGAGGGGGCGCGGCATGCGGGGTCGTCGACGTCAGCGGGTCGCAATGACGACGACGAAGGCCAGTGCTGCGGTGGCGAGGAGACCGGCCGCGCCCGCGGTGCGCGCAAGGGTCGCGCCCACCGTGGTGCCACCGGTGCCGGCGCGCACCAGCTGCAGCCCGTCGCGGTAGCGACGCCGGGCGCTCAGCGCGAGGTCGAGGCTCCACAGCAGGCCCAGGGCCGACACGGCATACCCGAGCGTGCCGAGGTGCGGCGGGAGCAGGCGAAGTCCCACGAGGGAGCCGATCGCGACCGACAGCGCCGTGCGCCGCCAGGCGAGCGAGGTGCGCTCGGCCTGCAGGCCCGGGTCGGGAAGTGGCTCGGAGGTCACAGCAGCAGGCCCACGATGACGGCCAGGGCCACGAGCCCGAGCAGCGCCGCGATCGGCAGCTTCAGCCCCGACGACGGCAGCGGGGCGAGGCGGCGCATGGCCCGCTCGGTGCGCACCCAGGAGAGCCACGCCTGCGCGGTCGCGGCCATCCCGGCCAGGACGAGCAGGACCGCGATCGTGGCGCGCAGCCACGCGGTCAAGGGCACCTGCAGCGCCTCCACGGCGAGCCCGGCCGCGACGAAGGCCAGGCCGGTGCGGATCCACGCCAGGAACGTGCGCTCGTTGGCCAGGCTGAAGCGGGGATCCGGGTCCTCGCCGTGGTCGAAGACGGAGCGGGGAAAGCGCCGGTCGGCCTCGGCCATCTGCGCCCCTTCCTCGTCGTCGGCGGCGACCACGCCCGGCGGCAGGGTCACGCACGATCATCCTCCCCCGCACCGCCGCCGGAGGGAGCTCAGAAGCCGGTGGGCTCGCGCGGCGTGTACGGCCCCTCCAGGGCCGCGACCTCGTCATCGGTGAGCCGGACGTCCAAGGCGGCGACGGCGTCGGCGAGGTGCTGCGCCTTCGTCGGTCCGACGATCGGGGCGCTGACGACCGGGTTGCGCAGCACCCAGGCCAGGGCCACCTGCGCCATCGGGATGCCGCGCGCCGTGGCCACCTGCTCGACCGCGTCGGCGATCGGCTTGTCGCGCTCGCTGAAGAGCGTCTGCCCGAAGGCGTCGCTGCCCGTGCGCTTCGTCTCGGTGCCCCACGGGCGCGCGAGGCGACCGCGGGCCAGCGGGCTCCAAGGCACCGCCCCGACGCCCTGGGCGGCGAGCAGCCCGAACATCTCGCGCTCCTCCTCACGCTGCATGAGGCTGTACTGGTCCTGCATCGACACGAAGCGGGTCCAGCCACCGAGGTCGGCCGCGTGCTGCATCGTCGCGAACTGCCACGCCCACATGGAGGAGGCGCCGAGATAGCGGGCCTTGCCGGCCTTGACGACGTCGTGCAGCGCCTCCATCGTCTCTTCGACCGGTGTCTCGGGGTCGAAGCGGTGGATCTGGTAGAGGTCGACGTAGTCGGTGCCGAGCCGGGTCAGCGAGGCGTCGATCTGCTCGAGGATCGCCCTGCGGGACAGGCCTGCTCCGCCGGGGCCGTCGTGCATCCGGCCGTGCACCTTGGTCGCGAGCACGACGTCCTCGCGGCGCGTGTAGGTGGTGATCGCACGACCGACGATCTCCTCGGACGAGCCGGCGCTGTAGACGTTGGCGGTGTCCCAGAAGGTGATGCCCGCCTCGACCGCCTGCCGGAAGAGCGGCTCACTTGCGGACTCGTCGAGCGACCAGGCGTGGTTGCCGCGGCTGCTGTCGCCGAAGCTCATGCAGCCGAGGGCGATCCTGCTGACGGTGAGGCCTGACTGGCCGAGACGGGTGTACTCCATGGTGGAGGTCCTTCCGGGGTGGGAGATCTCGGTGCGCGCAGTGGCGGGCGCGGCCGCCGCCTCGTTCCGTACCCCGCCGCTGCCTGCCTCGCGCAGGCAGACCGGCCCTGCGTAGGTTGGTCGCATGGCGACGAGCGCACCGACCCGCACCCTCAACGACGGCACGGACCTGCCGGCCGTCGGCTTCGGCACCTACCCGCTGACGGGGGAGGACGGCATACGCGCCATGGTGTCCGCGCTCGAGGCCGGCTACCGGCTGCTCGACACGGCCGTCAACTACGGCAACGAGTCCGAGGTCGGGGAGGCGATCCGCCGGTCGGGCGTGCCCCGCGACGAGCTCGTCGTGCAGACCAAGGTGCCGGGGCGCGACCACGCCCACGACCGGGCGGTCGCCTCGGTCGAGGGCTCGCTCGAGCGCCTGGGCCTCGAGCAGGTGGACGTCGCCCTGATCCACTGGCCCAACCCGAGCGTCGGCCTCTACGTCGAGGCCTACCGGGCGCTCGTGGAATGCCGTGGGCGCGGGCTCGTGCGGTCCGTGGGAGTCAGCAACTTCACCGAGCAGCACCTCGCCGAGGTCATCGAGGCAACGGGCGTCACGCCGGTGCTCAACCAGGTGGAGCTGCACCCGCTCTTCCCCCAGGAGCCGCTGCGGGCCGTGCACGAGCGGCTCGGGATCCTCACCCAGGCGTGGAGCCCGCTGGGCAAGCGCAGCGCACCGTTCGCGGCCGACCCCGTGGCTACCGCGGCCGAGTCGCACGGCGTCACGCCCGCGCAGGTGATCCTGCGCTGGCAGGTGCAGCTCGGCGTCGTGCCGCTGCCGAAGTCGTCGGACGCCGACCGGCAGCGCAGCAACCTCGACGTGTTCGGCTTCCAGCTGGGCGCCGACGAGATGTCTGCGATCACGGCTCTCGGCCGCGCCGACGGCCGCCTCTTCGGCGGCGACCCGGAGACCCACGAGGAGATGTGAGCGTGGGCCTCCCGGCTATGCCAGGAAGTCCCGCACGGCGGCCAGCTGAGCGGACTCGAGGCGGAACCAGGCCCAGCTGCCGCGCCGCTGCCGGGTCACGATGCCCGCGTCGACGAGCGTCTTGAGGTGATGGCTGACGGTCGGCTGCGAGACCTGCACCGCCTCCGTCATGTCGCAGACGCACGCCTCCTGGCCGGGAGAGGCGCTGATGATGCTGAGCAGCTGCAGCCGCACCGGGTCGGCGAGCGCCTTGAGCAGGGCGGCCCGGCGGTCCGCCTCCGAGCGGTCCAGAACCGGCACGGCGGGGGAGCCGCACTCGGAGAGCGCGGGCACCTGCTGCGGCGTGGTGCTCAACGTGGTCACGCCCATGGCTGCGCCCTCCGTCTCCCGGTATCGATGACGATCCATATTGACACAGGCTGATGCTGCTGCAACCCTTCGGGACATCGAGGAGCATCGACGCGAGTCGCCGCGTAGTGGCTCGTCCCAGTCGTCCGAGGGGTTCCGGTGAGTACGCCCATCAACACACCGCGCAGCGCGCCCAGCAGCACCCCGTCCGTGGGTGGGCGCCCGCCCGCCGGCCCGGGTGACCGTCCCGCCTCGGTCACCGCGCAGCTTTCGACGCTCGACCGGTTCCTGCCCGCGTGGATCGGTCTCGCGATGGTGGCCGGACTGCTGCTCGGCCGCATCGTGCCGCGCCTCGGCGACGCACTCTCCCGCGTCGAGGTCGACGGGGTCTCGCTCCCGATCGCCCTCGGGCTGCTCGTGATGATGTATCCCGTGCTGGCCAAGGTCCGATACGACCGGCTCGACTCCGTGGCGGGCGACAAGAGGCTGCTCGTCAGCTCGCTCGTGCTCAACTGGCTCGTCGGACCGGCGCTGATGTTCGCCCTCGCCTGGATCTTCCTCCCCGACCTGCCCGCCTACCGCACCGGCCTGATCATCGTGGGGCTCGCCCGCTGCATCGCCATGGTCATCATCTGGAACGACCTGGCATGCGGCCACCGGGAGGCTGCCGCGGTGCTCGTCGCCCTCAACTCCGTCTTCCAGGTCTTCGCCTTCGCGGGCCTCGGCTGGTTCTACCTGTCGGTCCTGCCCGGCTGGCTCGGCCTCGCGCAGACGGGCATCGACGCGTCGACGTGGGACATCGCCCGGTCGGTCCTGGTCTTCCTCGGCGTGCCCCTCGTGGCGGGCTACCTCTCGCGGCGCATCGGGGAGCGCCGGCGTGGGCGTGCCTGGTACGAAGGCACCTTCCTTCCCCGCATCGGACCCTCGGCGCTCTACGGACTGCTCTTCACGATCGTCGTCCTCTTCGCCCTGCAGGGCGCGGCCATCACCTCCCGGCCGCTCGACGTGGCGCGGATCGCGCTGCCCCTGCTCCTCTACTTCATCGTCATGTGGGGCGGCGGCTTCGCCCTCGGCGGGGGCCTGGGCCTCGGCTACCAGCGCACGACCACGCTCGCCTTCACCGCAGCGGGCAACAACTTCGAGCTCGCCATCGCCGTCGCCATCGCCACCTTCGGCGCGGCGTCGGGCCAGGCGCTCGCCGGCGTGGTCGGCCCTCTCATCGAGGTGCCCGCACTCGTCGCGCTCGTCTACGTCAGCCTCGCCCTGCGGCGACGCTTCGCCGGCACCGACGACGGTCGGCGCGTCCAGCGGGCCACCACAGAGGCCCTCCGATGACCGACCGCCCCACCGTGCTGTTCGTCTGCGTCCACAACGCCGGCCGCTCGCAGATGGCGGCCGCCTACCTCGCCCACCTCGCGGGTGGCGCGGTGGAGGTCTGGTCGGCCGGGTCCGCCCCGGCGGACCGGGTCAACCCCTCCGCCGTCGCGGCGATGGCGGAGGAAGGCATCGACATCGCCGCCGAGTTCCCGAAGGTGCTGACCACCGAAGCCGTACGCGAGTCCGACGTCGTCGTCACGATGGGCTGCGGCGACACCTGCCCCATCTGCCCCGGCAAACGCTACGAGGACTGGGAGCTCGACGACCCGGCCGGCCAGGCACTCGAGGCGGTGCGGCCGATCCGCGACGAGATCCACCGCCGGGTTGTCGCCCTGCTGGAGTCGCTCGGCGTGGAGCCCGCCACCCCCTGACCGGATGGCGGCGGTCGGTGCGCGCCGACGGCATACGCCAGCAGGTGGACGGTTCAGGGCGAGGAATCCCAACCACCCATGCCGCGGGAATCCCGGCGGTACCGTGAAGTCGGGACATTCGCCAGGCCACGAGGACGAGTGGTCGCGGAGCTCGCCCCGCGCTGTCGCAGGCATCTCCCTCCTCCCGAAAGTGCCCGTGATGAACCCTCCAGCACTACGCGCCTGCATCCGAGCGACGGCCGAACACCGTCCGGTCCAGGGGCGACAAGCCGGCACCGGGCAGCGAGGCTGAAGAGCGTGCACTCGGGAACAGTCGACCCGTCCGGTGACCCGGTCCCCGTCAGCGCCCAGCTGCACCCGGTTGCGCGGCCGGCCGACCGTGCCCCGAACGAACGCGGCCCGGCCGAACGTCGCCCGGCGGGGTACCGGTCGCCCAAGCACCGGGCGCCAGGGGTGGCCCTGCGTACCGTCAGGCGTGCGACGACACCGGCCCCGCGCGCTCTCCTGTCGGCCAGCGAGCGCGGCAGCGGGACCCTCGTGCTCGTCGCCGGCTCGGTCGGCACGGGCAAGACGACTCTGCTCGCTGACTGGGCCGCCGAGCTGGTCGAGCGGGGCGAGCTCGTGGGATGGGCCGCCCTCGACCGTGAGGACAACGACCCCCAGGTCATGGCCGAGACCCTGCTGGGGGCCCTGCGAGCGGCCGTCGGTGACGTCCTGCCCGCAACCGAGGACGAGAGCGAACCGATCGGTCCCGGTCGTGCGTTCGTCGGGCGACTCACCGAGCTCGCTGCCGGGACGGGCCTCGAGACGTGGCTGGTGCTCGACGACCTGCACCTGGTGCGCGACCCGCGGTGCCTCGAGCTGGCGGCGCGCCTCGTGCGCTGGGCGCCGCCCCACCTGCACGTCATCGTCGGCACGCGCGCCGACCCGGGGCTGCACCTCGACCGCCTCCGGCTCGAGGAGCGCCTGGTGGAGGTGCGCGAGCACCAGCTGAGGTTCTCCATCGACGACACGCGTGAGCTGCTCCTGCGCCACGGCCTCGCGCTCGACGACAACCAGCTGCAACAGCTGCAGCAGCTCACCGAGGGATGGGCTGCCGGGGTGGCACTCGCGGCCGTGTCCCTGGCACAGGGGCGCGACACCGACGACTTCCTGCGGGAGTTCGCCCGCAGTCACCGCGCCATGTCGGGCTACCTCGTGGAGGAGGTCCTCGCCGGCCTGGACGAGCCCACCCGCGATTTCCTCCTCGTCACCTCGGTGCTCGAGGACCTGACCGCAGACCTCGCCGCTGCCGTCACGGGTCGCGACGACGCCGGCTCGCTGCTCGACTCACTCTCTGCCGACAACGCGATGGTGTCGGCCGACCGGGTGGGCACGCCGACCTACCGTTACCACGTGCTGCTCCGCAGCTATCTCGGCGCGATGCTCGAGGCGCGCAGCCTGCGCCGCGCGCGCGAGGTCCACGCGCGGGCCGCCCAGTGGTATGCCGCCCACCGGGCCCCCGGTCAGGCTTTGCGGCACGCCGAGGCTGCCGGTGACCTCGACCTCGTGAGCGACGTCATCCACCACCACGCCCTGCACCTGCTGCTCGACGGCCGGGCCGCCGACGTCGAGGCGGCTGTGCGGGCGGTGGACGGCGATGGCGCAGTGATGACCGCGGTCGGGGCCCTGGCGAGCCTCGACCTCTCGGACGCGGCGGCCGCCCGGGCGCAGCTGTCCCGGGTCGCCAGGAGGGCTGCAGACGTGCGGCCACGCAGCCAGGAGGAGCAGGACCACGGCCTGCCGCTCGACCGGCTGGTGACGGTTGCCCTGCGCTGGCTCTCGTTCACGGACGGCGGTCACGAACAGTCCCTGCTCCCGGCGGGACTGACGGCGGCCGTCGGGGCGGAGACGCCGACTGGCGATGTGGACCGCTCGGCTCGGGGCTCCCTGTCACACGCCGAGTCCGACCTTGCCCTGCTCGACGACCTGACGAGCGGCAAGGTGCTGATGGGGGCGGGCCGGTTCGACGAGGCTCGGACGGCCTTCGGCGCCGCGCTGAGCGCGGCACGCACCTCAGGTCACCTCCTTCCGGCGTTGCAGGCCATGGTCGGGCTTGCCTCCGTGGCTTCGACGCGTGAGGATCTCGTCGAGATGACCGCCTGGTCCGAACGCGTCCTGGCGGAGTCGCAGGGCACGCCCTGGGTGCTCTCGCCCCGGCTGCTCCCCGCCCACGTCTTCGCCGGCTGGGGTGCCTTCTACGAGCTCGACGACAAGCTCGCGCGCGAGCGGAACCGGGTGGCGCTCGTCGTGGTCGCCGCGGCGGCGGGTGCGGGGCCGGTCGACTCCTCGCAGGCGACCGGCGGCGCGTCCGGCGACCACACGGACGCCGTCGCCGACACGTCGACCGCCGGGCGCGGGCTCGAACAGCTGGCGCGGCTCGCCCGGCTGCTCGAGGCCCAGCTCGACCTCGAGCAGGCCGGAGACCAGCCCGGAGTCCGGCGCGAGATCACCACACGGGTCATGGCCGGGACCCGGGAAACCCTCGGCTACTCGATGACCCCTGAGATGGCACTGGGCGAGCTGTCCCAGGCGCACCGCATCGTCCTGCTGGCGGGGCTGCCACGACTGGCGGCGGAGATCGAGGACCTGTGCGCCGGGCTGCCGCGGAGCGAGGCCGAGACGAGCGCCATGGCGGGCGTGCGGCACCTGCGCTCCGGCGATGACGTCGCTGCTCGGGCGGCTGCAGCGCCGCTCGTGGCCGGCGACCCGGGAGCGATGTCCCTGCGCGCAGCCGTCACCGCACACCTCGTCGTGGCGGTGGTCGCCCACCGCAACGGCCAGCCCACCGTGGCCCACGAGGAGTTGGTCAGAGCTCTCGGCCTGGCAGCCTCCCAGGGAGCTGCACGGATGGTCCTGGAGGTGGCCCCCGACGTCATGGACCTGCTCTCTGCCGGTGTGGGCCGGTTCGGCGCCCTTGAACCTTTCGTGGCCAGGTTGCTCGCACGACCGCGAGACGTGGCACAGAGCACCACCGGGGACCTGCTGGACGTGGCCCTCAGCCACCGCGAGCTGAGCCTGCTGCGTGAGCTGCCCTCGCTCCTGACGGTCGCCGAGATCGCCGTCGCTCGCGCCGTCAGCCGCAACACGGTGAAGACCCAGATGCGGTCGGTCTTCCAGAAGCTGGGAGTGGGCTCCAGACGCGAGGCTGTGGCCGCCGGGCGTCGCCTCGGGCTGCTCTAGGTGGGGTCGCGACCGCTCACCCGAGGGGGGTGACGACGACTGCAAGGCCGAGCGGGACGATCGGTGCAGGAGCAACCGGCATCGACCCGAAAGGGGCCGTCGTGCGCTACGAGTTCATCCTGGCGGAGCAGATTCCCGAGGTCGCCCACGCGGCCTTTCCCGACCTCACGGTGTGCACCCTCGAGATCGGTGCGACCGGCTCTGTCATGTACGGCGTCGTTCAGGACCCACCACACCTGCACGGAATTCTGGACCGCTTCCAGGACCTCGGCTTCACCCTGCTCGAGCTGCGGCGCCTGCCCGACTGAGTTCGACGGCCTGAGCTCCGGGTCGGAGGTAGGAGCTTCAGCGCCGGTCGAGCGAGCCGGTCTCGACGACCTCGGCGGCCAGCTCGTAGAGCTTGACGTTGCGCGACATGCTGGCACGGCGCAGCTGCTCGAACGCCTGCTCACGCGTCACCCGGTGAAGCGCCATGAGGATGCCGACGGCCGCCCCGATGTCGCGGCTGTGGGACAGAGCGGCCTCGAGCTGGATCGCTCGCGACTCCGCGGCGTCGAGCCGCGTCAGCGCATCGAGCAGGTAGGACTCGACGGGCGTGAGCTGCTCCTGACCGAGCACGCCCGACGCGAAGGCGGAGTTGACCCCGTCTCGGGACGAGCTGCCCACCACGACGTGTGGCTCCATGGGAACTCCTACTGGTACCGGGTCACCAGCCTCGGCTCGACCACGACCGGTGCCTGACCAGCCTAGACGACCGCGTGCGCGGACGGGGCCTTTGCCCTGGCGCACAGCGAAACGGCACCCGCTCGGGGGATCGGGTGCCGCTTCACTGACACCATCGCGAACCGCGGCGATCCGTTACAACGGCCGAAACACAGACGGCCGAAACACAGCGTCGCTGCCGGGTGTGGGGTCGTATGCCGTCACCGCCCTTCACCGGGCAGCGACGGATCCGCTCGGTGCTGGGAGCCGTAGACGGCGGCCTGGGTGCGGCGCTCGAAGCCCAGCTTGGCCAAGAGCCCCGACACGTAGTTCTTGACGGTCTTCTCGGCGAGGTGGAGGTGGTCACCGATCTGCCGGTTCGTCAGACCCTCCGCGATGAGGGTGAGGATCTCCTGCTCGCGCTCTGTCAGGCCGTCGGCACGCAGTCCCTGGCTCGTGCCTGTCGAGTCCGACTCGGGTCGGCGGAGGCGCTCGAGCAGCCGTTCCACGAGGGCGGGGTCGACCAGTGAGTGCCCCGCGGCCACGTGCTCGAGGGCCTCCGTCAGCGAGGGCCCTCGGATCTGCTTGAGCAGGTAGCCGGAGGCCCCGGCCATGACAGCCGCGAAGAGCGCGTCGTCGTCGTCGTAGGAGGTGAGGATCAGGCACCGGGTCAATGGGCTGCTCTCGTGGACGCTGCGACAGACGTCGATCCCGCTCCCATCGGGCAGGCGCGCGTCGAGCAGTGCCACCTGGGGTGCCAGGGTGGGGATGCGGCGCAGCGCCTCGGCCACCGTGCCGGCCTCACCGACGACGCGGAAGCCACCGTGCGACTCGAGCAGGTCGATCAGCCCGCGCCGCACGATCTCGTGGTCGTCGAGCAGGAAGACCGTGATCTGCGGCGGCCGACCGCCGGCGTTCACTCGGTCGCGAGGGCGGTCCATCTCAGCACCGTCTCCCTGTCGTCCGTCCTGAGCACACAGTCGCCGTGCCGCGCGCGGGCGCGTGCCGCGAGGTTGTCCAGCCCGCGGTGCCGACGCATCAGCAGTGGCTCGGGACTTGCGACGAGCCGCTGCCGCGCGAGGGGGCCGTTGTCCGTGACCTCCACCGTCACCGAGCGCGCGCTGACGGCGACGCGTACGTCCACCGCAGAGCAGCCGGCATGCTTGACGACGTTGGTCAACGCCTCGCGCAGGACGGCCGTCACGTCGTGGAGCAGGGTCGGACCGAGGACGGAGGCGACCGGTCCCTCGAGCCGCAGGGTCGGCTCGAAGCCCAGCCCTCCTGTCGACGCCGTCACGACGTCGACCAGCGCGCTGCGGGCGTCGGGGGACGACGGGGGCTGCAGCTCGAAGATCGAGGCCCGGATGCTGCGGATCGTCTCGTCGAGGTCCTCGACGGTGCGGCCGAGCGCCTCACGCAGCGCTGCATCCCCGGCACGCCGGCTGACCGCCTCGAGCGTGAGACCGGCCGCGAAGATCCGCTGGATGACGTGGTCGTGCAGGTCACGGGCGATCCGGTGCCGGTCCTCGAGAACCGCGAGGCGCTCCTCGTCCACCCGTCCGTCTGCGAGCTCCAGGGCGAGCGCGGCGTGGGTGGCGAGCTGTTCGGCCATCTCTAGGTCGGACGCGGTGAAGGCGCGCCCGCCGGGGTGTCGCACCGCGACGATCGCCCCGCGCACGCCGGCGTCGGCGACGAGGGGGCACGCCATTGCGGGACCGTAGGGCCCCACCCCGGCGACCCGGCTCAACGGCTCCTCCGCCTGGTCGGGCTCGTTCGCGAGCACGGCGTGTCGCTCGCGCATCGCGAGGCCGGCGAGCGAGGTGTCGGCGTCGTAGGTGGCCCCCACGAGCCCCCGGGCCCCCGGCCCGCGAGCCACCTCGACGACGAGACGCTGGCCGGGCCGTGGCGGCGACCCGGCCGGCCCGCCACTGTCGGCTCGGGACTTCTCGCTCGGGAAGTCGATGGTCACCAGGTCGGCGTCCGCAAGGCGCAGCACGGCGTCGGCGATGCGCACCAGAACGTCGTCCCCGAGACCCGGCCGCAACAGGTCGCGGCTGATCTCGGCCGACGCGTGCAGCCATTCCTGCCTCAGGCGCGACTCCTCGTAGAGGCGGGCGTTCTCGATCGCGACACCGGCGTTCGCAGCCAGGGCGACGACGAGGTCCTCGTCGTCCGCGGTGAAGTCGGATCCGTCGACCCGGTCGGCGAGGTAGAGGTTGCCGAAGACCTCGCCTCTCGAGCGCACGGGCACCCCGAGGAAACCTCTCATCGGGGGGTGTCCGGCAGGGAAGCCGATCGAACGGGGGTCGTCGCTGATCGTGTGGAGCCGGATCGGCTCCGGATGGTCGACGAGCGTCCCCAGGACTCCGGCGCCCGTCGGGGGCTTCCCGATCCGCGCCACGGTCGCCGGGTCCAATCCAGAGTGGACGAACTCCTCCAGGCGGCCGTCCGCGCCGATGACCCCCAGGGCCGCGTACCGGGCGCCCGCCACGGCGCGCGCCGCATCGACGATACGTCGTAGAACAGCCGAAAGCGCCAGCTCCGAGACGACCGACCGGTTGGCCGCGAGCAGTCTCCGGAGGCGGTCTTCCGCGGAACCGACAGAACCCGCTGGGAACGTGGCGCGCTCGGCCATCAGCGGTCCGTCGTCTTCGGCGGAGCTGGGGTGAGGGGAGCCGTGGCGCTCGTCCACGTCATGGCTCCAAGGCTAGGCCGGCACGGTGCCGCCCGGGGGCCGTTGACCAGGAGAGGGCCGACCGGCGGCTCAGCGTGGACTCCGGCGCGCGGCCTGCGGCACCTGCTGCGACCCGAAGGAGCGCCCGGTGATCCGCTCGACACCGATGGCGATGAAGACGTTGCGCACCCCGCCGGCCCAGGGCTCGGCGCCCTCCACCGTCCAGAGGTGCGTCAGCAGGGCAGGTGACGCGACCGCCTGGGCGCGCCCGTGGACGATGACGCTCCAGCCCGTGCGGCGCCCCGAGTCGAGGTCGTCGACCTCGAAGACGACCTGGGCCGGGCGCACCAGCTCCGAGAGCACCCCGAACGGTGACGTGCGGAAGACGATGAGCTCGGCCACCACCGCGTAGCTGACCGGGAAGATCTGTGGGCCGTGGCCGGCGTTCCACCCGATGCGCCCGATGTCGCGGGACTCGAGCAGTGCCTGGCACTCCGCCGCCGTGAGGTCGGTGTAGTTGATCCGTCGGTTGCTCCGCTGGCCGGGTGGGCGTTCGTTCGCGCGAGGCTGGACGGAGTGGTCGGAGTTGGTCATGTCACGCCTCCGCGGGTGGACCCCGAGTGAGTGGGGCGCCGGTGCACGCCCCGGCCCGAGGTGGTCTCGACCTGGCGGCCCAGCTCGACGGCCGAGAGCTGGCGGGGTTCGGGCGCGGCCGCCCGGAGCATCGCGCGGCATCGCTCCAGCTCGGCGCGCACGCGGAGCAGCTCCAGGCGTACGTCGAGGAAGTAGGCCAGGTGGTTGCCGACGCTGCGCGCCCACGCGTCGACGGCTCGCCAGTCGGCCGCCCACGTCATCGGGATGGTCGACTGGCCCTGGCGGGCCTGCGACTGACCGCCGGAGCGCCGGTCGGCGTGCGCCGCCGTGTGCCGCGGTGCGCGCGGCACCGGTGAGGACTTCGCGTCGAACCGGTGGTTCACCTGAAGACGGTTGACCTCCACGACGAGGTCGAAGTCCTCGGTGCCCGGTGTGGCGACCGACGGACGGCAGGTGACGCGGTGGCCGGCGTTGGTCAGCTCGTCGGGGATCGCGGCAGCGATCGCCTCGTCGACACCGGCCGTGACCCCTGCGACCGGCTCGTCCGGCCCGGGCGGGGTCGAGTAGGTGATGAGAACGGTGCACATGTGCTCTCCCTGGTCCCACGCCGTCGGGTGCGGCGCTCCGTCGATCGTGCGCGCCGGCGTCCCCGCCCTGACACGGTCGAAGGTCGCCGGTCGTGGGACCAAGGTCCCGGAACGGACAGGACCGCTGCATCTGCCGCTCGGCGAGGCGCCACGTCAGACTGGAAACAGAGGTGAGCACCATGGACGAGACCACCCGACCCGTATCAACGCCAACGTCATCGCAAGCGGCATCGGGCCCAGCCGGCGCAGAGGCGCCTGGGCGGATCGTCGTGGGCGTGGACGGCTCCAAGGAGAGCCGCCTCGCGTTGCGGTGGGCCTGTACAGAGGCGCGGGCCCGAGGGGCCACGGTCGTGGCCCTCTCGGTGTGGCACCTCTATCCTGTGGCTCCACCGGAGCAGGTCGGTGCCTCACCCTGGTGGTTCACCGCCGACCCGGGAGAGGCCACGCGCTCCTTCCTGCGGGACGTCGTGCAGGAGGTCTCCGCGGACTTCCCGGACGTCACGATCGAGCAGCAGGTGCGCTCGGGTCACGCTGCGGAGCAGCTCGTCGAGCTGTCGGCCTCCGCCGATGCCGTCGTCATGGGCGCCACCGGGAGCGGCGGCTTCGTCGGTATGCGGCTGGGATCGACGAGCCGTGCCGTCCTCGAGCACGCGCTGTGCACCGTGGTCGTCGCCCGCTGACGACGTCCCGGCGGTTCGAGCTTCAGACTCGTGCAGCGCCGTGGTGGGCCCGCGCCCGACGACGCTCGAGGTAGCGCATGACCGGCGTGGCCAGGGTGCCGTGGACCATCACCGACAGCAGGATCGTGAAGGCGACCGTCGACCAGAGCCACCGCTCGTCGGCGAAGGCGTGCTCGCCGGCAGCGAAGGCGAGGTAGTAGAGCGATCCGACGCCGCGCACACCGAGGAACGCGGTGGCCAGCGTCTCGCGGGGTCCGAGCCCTCCGGGCAGGTGTGCCGGACGCGCCCCCAGCCTGAGGCTCGCCCATCCGGCGGCCGGGCGGACGACGAAGACGAGGGCGACGGCGATGGCGACACTGCGCCAGTCGAGCTCGCCGAGGACGCCCTTGGTCATGGCCATGCCGAGCATGAGCAGGATGATGAGCGTGAGCAACCGCTCCAGCCGCTGGACGACCTCATGCATCGACCGGTGGTAGTGGTGGTTGCGCTCCGCGGCGCGCAGCGCCATCCCGCAGGTGAAGACCGAGAGGAACCCGTAGCCGCCGACGAGCTGGCTCAGCCCGTAGGTCATCACGAGCGCAGCCAGTGCCAGGAGCGGCTCTCCCTGCTCGGCGAGCCGCAGGGACCGACGCGGGGAGCGGAAGGCGACGAAGGCCAGGCCCCACCCGACGGCCACCCCGACACCGACACCGATGGCAACCCTGCCGACGAGGTCCCACGCCAGCCACTGCAGCCCCCACGACGCGACTCCTCCCGCGGACGCGAGCAGGACGGCAGCCGTGACGAAGGGGAAGGCGAGCCCGTCGTTGAGGCCGGCCTCGGAGGTCAGGGCGAAGCGCACGTCGTCCCTCTCGTCGACAGGCTCGCCCAGGGCCTCCTCGTCGTCCGGGAGGGACTTCGCGTGCCCACCGCCGGTGGGGTCTGCGGTGTCGTCCCTGCCCGAGTCGCCGCTGGCGGTCCCGGGGCCGGCGACCTGGACGTCGCTCGCCAGCACCGGGTCGGTGGGGGCGAGGACTGCACCGAGCAGCAGGGCCGCCGCAGGCGCCACCCCCAGTCCCCACCCGAGCACGGCCACCACACCGATCGTGAGCGGCATGGCGACGGCCAGCAGCCGCCACGTCGGCGACCACGAGGCCCACGCCGAACGGCTGCGCCAGTCGAACGACCGGTCGATCGCGAGGCCCACGCCCATGAGCGCCACGAGGATGGCGAACTCGGTGACTCGTTCGACCTGTGGGCGGATGGCCACGGGGTCGAGGCGCATCCCCTCCGGGAGCGGCAGCAGCCCGATCCCCATGCCGAGGACGAGCAGCACCATGGCGGCGGACACGGCATACCGGTCGAGGACGCTCGGTAGGACGGCAGCGAGGAACATGGCCCCGCCGGCAATGAGGTAGATCAGGTTGATCGACATGGGGGGATCGGGTGCTCCTCGGTGTGGGCCTCCCTGTCACCTACCCGGGTCGGTGCCGCGGGCACCGGATCACCCGGGCCGGGCACGGCTGCGGCGCAGACGGGAGGCATACCGCGCGCAGCGGCCACTGCCCGTGCGGTCTGCCGGCTCCTTGTTTGGCCGGCAGACCTAACGCGCCAGACACCCCGGGACGCTTGGCACGCTGCTCCCATTGCACGCCCGACGCAGACGTCGGCGCAACCGAGGAACCTTGGCCCGCCAAGCGGGGTGCCAGGGGCATGGTGTTCCTGGAGAAGGAAGCGGCGGTGACCGCGTGAGTGACGACGAGGGGCGAGCGCCCGACGACACCTGCGCGCGGTGGCACAGTCCTTCGCTTGCGGTGCGCGAGCGTCACGACGTACGAGCACGGCCGGCGCCGGTGAGCTGCCACCCGCTCACGGGCGGCAGCCCACGGCGCCGGGACGTCGTGGACTGACCGCGCCGCTCAGGAGGCGGTGCTCATCTCCTCCGAGGTGTCCGCGTGGTCGACGAGGTGGTCGTGCAGGCGCAGCGTGATGCGCCTCAACGTGCGCGACACCTGCATCTGGCTGACGCCTCGAGCCTCGCCGATCTCGCGCTGGGTCATGCCCTCGACATAGCGCATCAGCAGCAGCTCCCGCTCGTCGTCGTCGAGCTCGGTGAGCGCTTCGGCCAGGCAGACGCGGTCGTCGGCGCCCTGCATCTCCTCATCGTCCGCGGCGAGGAAGGCCGCGAGCCCGGGTCGCTCGTCGTCGGAGGGGCTGCAGTCCAGCGACAGCGGCCGGAAGCCGGTCGCCGCCGATGCGACCTCCCGCACCTCCTCGACCGTCGCACCGACGGCCTCCGCCAGGTCGGCGTCAGTGGGTGTCGCGCCGAGCTCCTGCTCGAGCTGGGCCCGAACGGCCTGGAGGTTGACCCGGAGCTCCTGCAGGCGCCGCGGCGGGCGCACGACCCAGCCGCGGTCACGGAACCACCGCTTGAGCTCCCCCGAGATCGTCGGGACGGCGTAGGCGGCGAAGGACGGTGCGTGCCCGGGTTCGTAGCGGCGAACCGCCTTGACTAGGGCGAGCCGGGCCACCTGCACGAGGTCGTCGTGCTCGATGCCCCGCCCTTCGTAGCGTCCGGCCATGGTGGAGCAGAGGTCGAGGTAGAGGTGCACGATCTTCTCGACGACATGCTCGGACTCCGCGGGCGAACTGGCGGACGCCAGCTGCTCGAAGAGCTCGGACGTCTCGGCATCGCGCTCGGCAAAGGACAGTCGCGGCTGGGAAGAGTAAGGCGCCATGACTCATCTCCGATCGATTCGGATGACGGAGTCGGCGCTGTGATTGGACCGCTCAGACCTTTCGAATGTGCCACGGTTCGGACGATTGTGCAACGTCGGATCTGCAGGCGGCTGTTGCCGATCGGGCGGTCTGAGCGCATTCGTCCCCGCTTGGGTTTGGTTGCGTGCGACAGGGGGTAGTGCAGGGGTGTGCGATCCCTTGTGCATGCTGCTCTGCTGACCCTTGCCGCAATGTGCGCTGCAGGTTGCTCCTCGGTGGACGAGCCGGAGGCGAGCGCGGTCGCACAGCGATTCCTCACGCTGGTGCAGTCCGACGCCGGACGGGCCTGTGCCCTTCTTGCGCCCCGCACGGTCCAGCATCTGCAGGACGACTCGGGCGACTGCAGCTCCGGCCTCGAGCAGGCGCGACCACCGGCCCCTGACGGCGTCCGAGAGGTGACCGTCGCCGTCAACTCCGCCCAGGTGCTGATGGGCGACCAGGCCGTCTTCCTCGCGCGCTTCGCCTCCGGCTGGCGGGTGACCGCCGCCGGGTGCACGCGAACCTCCTCCGACGACGCGGTGCCCTACCACTGCGCCATCCAGGGGAGCTGACCATGAAGGTGATGTTCGTCCTCTACTGCGCCGTCATCCTGGCCGGGCTGGCCCTCGCCTTCGCGGTCGGGGTGACCGGCCGATGAGCGGGCGGCGCAACGCCGGTACGAGACGTGCGTGGCGGCACAACAGCCTCTCCATCGCCTTCGGGCTGCTGCTTCTCGTCTTCGTGGCGGGGCAGGCGGTCTCGGGGCTGGCCGGCTACAACGAGGCGGCGAGAACCGATGGGCTGCAAGAGATCTCGATGCTGCGCTATGTGACGTCCTCGTCCTTCGCCGTCGACCTCCTCGAGAACTGGCAGTCCGAGTACCTCCAGTTCGCGCTCTACATCCTGCTGCTGGTGTGGCTCGTCCAAAAGGGATCGTCCGAGTCGAAGAAGCCGGGAGAGGGGGGCCGGCAGTCCGACGAGGAGCAGATGGTGGGCCGGTTCGCGCGCGTCGACTCGCCGGCCTGGTCGCGGGCCGGGGGCTGGCGGCAAGGCCTCTACTCCCACTCGCTCGTGGGCGTGATGGGTCTCGTCTTCGTCCTGTGCTGGCTCGGGCAGGCGGTGTCCGGCCGCGTCGCGGACAACGACGAGCGCATGCGCGACCTGCTCGACCCCCTCGGCTTCGGCGAGTACCTCACGAGCTCGGACTTCTGGTCCCGCACCCTGCAGAACTGGCAGTCCGAGATGCTGGCGATCGGGTCGATGGCCGTCTTCGCCATCTACCTGCGCGAGCGCGGGTCGCCGGAGTCCAAGCCCGTGGGTATGCCGCACCACACGACGACCTCGGACGACTGAGCCCGCTGGGGCTGGGGTGCCGCGGTACGGGCGGGCTTTGGGTAGGAGGAAGGCATGGTGCCATCGACCGGAGGGACGACCGTGTCCGAGATCGCCGACCGAGCCGCCAGCATGGTGCGCGACGACGACCAGGTCGGCTTCCCCGCCCAGCAGCAGCCCCCGGGCCTGACCAGCGAGATGGACCCGGTCCCGGAGCACGGGGAGCAGACCTACGTCGGTCACGACAAGCTGCAGGGCAGACGCGCTCTCGTCACGGGCGGCGACTGCGGCATCGGCCGCGCCTCCGGCACGTCATGGGCGTGACGGGAGGGGTGCTGTCTTCTGAGCCGGATCACCGGGCCGCGGGGTGACGGTGCGACGCCGTGGGTGCCGCCCGAGCCGACCTTGGCGTCCCTGCGTGCCGCGGTGCAAGACTGCCGGGGCTGCGAGCTCTACGAGGACACGGCCCAGGCGGTCCTCGGTGACGGTCCAGAGGGGGCGCAGCTCATGCTCCTCGGTGAGCAGCCCGGCGACCGCGAGGATCGCGAGGGTCGCCCGTTCGTCGGGCCGGCCGGCCGGCTGCTCGACGAGGCGCTGGCCGCGGCCGGGCTCGCGGACGTAGCCGCCTACCGCACCAACGTCGTCAAGCACTTCCGCCACGAGCGTGGGGCCGGCAAGCGCATCCACAAGTCGCCGTCACGGTGGCATGTCGCTGCGTGCGAGCCCTGGCTGCTCGGCGAGCTCGAGGCCGTGCGGCCCGCCGGTGTGGTGGTCCTCGGCGCCACCGCCGGCCAGGCGCTGCTCGGCAGCGCCTTCCGGGTGGGGGCCTCCCGCGGCAGGCGGCTCGACTGGCCGGCGGACCGCTTCCCCCTGACGCAGCCACCCACGTGGCTGGTCGCCACCGCGCACCCGTCCTCCGTGCTGCGCTCGCGCCAGCGCGACCAGGACTTCGCAGCCCTGGTCGCCGACCTCACCGTGGTCGCCGACCTGGTGCGCTGACGGTTGGGCAACCCCTGAGGGTCACGGCTTGAGGACGACCTTGAGACACTCCTCCTGCTTCTGCTGGAAGATGCGGTAGAGGTCGGGAGCGTCCTCGAGCCGCGCGTGGTGCGTGGCCAGCCCTTCGAGGCCGAGCACGTCGTCGTCGGCGCGCACGATGTCGAGCAGCTCGTCGCTCCACCGCCGCACGTGGCACTGGCCCATCCGGACCGTCAGGCCCTTGTCGAACAGTTCCATCATGGGCATGGGGTCGGCCATGCCGCCGTAGACACCGCTGATCGAGAGCGTGCCCCCGCGCCGAACGGCCGAGATGGCGGTGTGCAGGGCGGCGAGGCGGTCGATGCCGAAGCGCTCGATCGCTCCTCGGGCCAGCGGCTTGGGCAGTCGGCTCGCGGCGGCGATGACCTTCTCGGACATAGGGTTTCCGTGCGCCTCCATACCGACCGCGTCGATGACGGCATCCGGTCCGCGGCCATCGGTCAGCTCGATGAGCGCCTGCGCGACGTCCGTGTCCGTGGCGTCGATGACTTCCGCGCCGTGCGAGCGCGCGAGCTCGATGCGGTCGGGCACGAGGTCTACCCCGATGACCCGCCCGACGCCGCGGTGCAGCGCCGAACGGACCGCAAGCTGCCCGACAGGACCCAGGCCGAGGACGGCCAGCGTGTCGTTGCGGTTGACGTCGGCGTAGTCGACCGCCTGCCACGCGGTCGGCAGTATGTCGGAGAGGTAGAGGAAGCGCTCGTCCGGCATCGCGTCGGGGATGACGATGGGGCCGAAGTCCGCGTGGGGCACCCGGACGTACTCCGCCTGGCCGCCGGGCACCGAGCCGTACAGGCTCGTGTAACCGAAGAGGCTCGCGCCCTTGCCGGATGCGGTGTTCTGCGTGGTCTCGCACTGGGCGAAGAGCCCCCGCTGGCACATCCAGCACCGGCCACAGGAGATGTTGAACGGCACCACGACCCGGTCGCCCACGGCGAGGGTGGCCACCTCCGGGCCCACCTCCTCGACGATCCCCATGAACTCGTGGCCCAAGACGTCGCCGGGTTGCAGGTAGGGGGCGAGCACCCGGTAGAGGTGCAGGTCGGATCCGCAGATGGCCGTGGAGGTCACGCGCACGATGGCGTCGGTGGTGTCAGTGATCACGGGGTCGGGTACGTCTGTCACACGGACGTCCTCGATGCCGTGCCAGGTCAGAGCCTTCATGTGGTCGTTCCTACCCACGCCCGTCCGAGAAAGAACCAGCAGGAGAGACCATGTCGCGAACGGACGAAGCCTCACCCGACTCTGCCATCACCCCTGCCTCCACCCCTGCGACTGCGACCATCCCGGCGCCCGTCTCGGGGGCGGACCGGCCCGTGGCCGTGGTCCTGGGCGGCTCCCGCGGCCTGGGCTTCCTCATCTGCCGTGAGCTGCTCGATCGGGGCCACCACGTCGTGGTCGCGGCACGAGACACCGACGAGCTGGAATCCGCATCAGGGGCCCTCAAGGAGCACGGGCCCCTGACGACGGAGCAGTGCGACGTGCGCGACCGGCACCAGGTGGGCGAGCTCGTGGGCCGGGTCGAGCAGACGCTCGGTCCCATCGAGGTCATGGTCACGGTGGCCGGGATCATCCAGGCGGCCCCTGCGGAGTCCCTTGTCCTGCAAGAGTTCGAGGACGCGATCGACACCATGGCGTGGGGACCCATCCATGCCGCGATGATCGTGCTGCCGCACATGCGGCGGCGGGGTCGAGGGCGGATCGGGACGGTGACGTCCATCGGCGGCATGGTCTCGCCGCCTCACCTGCTGCCCTACGCGACGGCGAAGTTCGCCGCCGTCGGCTTCTCCGACGGGTTGGCAGCCGCACTGAGCGGGACCGGCGTGACGGCCACGACGATCGTCCCGGGCCTGATGCGCACCGGTGGTCACCTGCATGCGCGGTTCGGGGGCGACGCCCCGGCCGAGTACGCCTGGTTCGCGCCGGTGGCATCGATGCCCCTGGTGTCGGTGGACGCAGAGCGAGCGGCGCGGCGCATCGTCGACGCCGTCCTTGCCGGCCGGCCCATGGTGGTCCTCACGCCGCTTGCGTGGCTCGGCATCCGGGTGCGCGGGCTCGCCCCCGGGACGACGACGCGCCTCATGGGCCTTGCCGGCCGGCTCCTGCCGGCTGCGCCGTCCGATGCAGGCGCCGAGACGGTGGGCGGGGCGGAGGCGGGACGGCGCCTGGCGTCACCGCTCGTCGAGCGGCTGACGGCGCTCGGTGACCGGGCTGCGAGGCGCAACCGGGAGTGAACGGGACGGTACGCGAGGGGGGTGAGGGCCGATGAGGGCACAGCTGGAGAAGCCGGTGGTCGACTGTCCCGACCCGCGGCGTCTCGCGTCGTTCTACGCCAGGCTGCTCGGTATGCGGGTGCTCGAGGACGCCCCCGACTGGGTGGTCATCGGACGGAGCCCGGGTATGCGTGAGCTGGCCTTCCAGCGAGCCGAGGAGTGGGTGCCGCCGGAGTGGCCGAACGGAGCGCGTTCGCAGCAGATGCACCTGGACATCAGGGTCGACGACGTGGACGCGGCCGAGGCCCATGCCCTGTCGCTCGGTGCCCGACGGGTCACCGGCGCTCCCGAGAACGGCTTCCGCGTGTTCCTCGACCCGGTCGGCCACCCGTTCTGCCTCGTCCACGGGCCGTCCCCGCGGCACGACCCCCGAATGAGCTTCGACACGACCACCTGACACCCTCCTCAACCGTCGAAAGGCCGCAAACCGGGGCCCGGTGGGTGGCCTTTCGACGGTGCACGGGAGCAAGCGAGCAAGCGGGCGAGAGCGGACGGGGGTCACGGGGTCGAGCGCCAGGCGGGCACGGCGCCCACGGCGTCGAGCGACTGGAGGACGGCGTCCGCCAGCAGCCGGTGCCCCGCCGCGTTGGGGTGGTCCCCGTCGTCGAGCAGCAGGGTGGTGGGGTCCTGAGTGCCGGTGTCTCCCTTGAGTGCGGCGTACGCGTCGACGTAGACGGCGCCCGTCTGAGCGGCCGTCTGCTGGACCGTCTGGTTGACGAGCCGGGTCAGCGAGTCGCTGCCGAGGACGAAGTCCTTGCCCTGGGCGCGCCCGACCGAACCGTCGAGGGTCACGTTCCAGTAGCCGAGGACCGCGATCCGCACGTCCGGTCTTCGGTCGATGCTGCGGATGCCCGTGACGATGCGCTCAAGCCCGTCGCGGACACCGTTGTTCGTCGCGGCCCAGCAGTCGGACCCGAAGGCCGGGAAGCAGCCCAGGTCGTCGACCTGGTCGAGGTCGAAGTCGTTGGCTCCGACCTCGACCACGACGAGGGCCGCATCGGCGAGGTCCGTGCGAACGTCCGGCGAGGACAGGTCGTGCTCGACGTCTGCGGTGGTCCAGCCGCCATGGGCCTCGTTGTGCACCAACCACGGCCGGCCGGTCTGCTCCTGCAGTCGCGCGCCCACCTGTTCCACGTATCCGGTGCAGAAGCAGGTCTCCGCCGACGGCACCGAGTCGCCGAGTCCGACCATGGTGAGCGGGCCCGGTGGGGCGGTCGTGCTGGTTGCAGGGGCCGGGGTCGCCGACGCCGCTGACGGCGCTGACGGCGCTGACGAGGCCCCGTGGCCCCGCATCCCCGAGACCAAGCCGTTGGCCAGGCCGGTGCCGCCCAGACCGGGCACGAGACCGCTCACGGCGAGAGCGACGAGGACGACGACCCCCAGCAGGGCCGCGACGACGTGGCGCGGCTTGGCCCAGGCGCCCGCTCCTCGATCGCCGCGCCGACGCGGGACCGGCCGCCGGCCGGAGGACCGGCCGGACGGCATACCTTGCCGCTCAGGCACGGAACCCGGGCAGGGTCTGCGCCAGCGACGAGAAGGCGGACCGGACGGACGGGGCCCACACTGGGTCGTGGTGACCGCCGTGGGCCAGCCCGGTCGCGGTCACGTCGAGCGGGTCGCGCGTCGTGAGGCCGGTGTCGGTCAGCTCCACGCGGGGCTCGCCTCTCTCTCGGTGCGGCGGTCGGTCAACGGCCGCACGAAGGGGAACGTCAGGACCGACCGGATCGAGGTGTTCGTCACCAGCATGACGAGCCGGTCGACGCCGAGGCCGAGCCCGCCGCTCGGCGGCATCCCGAGCTCGAGGGCGTGCAGGAAGTCCTCGTCGACCTCCATCGCCTCCGGGTCGCCGGCCGCAGCCTTGAGCGACTGCTCGGTCAGTCGGGCGCGCTGGTCGAGCGGGTCGGTCAGCTCGCTGTATGCCGTCCCCACCTCCATCCCGGCCACGACGAGGTCCCACCGCTCGACGAGCCCGGCCTGCGTACGGTGAGGCCGCGTGAGCGGTGACGTCTCGACGGGGAAGTCGGTGTAGAAGGTGGGCAGCAGGGTCCTCGGCTCCACGAGCTCGGCGTAGAGCTCCTCGATGACGGCTCCCGCCCCCATCTCGGGACGAACGCCGACGCCGTGCGCCTCGGCGAGCTGCAGCAGCACGTCCATGTCGGTGTCGGTCCTCACGGGCTGTGCGACGGCCTCGGAGACCGCGTCGAGCACGCGTACGACCGGCCACGCGCCGCTGATGTCGACCAGCTCCACGCCGTGGGCGTCCAGGCCCTGCCGGGCCCTCCCGGGCGCGGGGAGCGGGATGACCTCGCGGCCGTGGACGCAGCGGGCCGCCTCGCGGACGAGCCGCTCGGTGAGGTGACGCATCGTCGTGTAGTCGGCGTACGGCTGGTAGACCTCGAGGGAGGTGAACTCCGGGTTGTGCGTGGCGTCGGCGCCCTCGTTGCGGAAGCTGCGCCCGAGCTCGAAGACCGGGCCGAGCCCGGCGACGAGCAGCCGTTTGAGGTGCAGCTCGGGAGCGATGCGTAGCGAGAGATCCAGGCCGTATGCGTTGATGAAGGTCCTGAAGGGACGCGCGCTCGCGCCGCCGTGGACGGTGTGGAGCATCGGGGTCTCCACCTCGAGGAAGCCGGCATCGTCGAGCGTCCTGCGGATCGAGCCGACGACCGCCGACCGGCACCGCAGCAGGTCGACGTCACGCGGGTGGGCGAGCAGGTCGGTCGAGCGCTGTCTGGCGCGGGCGCCGGGGTCCTCGAACGCGCGGAAGGGGATGGGGTGGAGGGACTTGGCGTCCATGCGCCAGCCCTGAACCAGCAGGCTCCTCGTCCCGGAGCGTGACCAGCCGGTGATGCCGTCGACGCGCACGAGGTCCCCGACGTCGACGAAGGAGGTGAAGTCGTCGAGGCACGCACGGCCGAGACGGGCCGTGTCGAGCAGCACCTGCAGGCGCGCGTCGCCGTCGACCAGGGTGGCGAAGACGACGCCGCCGTGGTCGCGGACCTCCCGTACGCGTCCGAACACCGACCCGGTGCGCGGGCTCTGCCACGCGTCCGGGCCGAGACCGGCCAGCGAGGTCGGGGCGCCGGACGTTTTGCCGGCCGGGTAGGGCTCCATGCCGGCCTCGCGCATCCGGTCGACGGTCTCCAGCCGGTGCCGGAACTGGTCGGAGCGCCGCGGGCCGACCGTGTCGAGGTCCACCGCCGGGGCGCTGATCGTCGCCACCTGCGCCAGGTGCTCGGGATCGAGCTGGACGGGGGCGTTGCGCAGGGACGGGTAGCGCAGGAAGCCTTCCGCCGCGCCGACGGCGACCCCGACCTGGGGCAGGGACAGCGTGTCGTCGTAGCAGACGAACCGTGGCTGCCACGTCGGCTCGTACTTCTCGTTGGACCGGTAGAGCCGTTCCAGCTGCCAGATGCGGTCGAAGAGGCCGAGCACCGAGGCGCCGGCGCGCGTCAGCGACCCCGAACCGAGGCGTTCGGCATCCTCGAAGACGCCTCGGAACATGCAGAAGTTGAGCGAGACGCGGGACAGGCCGAGCCGGGGGGCGCGGGCCAGCAGCTCGCTGACCATGAGCTCGGTGACGCCGTTGGGTGCCTCGGGGGAGCGGCGCATGACGTCGAGCGAGACGCCGGCGCGCCCCCACGGGACGAAGGAGAGGACACCGACGAGCGACCCGTCGTCGGTGTGGGCGGTCACGTGGAGGATGTCGCGGTCCGCGGGGTCGCCGCCCCGGCCGAGGGCCATGGAGAAGCCGCGCTCGGTCTCGCCGCCTCGCCACTGCTCGGCCCGCTCGGTGACCTCCGCCAGCTCCTCGGGGGACAGCTCGACCTGGCGTCGCACCGCGACGTGGAGGCCGGCGCGTTTCGCCCTCGTGACGGCGTGCCGCACCGGTGACAGGGACGTGCGTCGCAGGTCGAAGTGGGCGGGACTGAGGATCGCCTCGTCGCCGAGCAGCAGGACTCGCATGCCCGCGGTCGTCGCGTAGGCCCTGGCTCCCCGCTCGCTCGCACCGACCACCGCAGGGATCCAGCCGTACTCATGGGCCTCGGCCCGCCAGACCTCGATCGCAGAGCGCCAGCTGTCGGGGTCCCCGACGGGGTCGGAGGAGGCGAGGGAGACCCCGGCGACGACGCGGTAGGTGACGGCGGCCCGCCCGTCCGGCGAGAAGACGGACGCCTTGTCGCGGCGCGTGGCGAAGTAGCCCAGGGAGTCGTCGGCGCCGTGGCGGGCGAGCAGCCCACGCAGGGCGACCTCGCGGCCCGGCGACCAGCGACTGCGCGGCCGGGCTGACGCGAGAAATAGGGTGACCGCCGCCAGGATGGTGAGTCCGGCGCAGACGGCCACGACCTCCACCACCCACGAGGGGACCAGCGCCAGGCTCCGGCGGCTGATGCCTCCGAACGCCCCGAGCACGGTGTCCACGAGGGGATCGACCTGCGAGCGGGGCGCGCCCACCGCGCCGAGCAGCAGCCAGGCCGCGGCAAGCGTCAGTGGGGAGCCGACGGCCAGAGCCGCTAGCGCCAGGCCCCACGAGCCCCGTTGGAGCCGCCCAGTGAAGTCCTGCCGCATCCTCCAGAGCCACCAGAGGGCCAGCGCTGCGACGACTGTCGAGACGATGTCGAGGCCGCGGCCCAGGTCACCGCGGCTCGACCACATGCGGGTCAGCGGCAGCTGTGCGGCCGGGACGACGGCGAGGAAGCCGACGTAGATCCCGACGACCTGGAAGGCCGCGACGAACCAGAGTCCGATTCGCTTGCGGCCCAGCAGTGCCCGGGTCGCCAGGGCGAGCACGACGACGGACACGAACGTGGGTGCCACCGGGATGTTGAGCAGGCCGAAGAGGTCCTCGGCGAGCAGGGGGTGCGGTCGGCGTCGGGCGAAGACCGTCAGGAGGAGAGCCACCAGGGTGGCCAGCGCGTACACGCCGGTGAGCAGTCGGGCCGGACGGTGCGAACCCGGCGCCCTCGATCGTCGGGTGCCCATGGGCCGAGCATCCACCCGGGCGCTGGGCGTCTTCTGCACGAACGCTGCGAGAGTGCTCACAGGTCACGCCCAGCCAATCCCCAGCGTGACGCTCAGGCCGTGGGGCTCGTCGCGTCGATCACGCGGTGCAGGGAGGTGCGCAGCGCCTGGAGCTCCTCGACCGGCATGCCGAGGCGCTCGACGACCTGGGGCGGGACCTGCACGGCCATCTCGCGCAGGTGTCGGCCGCGGTCGGTGAGGGTGATGGCGAGCGCCCGCTCGTCGTCGGGGTGGCGCTCGCGGGTCACCAGACCCGCGGCCTCGAGGCGCTTCAGCAGGGGCGAGAGCGTGGCGGCCTCGAGGCTGAGCAGCCGACCGAGCTCGCGGACGCTGAGCGGCGAGCGCTCCCACAGGGCGAGCATGACGAGGTACTGCGGGTGGGTGAGCCCCAGGGGCTCGAGCACGGGCCGGTAGAGGGAGATCACGTTGCGCGCCGCCACGGCGAGCGCGAAGCACACCTGCTGGTCGAGCATCAGCAGGTCGTCGGGGGAGTGGCTCGCCGCGACCGGGTGCTCGGTGGCGCGTGCGGCGTGGTTCATGGTCATCAGGAGGTCCTCGGATCCGGGGGGTCACGTGTACGCTAACAGTTAGTGCACTAACAATCTGGAGGAATTCTCGTGGCGAGCTCGAGGTCCGGCAAGGGACTGTCCATCGGCTACCGGATCGGCTACCGGCTGCGGCTGATCGGCCTGACCGTCTTCGGCCCCGCACAGCTGGGCGAGGGCAACGACCCCAAGGCGCGTCTCCAGCGCGAGCGCGCTGCGCGGGTGGCCCGCGCGGCAGAGGCCTCCCGCACCGACTGATCCCTGCATCGAGGTCCCGCCCTCTGGGTACGTCTCCACGGACACCGATCGAGGGAGTGACATGGGTGACCGTGGTGGGCTGTTCCTCATGCTGGGCGTCGTCGTCCTGCTCGGCCTGATTCTCGTCGTGATGGTCCCGCGGCGGCGCACCCGCGACGACGGGGAGCACGAGACCCTGAACCCGGACGTCGAGTCGGGTGGCGCGGGCGCAGCGCCCGTCCCGGACACCGACAAGCTCGTGGGCAACCCGCCGATGGACACCGTGGCCCCGTCGGGTGACGACAGCGCCGTTGCGGGGGCCGGGGCAGGCGGCTGGACGCCGGATGCGCGTGACCCCCTGGTTGCCCCGCCCAACGACGCGGGGAACTCGCCGGACCAGAGCTGATCTCAGCGGTTTCAGTGCCGCTGCGCGCCCCCCGGAGTACCGTCGAAGTGGCGGTACGGACCCGGGAGGTGCCATGGGCGATCGTGTGGGGCTCTTCGTCATGCTGACGGTGGTGGTTGTCCTCCTCATCGGTCTGGTGGTCGTCGGGCCACGACATGTCGGCCGCAAGGGCGACTCCGACGAGTCGCTCAACACGCACGTCGACGACACGGAGCGGGCGCGGCGTGACCATCCTGAGGGCGCGGAGCGGTCGCACCTGGTCGGCAACCCTCCCGTCGACACGATCACGCCCGACGGCTGGGGCGTGGCGAGGCCGGGCGAGGGCGCCGAGCCGGAGGAGCTGCCCGAGGACGTGCACCCCGAGCTGCACGTGCAGCGCGGCCGACACCGGCACGCGTAGCTGCGCCGTCCGAGTTCGGTCGTGCGCTCAGTCGCGGCCGAGACGCCAGAGGGTGGCGCTCGACCACGTGTCGCCGGCCCGCAGGAGCGCCGAGGGGAACCCGGCGTGGTTGGGTGCGTCCGGGAAGCCCTGGGTCTCCAGCGCGATCCCCGCGCGGGGGCCGTATGCCGTCCCCGACGTCCCGACGACCGTGCCGTCGAAGTGGGCACCCGAGTACACCTGCACCCCGGGCCGGTCGCTCTCGATCTCGAGGGTGCGGCCCGACGATCCCCGCAGGGTCGCGACGTGGCGCAACCCGGCGCCCGACACCGCGAAGTTGTGGTCGAACCCGCCTCCGTAGCGGAGCTGCTCGTCGTCCGCGGCCAGGGCCTCCTGGAGGCGTGTGGCCCGGCGCAGGTCGAAGGGCGTGCCGCCGACGTCGCGCAGCTCTCCGATCGGCAGTAGCTGCGCGTCGGTCGGGGTGAAGGCCTCGGCCGACACCCGGAGCTCGTGGGCGTCGATGGGGCCGCTGGCTTCCCCGTCGAGGTTCCAGTAGGTGTGGTTGGTGAGGCTCACGATCGTGTCGGCGTCGGTCGTGGCGCGGTAGTCGAGCCGCACGAGGCCCGGCTCGACCGTGTAGGTCACGCTGACCTGGAGCGCCCCCGGGAAGCCCTGGTCGCGGTCCGGGCTGAGCAGGCCCAGGCGCACGTGGCGGCCGCTGCGCTCCTCGACCGTCCACTCGCGGCGGTCGAAGCCGTCGAGACCGCCGTGCAGCGCGTTCGGCCCCTCGTTGGCCGCCACGACGTGCTCCACCCCGTCGATGGCGAAGTGGGCGCCGGTGAGCCGGTTGGCGAAGCGGCCGATGGTGGCCCCGAGGTAGCCGCCGCCCACGGCATACGTCATCGGGTCCAAGTGGCCGAGGACGACGTCGGTCTCCCCGCCGTCGTCGATGACGACGAGACGCCGCACGGCCGCGCCGGCGGTGACGATCTCGAGCAGCAGGCCGTCGGCGACGAGCTCGACCGACGTGGGGGTGGTGGGGGGCATGGGCGCTCCTGCGAGGTGGGTCGAGGTGGTGGTTGGGCGGCACGGCGAGGCGTCAGGTCGGCCTTACCCGACCTGACCGCTGTCGTGGCGACGGCAGGACCGCGGGACCGCAAGCCACCACCCGAGGGCAGACTGTGCCCATGGTGGAGACGAACTGGGCCGGCAACCACGCCTACCGGGCACGCATCGAGCGGGTCAGGTCGGTGGAGCACCTGCAGGAGGTCGTGGCGGCCGCTCCGCGGGTGCGCGCCCTCGGCTCGCGGCACAGCTTCACCGACCTCACCGACATCACGGACGTCGAGGACGGGGTGCTCGTCTCGCTCGTCGACCTGCCGACGAACGTGGAGGTCGACGCGGCCACTCGGACGGCCCGGCTCACAGGGCGGGCGACATACGGCGAGGTGGCCACCCGGCTGCAGGCGCAGGGATGGGCGCTCGGCAACCTCGCCTCCCTGCCCCACATCTCCGTCGCCGGGGCCGTGGCGACGGGCACGCACGGCTCGGGCGTCGAGAACGGCTCCCTCGCAACCGCCGTCGCCTCGCTCGAGCTCGTCGGACCGGACGGCGAGCTGCGCACCGTGGGTCGCGGCGACCCCGACTTCGAGGGCAGCGTCGTGGCCCTGGGCGCGCTGGGCGTCACCACCGCCGTGACGCTCGACGTCGAGCCGACCTACGACGTGCGCCAGGACGTCTACACCGGACTGCCGTGGGAGGCACTCGCGTCTGAGGTCGACACGATCACGAGCAGCGCCTACAGCGTCAGCCTCTTCACCCGCTGGGGCGACGCGGGCGTCGAGCAGGTGTGGCTCAAGAGCCGCACCGGCGAGGCGCCGGCCGAGCTGCACGGGGCGGTGGCCGCGACCACGACGCTGCACATGCTCGAGGATGGGGTGACCGACGCGGTGACCGAGCAGCGCGGCGTGCCGGGGCCCTGGCTCGACCGGCTGCCGCACTTCCGGATGGAGTTCACGCCCAGCCGGGGGGAGGAGCTGCAGAGCGAGTACCTCCTGCCGCGCGAGCAGCTGCTGACGGCCGTGGACCGGATGCGGGCGCTGCGTGACCGGCTGACGCCGGTGCTCCAGATCAGCGAGCTGCGCTCGGTCGCCGCCGACGACCACTGGCTGAGCAGTGCCTACGGCCGCGACGTCGTGGGGGTGCACTTCACGTGGCTGCGCGACGAGGAGCGGGTGTATGCCGTCCTCCCGGCCATCGAGGAGGCCCTCCTGCCGCTCGGTGCCCGTCCGCACTGGGGCAAGTGCTTCGTCGCGCGTGCCGACATGCTCGAGCCGCTCTACCCGCGGATGGGCGACTTCCGCGCCCTGCGCGACCGGGTGGACCCGCAGCGCGTGTTCGGCAACGCGTTCGTGGACCGCGTGCTCGGCTGACCGCGGACGCGGCCCGAAGACCTCAGTGGCGCTTGCGGCGGCCGGGTGAGGGAGTCCGGGAGGCGTCGATGTCGGCGGTGACCGCGCGCAGGGACGAGGCGATCGTGACGAGCAGGTCAGCCACGTCCGGCAGCTCCTCGGCGGGGAGGTCGTCGAAGGCGTGCGGCATCCAGTCCCGGACCGCCTCGATCCGGCGCAGGCCGGACTCAGGGATCTCCACGGTGCTGCGTCGCCTGTCGGTGGGGTCCGGAGCGCGCAGGACCAGCCCCCGCTGCTCGAGGCGGTCGAGCAGGGTCGTCGTGGAGCTGGTGGTCAAGCCGAGGGCGTCTGCGAGATCGGTCTGCCCCATGGGCCCGCGCGCGAGGAGATAGCTGACGGCACGGCTCTCGTTGACCGTCAGGTCGAGGTGCGAGGCGACGGCGATCCGGTAGCGCTCACCCGCCAGGATCAGCTCGCGCAGGGCAGCGGTCGCGTCGTCGCGGTCGTAGGTGCGGCGGGTCATGGCCGCCAATCTACTGACGACGCCGAGCACGAGATACCTCGATCACCTGATCGCTTGATAGTCAAATCAGATCGCCGTACCGTTGATATGTGTCGGGAGCCCGGCCACGGCCCAGTTGGTCGGCTGGGGGCTCCACCGGACTCGGGGTTGAGCAGCCAGCCTCGGGTCCGTGACTTCCCTCCTCGTGCTGCATGCCGGCAGGAGCTCATGTGGACATGGATGGCGCAGAGGCCGAGAGGCTCTTGACCCCTGCGGAGGTCGCCTCGATCTTCCGCGTAGACCCCAAGACCGTCAGCCGGTGGGCGAGGTCGGGCAAGCTCGACGCCCGTCGCACCCTCGGTGGGCACCGTCGCTACCCCGAGCGCGAGATCTGGGCCCTGCTCGACAGCCTGGAGGACTGAGGGCCGCTAGCCGCCCTGGCGCAGCGCCCCCGAGAAGGACGTCATCTCGCCGAGCGCCCCCACCAGGCACGCCTGGTATGCGTGGTAGACGTCCGGGCGCCCCTGCCACACGGTGGCCGACGGCGTGAGGTCGGGAGACAGCTCGTGGCGCCACGACCCGCGCTCGCCGTCGACGAAGTGGTCGTATGCATGACGCCACCACCGGTCGTGCCACGCGGCATACGTCGGGTCGCCCGTCGCGAGGTGCAGCGTGCGCGCGGCCGCGATGGCCTCGGTGACCACCCAGTGCAGCCGGTCCCGCACGACCGGAACGCCCTCGAAGTCGGTCGTGTAGACGAAGCCCTCGTGCCCGTCGGCGTCCCAGCCGTCGTGCACGGCCACGTCGAAGAGCGAGCGTGCGTCGTCGAGCAGCCAGGCGGGCGCCTCGGTGCCGAGGGCGTGGCGCAGGTGCAGCGACAGCCGGGACCACTCGAGAAGGTGCCCGGGCGTGACGCCGTAGGGCCTGAACTGGTCGGCGGGGTGGTCGAGGTTGTAGTCGGGCCGTGGCTCCCAGTCCGGGCCGAAGTGCTCGGGCAGCCGAAAGGCACCGGCGCGCGCGAAGCCGTGGACCATGCGCTCGGTGATGCGCAGCGCATGCCCCAGCCAGCGCGGGTCCCGCGTCACGTCCCAGGCGGCGAGCAGGGCCTCGACGGAGTGCATGTTGGCGTTGGCCCCGCGGTAGTCCTCGAGCGTCGACCACGTCCGGTCCCAGACGTCGACCGCGAGCCCGTCCGCCTCCCGCCAGAAGCGCTGCTCGAAGGTCTGGAGGGCGTCGTCGAGCACGGCATCGGCGCCGGGCCGGTGCGTCGCGGCCGCCGAGGAGGAGGCCAGGATGACGAAGGCGTGCTCGTACGCGCGCTTGTCGGCCACCCTCGGCGTCCCGTCGAGCTCGACGGAGGCGAACCAGCCGCCGTGCTCCGGGTCGTGGAGCAGTCCTCCCGGGGCGAACGTCGCGACGCCGTGGTCGACGAGCTCGGCGCAGGAGTCGTCGCCCTCGAGGACGCCGAGCGCCGCGACGTGCGTCATCCGCGCGGTTATCCACGCCTCGACGCCGTGCCGGTCGTCGAGGTGCCCGTCGTCGGTGAGCCAGCCGAAACCGCCGCCCGGCCGCCGGGCTCCGCGCGCCACGGTGCGCAGGAGCCGTCGTTGCTCGGTCAGCCGGGCGAGCTGCTCCGGTGGCAGCAGGAGGGTGTCGGACATGGGGACAGTCTGCCGAGTGCCCGGGGTGGCCGTGGGTGCTCGGGGTAACGAAGTGGGCTCAGAAGTCCCCGGCGCTGCGGCGCAGCCGGGTGAGCACGTCGACGAGGGACCGGACGTCGTGGTCCCCCAGGTCCGGGTGCTCGAAGACCTGCGCGTTGAGGACGCGGGTCGCGCGCTCGGCGAGCTCCCGGCCCTCCGGCGTGAGTGCCACGAGCATCGCGCGACGGTCCTCGGGATGCGTCGAGCGCGTCACGAGACCGGCGTCCTCGAGGCGGTCGACGGCGTTCGTCACGCTCGTGGGGTGCACCTGAAGCCGCGAGCCGATGACCTTCATCGGCAGCGACCCGCGCCGGCTGAACCACAGGAGCATGAGCACCTCGTAGCGCGCGAACGTCACCCCGAGCGGCTTCAGCGTCGCCTCGACCCGGGCGAGGACGATCTGGTGCGCCCGCATCAGGGAGGTGACGGCCGCCATCCCGTCGGCGGCGGCGCCCCACCCCTGCTCGGTCCACTGCTCGCGGGCCCGCGCGATGGGGTCGAATCCCAGACCCGAGCCGGCCGGTGCGCTCGCTCCCGCAGTCATGCGCTCATCGTAGGGCGGTGAAGCGTTGACGTCCATTATTTGGAAGTCCTACTATTTTCTCATGTCCGACGCAGCGCAGCACGAGTTTCACCAGCCGTCCCACCACGTGCGGCTCGTCACGGCGAGCAGCCTCTTCGACGGGCACGACGCGTCGATCAACATCATGCGTCGCATCATGCAGACGCAGGGCGCCGAGGTCATCCACCTCGGACACAACCGTTCGGTCCAGGAGGTCGTCGACGCGGCGATCGAGGAGGACGTCCAGGGCGTCGCCGTCAGCTCCTACCAGGGTGGGCACGTCGAGTACTTCGAGTACCTCGTGCAGCTGCTCAGGGAGAACGGCGCCGGCCACATCCGCGTCGTCGGTGGCGGCGGCGGGGTCATCGTCCCCGAGGAGATCGCTCGCCTGCGCGAGTCGGGCGTCACGATCTTCAGCCCCGAGGACGGTCAGCGCCTCGGCCTCGCCGGCATGATCAACACCGTCGTCGCCGACTGCGACTTCGACCCGTGGGAGGTCAGCGCCCCATCCCTCGACGCCCTCCTGGCCGGCGAGCGGGCCTCGGTGGCGCGCGCCATCACCGGCGCGCAGGAGGGCGAGCTCGACGATGCGATGCTCTCAGGCGTCCGCGAGGCTGCCGGCCGACGGCGGGTCCCCGTCCTCGGAATCACCGGCACCGGTGGGTCCGGCAAGTCGAGCCTGACCGACGAGCTGATCCGGCGCCTGCGCCTCGACCAGCAGGACAAGCTCCGCGTCGCCGTCCTCGCCGTCGACCCGACCCGCAGCCGTGGTGGCGGCGCCCTGCTGGGCGACCGCATCCGGATGAGCTCGCTCGACGGCGACCGCGTCTTCTTCCGCAGCCTCGCCACGCGCGGCGGCTCGCAGGTGCCGACCCACCTCGACGACGTCCTCGACATCGTGCGGGCGGCTGGCTTCGACCTCGTCATCCTCGAGACGCCGGGCATCGGCCAGGGCGACGCCGCCGTCGTCGACTACGCCGACGTCTCGCTCTACGTCATGACGCCCGAGTTCGGGGCCAGCAGCCAGCTCGAGAAGATCGACATGCTCGACCGTGCCGACGTCGTGGCGATCAACAAGTTCGAGCGCCGGGGCGCCGAGGACGCCCTGCGCGACGTCGGGCGTCAGATGGTGCGCAACCGCGAGGCGTTCGGCAAGCGCCCCGCCGACATGCCCGTCTACGGCACGTCCGCGGCCACCTTCAACGACGACGGCGTCACCGCGCTCTACCAGGAGCTGCGAAAGCTGCTGTCCGACAAGGGGATGCCTGTCGACGAGGGCGTCCTGCCGCGCGTCGACACCAAGCAGTCGACCCGCATCGCGACCATCGTGCCGGCTTCCCGAGTGCGCTACCTCGCCGAGATCAGCGACACCGTGCGTGGCTACCACGACAAGACGAAGGCGTATGCCGCCGCCGCCGGCCGGGTGCAGCGCCTCGAGTCCGTCCGTGCCGAGCTCGACGCAGCGGAAGCACCCACCGAGGGCGTCGACGCGCTCCTCGACAGCGCGCGCCACGACGTCCCGGCCGAGGTCACGGCGGCGCTCGACGGCTGGTCGTCCGTCGTCGAGTCCTATTCGGGCGACGAGCAGGTCGTCCGCATCCGCGACAAGGAGATCCGCACCGCCCTCACACGAGAGTCATTGTCGGGCAACAAGATTCCGCGCGTCTCGCTTCCCCGCTACCGCGACCAGGGCGACCTCGTCAGCTTCCTGCGACGCGAGAACCTTCCCGGCTACTTCCCCTTCACCGCCGGCGTCTTCCCGTTCAAGCGCGAGGGGGAGGACCCTGCCCGGATGTTCGCGGGGGAGGGCGACCCCTTCCGCACCAACCGTCGGTTCAAGCTGCTCTCCGAGGGCCAGCCAGCGACCCGGCTGTCGACGGCCTTCGACTCCGTCACGCTCTACGGCCGCGACCCCAACCCGCGCCCCGACGTCTACGGCAAGGTGGGCACCTCCGGCGTCTCGGTCGCGACGCTCGAGGACATGAAGGCGCTCTACGACGGCTTCGACCTCGTCTCGCCGACGACGTCCGTCTCGATGACGATCAACGGTCCCGCGCCGACGATCCTCGCCTTCTTCCTCAACACCGCCATCGACCAGCAGGTCGACGCCTTCACGGCGCGGGAGGGCCGGGAGCCCAGCGACGAGGAGCGCGCCGAGCTGACGGCATACGCCCTCGCGAACGTCCGCGGCACGGTGCAGGCCGACATCCTCAAGGAGGACCAGGGCCAGAACACCTGCATCTTCAGCACCGAGTTCTCGCTGAAGATGATGGCGGACATCCAGGAGTGGTTCATCGAGCACTCGATCCGCAACTTCTACTCGGTGTCGATCTCGGGCTACCACATCGCCGAGGCCGGGGCCAACCCGATCAGCCAGCTCGCGTTCACGCTCGCGAACGGCTTCACCTATGTCGAGAGCTATCTCGCGCGGGGCATGAGGGTCGATGACTTCGCGCCCAACCTGTCCTTCTTCTTCAGCAACGGCATGGACCCCGAGTACTCCGTCCTGGGCCGCGTCGCCCGCCGGATCTGGGCCGTCGCGATGAAGGAGAAGTACGGCGCGGGGGAGCGAAGCCAGAAGCTGAAGTACCACGTGCAGACGTCGGGTCGGTCGCTGCACGCCCAGGAGATGGACTTCAACGACATCCGCACCACGCTACAGGCGCTCATCGCGATCTACGACAACGCGAACTCCTTGCACACCAACGCTTTCGACGAGGCCGTCACGACCCCGTCTGAGGAGTCGGTGCGGCGCGCGCTCGCGATCCAGCTGATCATCAACCGCGAGTGGGGCCTCGCGATGAACGAGAACCCGCTCCAGGGCTCCTTCGTCATCGACGAGCTGACCGACCTCGTCGAGGCCGCGGTGCTCAAGGAGTTCGACCGCATCACCGAGCGCGGTGGCGTCCTCGGGGCCATGGAGACCGGCTACCAGCGCGGCCGCATCCAGGACGAGTCGATGCTCTACGAGCACCGCAAGCACGACGGCTCGCTTCCCATCGTCGGCGTCAACACCTTCCGCAACCCGCACGAGGGGGAGGTCCCTCGCAAGGTCGTCCTCGCGCGCGGCACCGAGGAGGAGAAGCAGGGCCAGCTGGCCCGGGTGCGCGCGTTCCGCAAGGAGCACGAGGTCGAGGCGAAGGCGGCGCTCGAGCAGCTCAAGGCCGTCGCCATCGAGGGGGGCAACGTCTTCGACGTCCTCATGCGCGCGGCGCGGGTGTGCTCGCTCCAGCAGGTCACCGAGGCCTTCTTCGAGGTCGGCGGCCAGTACCGCCGCAACGTCTGACCCTTCCACCGTCGAGAGGCCACACTCCGTGGGTGTTGCACCGTCGAGAGGCCACAATCTGTGGGTGAACTCCAGCCGTCGAGAGGCGAACGCATGTCGCCGGTGACGCTGGCCGACGACCTTGCGTATGCCGTCACCTTCCCCGACGTGCCCCGCCGGGTCGTGTCCCTGGTCCCTTCGATCACCGAGGCCCTCGCTGCGACGTGCCCAGAGCGGCTCGTCGGCGCCACCGACTGGTGCACCCACCCGGGCGACCTTGCGGTGCAACGCGTTCGGGGCACCAAGAACCCTGACCTCAAGGCGATCCAGGCCCTGGCACCGGACCTCGTCGTGGCCAACAAGGAGGAGAACCGCGAGCTCGACGTGCGCCGGCTGCGCGAGGCCGGAGTGCCCGTGTGGGTGACCGACATCGAGACCGTGCCGGCTGCGCTCGACTCCCTGGAGCGGCTGCTGGGTACCGTGCTCGGCTGCCGCACGCCGGACTGGCTCGCGGGGGCGCGCGACGAGTGGGAGGGGCCCGTGCCCGAGCCGAGCCTCGACGTGGCCGTCGCGATCTGGCGCGACCCGTGGATGGCCGTCGGGCGCGACACCTTCACCGGCGACCTCGTGGCCCGGCTCGGCTGGCGCAACATCTTGGCCGAGGCCGAGGGCCGCTACCCGCACGTCGAGCTCGCCGACCTCGACCGTGCGGGCGTCGTGGTCCTGCTGCCCGACGAGCCCTACGTCTTCACGCCGGCGGACGGTCCCGAGGCGTTCGGGCACGCCCGTACGGCGCTCGTGAGTGGGCGGTTGCTCACCTGGTACGGCCCGTCGCTCGTCGGTGCGCGCGCCGCCCTGACGGACGCCGTTTCGCGCTGACCCCGCCATCCGAAGCGCTGAAATACATCCCGGTTCGTGGCCTTTCGACGGTTTCGGGCCACCCCGATTTGCGGCCTTTCGACGGTTCGGCACCCCGATTTGTGCCTTTCGACGGTTCGGCACCCCGGTTTGTGGCCTTTCGCCGGTTGCTGCACCGTCGAAAGGCACAAACCGGGGCCGTGCCGTCAGTCGGCCACGACGAGGAGGCCGGCGAGCATGAGCTTGCGGGCCAGCTCCAGGCCCACCATGTCGGCCCGAAGGGTCCCGTCGTCCACGAGTGCGACGAAGGTGCCGACATCCCGGCGCTCGACTGGGAAGTCGGCGAGCCGGCTGCGAAGGGTCGCCGACCCGTCGGCTGCCGGCATGAGACGGGCAGCGACGTGCGGCCGCAGCCGCAGCCCGGTGGCCGGCGTCAGCGAGCCGGCGGCGGCGACCTGGGCAAGGGGGCCGATGGGCGCGGCACGCTGCGCCGGACGGGCGCGGGACTCGAGCGCGTCCACCACGGTCTCGGGATCGATGGCTTCGAGGGCTCGCATCAAGGTGGCGCGCACGAGCTCGATGTCGGGGGCGAGGGAGTCGCGGTCGAAGCCGGAGGGAGACACCGACAGGGACGCTCGTACCCGCGCGTCGCGGCTCGCCTCGGCCAGCGCGATGGAGACCATTTCGTCGGCGACGTGGCGGCGCGTCCACATGTGCACCCCGAGGGTCAGGTGGGTGCTCACGCCGCCGAGAGCGGTGGCGGAGTGGAGCCACCCGCGGGGCAGGTAGAGCACGTCGCCGGGGCGCAGCGTGAACTCGCGCTGGGGCGCTCGTCGAGCCGCCTGCTCGACCTCGGCGCGGCGGTCGGTCCACGGCTGGTCGCGCAGCGGGGAATCGTGGACCGGCGGCCGGACGCGCCACCGCTTCTCGCCGGCCATCTGCAGGACGAAGACGTCATGGACGTCGTAGTGGTCGCTGAAGCCGGTGTTCTGGCTGGGGGTGACGTAGGCGTTCGCCTGGACGGGATGGCCCAGCTCCTCCGCGAGCTGCTGGGTGAAGTCGATGAGCGGGCCCCAGGTTCGGTGCAGACCCTGCAGCACGAGGGTGGCGCCCGCCGCGAAGTGCTGGAGGAGCTTGTCGTCGCTCAGCTGGTCGGGGACCGACGCGCCGACGCCCCCGCCCTGGGTG
This sequence comes from Terrabacter sp. FW104-15G4B, assembly GCF_058790095.1. Taxonomy (NCBI): domain Bacteria; kingdom Bacillati; phylum Actinomycetota; class Actinomycetes; order Micrococcales; family Intrasporangiaceae; genus Terrabacter; species Terrabacter sp. FW104-15G4B. Next base: position 192,370 of record NZ_JBYTCI010000003.1, on the reverse strand, counting down.
AACTCACGGTCGCCGAGCGTGCGGCCGTTGTGGGCGACGCGCAGGAAGGGCGTGCGCAGACCTCGTCGTGAGACGAGCTCGTCGACCGAGCTCTCGTCGAAGAGGTCGAGCAGTCCGCCGGGCAGCTCGGCTGCGCGGCTCACGACCGGCGTGCGGGCCCAGTGCTCCCGGGCGAAGTCGTGGGGTGCGAAGGGGACGAGCTGCTGGAGCGCCGAGTGCCCACGTTGTCGCGTGGGCACCCGGCTCGTCGTGCCAGCGGTCATCAGATCGAGTTGGTCGGGTCCGCTCCGGCCCCGCCGTCGGCACCGCCGTCGTGGCTGCTCGTGTCGGCTCCGCCGTCGGCCGGGCCCTCGTCGCCGGAGCCCGTGTCGGCCCCACCGTCCGCGCCGCCGTCGTGGCTGCTGGTGTCGGCTCCGCCGTCTGCGGGACCCTCGGTCAGCGGGTCGTCGCTGGTGGACTCGCCCACCGGGTCGATCGGGGTGTCGCTCATCGCATCTCCTCACAGGGGTGGCGCGGCGCCGGACGACGCCGTCACGGGGGACCTACCCGGTCGAGCCACCACTGGCACGGCAGCACGGCACGTGTTGTGATCGGTACATGGGGATCAGGAAGGGCGACACCGTCCACTGGAACACCTCGCAGGGCCGGACCACCGGCAAGGCCGTCGAGAAGCGAGTCTCGGAGTTCACCTTCGAGGGGCAGAAGTTCAACGCGTCGAAGGACGAGCCGTACTGGATCGTCGAGTCGAGCAAGACGGGCGCCAGGGCAGCCCACAAGGAGTCGACGCTCGACGCTGACTGACCCTGCCGACTGGCTGGCCAGAAGGGCGGACCTCAGGTGAGGTGGTCGAAGTCGCCGCGCGTCCACGCCGCGTGGCGGTCCGCCGAGCGCCGCAGCACCGCCTTCGCCTCCGTGGGCACCACGGCGCCGAAGTTGTTGTAGAGCCGGTCGAAGTGCAGGCCCTCGAGCTGTCCGGCGATGCGCTGGACGACATTGCCGGACAGGGGTATTCGGTTGGGGTAGCTGCGCATGAAGCTCACCGAGCGTCGGTCGGGGTTGGGGAAGACGGCGTCGCCCGCGAGCAGCACCCCGCGTCCCTCCGCTCCGCCGGTCCACTCGACGACGGCCTGCCCGCGGAAGTGCCCGCCGACGCGGTGCAGGGTGAGACCCGGGGCGACCTCGCGCCGCTCGTCGTACAGCTCGACGAGCGGGTCGCGCCGTCGCACCCACTCCGCGTCCTGGGACGCCACGAGGACGGGCACCTCGCCGAGGGCCCGGGCCCACTCGGTCTGCACGCCGTACATGTGCGGGTGGCTGGCGGCGACCGCCAGGGTCGGTCCCAGCGACCGCACGTGCTCGAGCGCCGCGTCCTCGATATAGCCGACGCAGTCGAAGAGCAGGACGCCCTCGGGCATCCGCACGACCATGGTCTGCTGGCCGATGCCGACCTCCGGCTCCGCCCTCAGACCCCAGAGGTCAGGCTCCACCTCCTTCACGGTGATGCGCGTCCCCGAGGAGCGCAGCTGCTCGAGCGTCGTCCAGCACTGCCCCTGCTCGGGTACCCACTGGCGTTCGTCCTCGCAGACCGCGCACGTCGCGGGCGGCACCTCGAGGTCGTCGGTCTCCACGGCGCACGTCGCACAGATCCAGATCACCGCTACAGCGTGCCCGTCCGCGCCGGGGTGCACCACCCGTTTGCGGCAGGATGCAGGGGTGATCCTGCACCTGCGCGCCGCTGTCGAGCAGCTGTATGCCGCCCCGCCCGCCCGCTTCACCCCGCTGCGTTCCGAGCTGGTGCTCCAGGCCAAGGCGGCGAAGGACCAGGACCTCGCCCGCTCCATCGGCGCACTGCGCAAGCCGACGCTGGCGGCGTGGGCCGTGAACCACTTCGTCCGCGAGCACGCCGACGAGCTCGCGGACCTCCGCTCCTTCGCCGAGCTGCTCCGTGAAGCGCAGCGCAGCCTCGACGCCGACCAGCTGCGGCTGCTCGGTCGCGAGCGGGCCAAGCGGGTCGACGCCCTGGCCGACCGCATCGCCGAGGTCGCCGAGCAGGACGGCCAGAAGCTCGGGCCCGGGGCGGCGCAGGAGGTTCGGGAGACGCTGACGGCCCTCATCGCCGACGAGGCCGCCGAGGCGTCGGTCCTCACCGGTTCGCTCGTCAAGGCGCTCAGCTATTCCGGCTTCGGGTCGGTCGACGTCGACGACGTCGTGGCGTTCGGCGACACCGCGGGCGGCCCCGGAGAAGCGCCCGCCCGCCCGGCGCTGTCCGTGCTGCCGGGGGGAGGGGACTCGCCCGTCGACCTCGAGGAGCGGCGCCGGAGCCGGCGCGCGGCCGAACGCACGAGGCTGCAGTCAGCGCTCGAGCGGGCACGTACCGAGCTGCGGTCGGCGGACCGCCAGGTGGCCGTGCTGACGGCGCGCCACGAGGAGGTCACCGAGGGTATCGCCGACCTCGAGCGGCGTCTCGCCACCGCCCGGGCGCGGCTCGAAAGGGTCTGGGCCGAGCTCGACGAGGCAAACGGCATACGCGATCGGCTGGAGCAGGAGGAGGCCGCAGCGCGGGAGGCGCTCGACGACCACGACGCGAGTGAGTGACCGGTCAAGGCGCAGGGCGCCGGGCAGGTGGTCGATTTCGTATCCACGACGGGGACCGTGTAGTCTCACCGTCGCACAACAGGTCGACCTGAAGGCGTTCTCGCAGCTCCTTCGCCGGGTCGGCCGTGCCCCAATAGCTCAGTCGGCAGAGCGTTTCCATGGTAAGGAAAAGGTCTAGGGTTCGATTCCCTATTGGGGCTCTGGTCGGTCGGATCCCGGCTCACCGCCGCAGTTGCGGCGGTGCCGGGGACGACAGCCCATGGCGGGGTAGCTCAGCTGGTTAGAGCGCACGACTCATAATCGTGAGGTCGCGGGATCGAGTCCCGCTCCCGCTACCACTTCCGTGTGCACCCGGATCGATTTCTCGAATCATCGGGGTGTCGCGTAACCTTGACCGTCGCGCCTGCGTGTCACCCCGGGAGCCTCCGGGACGCGTGACGCGCCGCGCGACATCCGTCGCAAGACGACCGATACAACATCAGTTCCCGAAAGAGCAGGTTGCCGTGGCCAGCAAGAGCACCGACGTCCGTCCCAAGATCACGATGGCGTGCGTGGAATGCAAGGACCGCAACTACATCACCAAGAAGAACCGTCGCAACAACCCCGACCGTCTCGCGATGAACAAGTTCTGCCCGAAGTGCGGCAAGCACACGGAGCACCGCGAGACCCGCTGAGCCCTGACGCACGACGACCGCTCCCTCGGCCCACCGGCCGGGGGAGCGTTGTCGTTTCCCGGGTCGATAGGCTGCCCGGTATGCCGGTGAACGCAGACTTCCAGGGCCGGGTCTACCCGCCCACCGAGACCTACCGGGTCAGTGCCGCCAAGATCCGCGAGTTCGCCGAGGCGGTCGGGTCCTCCGACCCCGTGCACCTCGACGCCGACGCGGCCAGGGCCCGTGGTTACGCCGACGTCATCGCACCCCCGACGTTCGCCGTGCTCATCGCCCAGCAGTGCGACGCGCAGCTGGTCCGCGACCCCGAGGCCGGCATCGACTTCTCGCGCGTCGTGCACGGCGAGCAGCGCTTCACCCACCACCGGCCGCTGACGGCCGGGGACGCGGTCGTCGGCACCCTCCACGTCGACACGGTGCGTCAGGCTGGTGGCCACGCCATGGTCACCACCCGCACCGAGCTCGCGACCGGGGCGGGCGAGGCCCTCTGCACCGCCGTGTCGACCATCGTCATCCGAGGAGGCGAGTGATGACCAGCCAGCCGAGCACCCAGCCCAGCACCCAGCCCAGCAGCCAGCCCAGCAGCCAGTCGGGCAGCCCGCTGCCTGCGGTCCGGGCACTGGCCGACGTCTCCGTCGGTGACGTCCTCGAGCCGGTGACCATCCACATCGACCGTGCCCGCCTCGTGCAGTACGCCGGGGCGTCCCTGGACCGCAACCGGATCCACTGGGACGAGCGGTTCGCCAAGGAGGTCGGCCTGCCCGACGTCATCGCGCACGGCATGTTCACGATGGGCTCGGCGGCGACCGTGGTCGCCGACTGGGTGGGCGACGCGGGCCGCATCGTCGAGTTCGGCACGCGGTTCACCAAACCCGTCGTGGTGCCCTACGACGGCGGCGCCGACATCGAGGTGTCCGGCGTCGTGAAGTCCCTCGACCCCGAGACGAGGCGCATCACCGTCGAGCTCACCGTGACCGCCGGCGGCGAGAAGGTCCTGGGCCGGGCCCTGGCCGTCGCCGTGCTCGACTGAGGCGACGGACGAACGCGTGCGCGAGCAACACGACGTCCCCCTCTCCGAGCTGACCACGATGCGGGTCGGTGGGCCCGCCGCGCGGGTCGTCACCGCCGAGACCACCGACGAGCTCGTCGACGCGATCCGAGAGGTCGACGACGCCGACGAGGCGCTGCTCGTGGTGTCGGGCGGCTCCAACGTGCTCGTGTCCGATGCCGGGTTCCCCGGCACCGTGGTGCGGGTGGCGACCTCGGGCATCACGCCGGAGTCGGCCGACCTCTGCGGTGGCGCTGTCGTGCGGGTCGCAGCAGGCGAGAACTGGGACGACCTCGTGGCCCGGGCCGTCGGGGAGGGCTGGGCCGGCGTCGAGGCGCTGAGCGGCATACCCGGCCTGACGGGTGCCACGCCCATCCAGAACGTCGGCGCCTACGGCCAGGACGTCTCGCAGACGATCGCGCAGGTGCGCACCTGGGACCGCCAGGAGCAGGCGGTGCGCACGTTCATGAACGCCGACTGCGCGTTCACCTACCGCCACTCGCGCTTCAAGGGGCACTCGCGCTACGTCGTGCTGGACGTGCTCTTCCAGTTCGAGGTCGCCGACCTCAGCCGCCCGGTGGCGTATGCCGCCCTGGCGAAGGGGCTGGGCGTCGAGCTGGGCACGCGCGTCCCCCTCGCGGACGCCCGCGAGGCCGTCCTGCAGCAGCGTCGGGCCCGCGGCATGGTGCTCGACGACTCCGACCCCGACACGTGGTCCTGCGGGTCCTTCTTCACCAACCCGGTCCTCAGCCGCCACGAGTTCGACGACCTCGTCGAGCGCGTCGGGGAGCGGCTCGGGTGGGAGGGGCCGACGCCGCCGCGATTTGCGGACGGCGACGGGCGGGTCAAGACGAGCGCGGCCTGGCTCATCGAGCACTCGGGCTTCGGCAAGGGGTTCGGACTGCCGGCCCCCGCGGCACTGTCGACCAAGCACACCCTGGCCGTCACCAACCGCGGCGGCGCGTCGACGTCCGACGTGCTCGCCCTCGCTCGTCAGGTGCGTGACGGCGTCCGCGATGCCTTCGGGGTCACGCTCGTCAACGAGCCGGTCCTCGTCGGCGAGCGGCTCTGACGGCTCCCCGCGAGACGCGGCCCCACCCTCGAGCCGCCCGCAGGATGGGGCTACTTGGCCAGGACCACCGAGAACGCCTTGGCCGGGAAGTTCTTGCCGGTCGTGCTGACCTGGTAGGGCGGCCGGTTGAAGACCAGACGCAACGAGCTCGTCGTGCCCCGGTCGACCTTGAAGAAGACCCAGCCGCTCGTCGTCTGTGAACGTTGGGCCGGCTTCAGCGGCGCCGCCCCCCAGCGCTGGGAGAACTCGGACGTGGGCGTGATGGTCTGACGCGGCGTCGAGGCCACCAGCGAGAACATCGACGGGGTGACGTTGGCGGAGTAGCGCGAGCCTGCCTGCACCCTCACGCGGACGCCGACGATCTCGAACTGCTCCGCTCCGACGGGCTGCCCGCTCGGCCACCTCAGGTGACGCACGAGACGGGTCGCCGTGATGGTGTGCCCGAGGTCGGGGTCCTGGATGGTCGCCTTGATGGTGGTGTACTGCGCGCGGTCCTTGGCCGGGCCGTCGGTGCTCGTCGGCGCGGCCGTCGTGGTGGGGGCCGCTGTGGCCGTCGAGGCGGTGCTCGAGGGGCTCGGGACGGCCGCACTCGTGCCGGCCGGCGCGGTCGGGTCAGCGGTCACGGCCGCCTCGCCGCTGCAGGCGGCGTGGGCGACGACGGGGGCGACGAGGCCGACGACGGCGAGGCGTCGCAGACGGGCGACAGGGGCGGTCGATGGGCGTGCGGTAGGGGCGGCAGAAGTCTTCATCTCCCGACCAGCATGACCGGCGGCACCGACCCTGAGCAAACCCGGTGCGCTGGTGCAGCCGCCCGGACCCTGCGGGATGCCGCCCGTTTCGCCCGGCTACGGACCGGTCCGGCGTGTGGGCGGAGTCACGCGGCTGCCGCGAGCCAGACGTCCACGTCGGCGAGCGCGGCCTTGCGCAGCCGCGACGGCATCCGGCTGCCCTCGAGCGAGTCGCGGGCGAGCCGGGCCAGGTCGGCGTCGTCCAGGCCGAGGTCGCGGGCTGCGGCGTACTGCGCGGCCAGCCGCGAGCCGAAGAGCAGCGGGTCGTCGGCGCCGAGGGCGACGGCGACCCCGGCGTCGAGCAGGCGCAGCAGCGGCACGTCCAGGGCGTCGGCGTAGACGCCGAGGGCGACATTGCTGCCGGGGCACACCTCGAGGGTCACCCCGGCCTCGGCGACCGCGTCGAGCACCTGGGGATCCTCGACGCAGCGGACGCCGTGCCCGATGCGGTCGGGGCCGAGGTGCTCGAGCGTCTCCATGACCGACTGCGCCCCGAGCAGCTCACCGCCGTGCGGCACGAGGGCTAGGCCGGCCCTCCGGGCGATGGCGAAGGCCGGCGCGAAGTCGGCGACCTGACCGCGACGCTCGTCGTTGGACAGGCCGAAGCCGACGACGTCACCGGCTTCCTCGCCCGCGTGGTGCGCTGCGAGCCGCGCCAGCGTGCGCGCCTCCAGCGGATGCCGCATACGGCTGGCTGCGACGACGACACCGACTCCGATCTCGCCGCCTGCCGAGACCTTCCGGGCCTCGTCGAGCACGATCTCGAGCGCCGGCGTGATCCCGCCGACGAAGGGCGCGTAGGACGTCGGATCGACCTGGAGCTCGAGCCAGCGGGAGCCCTCGGCGACGTCGTCCTCGGCAGCCTCGCGCACGATGCGGCGCATGTCGTCCTCGCCGCGCACGCAGGAGCGTGCGGCGTCGTAGAGCCTCTGGAAGCGGAACCACCCACGCTCGTCGGTGGCCCGGGCGAGGCGCGGCGGCCAGCCGTCGGCGAGGGCGTCGGGCAGCCGGATGCCGTGCGACCGGGCGAGGTCACGCACGGTGTCGATGCGCATGGACCCGGTGAAGTGCAGGTGCAGGTGCGCCTTCGGCAGGTCGTGCACCTCGCGCGTCATGCGGGCCAGTGTGTCACCCGTGGCCCATCCGTTGCCGGTGCGCCGGTCCTAGACCTCGTCGGGCTCGTCGGCGATCTCGTCGACGACGTGCACCGCTGCCTCCTCGGCGGACGCGGCGGCTCCGTCGATGCCGACGTCGGTGGCCCACACCTGCTTCTCGACATCCTCGTGCGCACCCTGGTCATCGGCCACGAGTCGGCCCGCGCGCTGGTCGCCGACCTCGTTGTCGCCCAGCCAGTCGTCCTCTGCAGCGATGGCGTCGGGGTCGTCCCCGCCGACGGGCTCCTCGTCGAGCCCGCTCTCGTTCTCCGGCCGGCCGTATGCCGTGTTGGGGTCCGGCTCCTCCTGCAGGATGCGCTGGTCGATCGTCTCGTCCAGCGACTCCTCGTAGGGGGTCGTGCCGAAGGCGTCGGTGCCCCGCTCCTTCTCGGGCGGGGAGTACCCACGGTCCAGCGGGTCGTCGACGTCGGCGTCCTCCAGCCCTTCGACGTTCGAAGGCTGGTCCTCGTCGTCGACGCTGTAGGTGGTGAAGTCCGTGTCGATGTTCTCGTTGGGACCTGTGTCGCTCATCGCGAGGCTCCTTCGGTGGCGGTGTTCGTGGCGTTCGCTGCGGACGACGTGGTGCCGTCGCCCCCTGCCCCTACCCCCGCGCCGCGGTCCTTCGTCAGCTTCTCGGCCGCGGCGAGGGCCACACAGGTGGCGACACCGGCCATGGCCGTGCGCACCTCCTCGAGCACCGGGAAGGTCGGCGCGAGGCGGATGTTGCGGTCGCGCGGATCCTTTCCCAGCGGGAAGGAGGCCCCGGCCGGGGTCAGGGCGATGCCCGCCTCCTTCGCGAGCGCGACGACCCGCGACGCCGTGCCGTCGAGCACGTCGAGGTTGACGAAGTAGCCGCCCGTGGGGTGGCTCCACGACGCGATGCCGAGCCCCTCGAGCCCCTCCGTCAGGGCCTCGGCGACCGCGGCGAACTTCGGCGCGATGATCGCGCGATGCTTGCGCATGTGCGCCCGCACGCCGTCGGCGTCGTGGAAGAACTCGACGTGGCGCAGGTGGTTGACCTTGTCCGGGCCGATCGAGCCCATGGCCAGGTGGCTGAGGTACCACTTCACGTTGGCCTCGCTCGCGGCGAGCACGGCCACGCCGGCGCCGGCGAAGGTGATCTTCGAGGTCGACGCATACATGATCGGCCGGTTCGGGTGGCCGGACGCGGCCGCGAGGCTGAGGATGTCGGCGCTCTTGGCCTCGTCCTCGGTGAGGTGGTGGAAGGCGTACGCGTTGTCCCAGAAGATCGTGAAGTCGGGGGCTGCGGCGGGCATGGCCGCGAGGCGCGCAGCGATCTGCTGCGACACGACCGCGCCGGACGGGTTGGCGTACGTCGGCACGATCCAGATGCCCTTGACGGTCGCGTCGTCGCGGACGAGGGCCTCGACGGCGGCGATGTCGGGGCCGTCGGCGTGCATCTCGACCGTGACCATCTCGATGCCGAACGAGGCCAGCATCGAGAAGTGGCGGTCGTAGCCGGGCACCGGGCAGATGAAGCGGACCTTCTCCTCGCTGCTCCAGGGACGCGGGGAGTCGACCCCGCCGAAGAGGAGGAAGTCGACGATGGTGCTGTACATCATCGTCAGGCTGGAGTTGCCGCCAGCGACGACCTGCGACGGCTCGACCCAGAGCAGCTCGGCGAAGATCTCGCGCAGCTCGGCGAGGCCTTCCAGGCCGCCGTAGTTGCGGACGTCGACGCCCGCGCGGTCCTTCGTCGTGCGGGGCAGGTGCAGCAGGTCGTTCGACAGGTCCAGCTGCGCCGCCGACGGCTTGCCGCGCGTGAGGTCCAGCTTGAGGTGACGCGACTGGAGGTCCGCGTAGGCTTGCTCCTGCTTCCCGAGGAAGTCGGCCAGGTCGTCGTCGGACAGGGACGCGAGGGGGGTGCGCGAGTTCGTCACCCCACGATCCTGCCACTGCCCGGCCCGCCCGGACCTGCGCAGTCCGTATGCCGGGTGGCTGGGGTGTGGTGCCCGGCGGGCCGCGCCACCGGTTCGCGTTGGGGCGCATCCGTCGCGTATGATCGACCCTCGGACGGCATCGCTGGCCATGCTGACGCATGCCGTCCCGCCGAAGACTCCCAACGTCTCCGGTGAAGGGCAATAGCTCAATTGGTAGAGCACTGGTCTCCAAAACCAGCGGTTGGGGGTTCGAGTCCCTCTTGCCCTGCGCATCCCGGTGATGTGGTCGTCGTGCAAGGCGGCACGCGACTTCTGCCCAGACGTGGATCCACGGCTTCGGGCTCCTGTCGCGGGCCGACACCCAGGCAGAAAGAAGGAATCGTGACGGAGACGAGCGCCAAGCGCGGGTCCGGCCGTGCCGACAAGGCTCCCGGCGGCAACCCCGTGTCGCGTCTCTTCGGGGCGATCAGCCTCTTCGTGCGCCAGATCCTCGACGAGCTGCGCAAGGTCGTGCGCCCCACGGGCCCCGAGCTCGTGCGCTACACGACCGTCGTGGTCGTGTTCGTCGTGATCATGATGGCGCTCGTGTCAGGCCTCGACTTCGTGATGACGCGGCTGATCTCCTGGGCCTTCACCGGCTCGTTCAGCTGAGGCGCAGCCTGCCCCGCGTCCCCGGATGACACCACCAGCCGCCACCGGCTGGTCCACGAGCAAGGAAGTAGGTCAGAGCGTGTCCGAGCAGTTCGCCCACGAGGGCGCCCCGAACGGCCAGAGCACCGCGAGCGACGTCGTCGACCCCGCGGTCGAGACCGACGACCTCTCGGCCGCCGACGTCGAGTCGGGAGCTGAGGACACCGCCACCGACGCCGACGAGACCGACGTCGAGCAGGGCGAAACGGACATGACCGACGCCGAGGAGACCGACGCCGAGGAGGCCGACGCCGAGGAGACGGACGAGTCCGAGCCGGCCGTCCAGGGCAGCGGCGACCCCGTCGCCGACTTCAAGGCCGACCTGCGCTCACGCTTCGGTGACTGGTACGTCATCCACTCCTACGCCGGCTACGAGAACCGCGTGAAGGCCAACCTCGAGACGCGCATCCAGACCCTCAACATGGAGGACTTCATCTTCGAGATCGAGGTCCCCATGGAGGAGGTCACCGAGATCAAGAACGGCCAGAAGAAGCAGGTCCGTCGCGTCCGGATGCCCGGATACGTCCTCGTGCGCATGGACCTCACCGACGAGAGCTGGGGCGCCGTGCGCCACACGCCCGGAGTCACGGGCTTCGTCGGCAACGCCCACCAGCCCGTGCCGCTCTCGATCGACGAGGTCTTCACGATGCTCGCCCCGAACTTCGAGGCCGCCGCAGGCGCCGACGGCTCGGGCGCCGCGTCGAAGGCCGGCGCCGCCAAGGACGTCCGCGTCGTCGACTTCCAGATCGGCGAGTCCGTGACCGTCATGGAGGGGCCCTTCGAGACCCTTCCCGCCACGATCTCCGAGATCAACGCCGACACGCAGAAGCTCAAGGTGCTCGTCTCGATCTTCGGCCGGGAGACCCCGGTCGAGCTCTCCTTCGCCCAGGTCGCCAAGATCTGAGCGAGGTCGTACGACCTCGTGCGGCAGATCGCACGAGGACATGCAACCGGGTCATCGCCCACTGGCGTCGGCCCACAACGAAGAAGGTAGGCATCCATGCCCCCCAAGAAGAAGGTCTCCGGCTTCATCAAGCTGCAGATCCAGGCCGGTGCGGCCACGCCCGCGCCGCCCGTCGGCCCGGCCCTCGGCCAGCACGGCGTCAACATCATGGAGTTCGTCAAGGCGTACAACGCCGCGACGGAGTCCCAGCGCGGCAACGTCATCCCGGTCGAGATCACGGTCTACGAGGACCGCTCGTTCACCTTCGTGACGAAGACCCCGCCGGCCGCCGAGCTGATCAAGAAGGCTGCCGGCGTCGCCAAGGGTTCCGGCGAGCCGCACAAGACCAAGGTCGCCAAGCTCTCCCGCGACCAGGTCCTCGACATCGCCCGCCAGAAGATGGAAGACCTCAACGCCAACGACGAGGAGATGGCGGCGCGCATCATCGCCGGCACCGCCCGCTCGATGGGCATCGACACCGAGCTCTGAGAGCTCACCCCCGGCCGAACGGCATACGGACCGTATGCCGTCGGCCACGTGGGAGGGCCAGCGCTGGCCCGCACCACGACTCCACCACCACGCAAGGAGCAGTTCCATGAAGCGCAGCAAGAACTACCGCGCAGCCGCCGAGCTCATCACGCCCGGCAAGGTCTACGCCCCGCTCGAGGCCGTCCGCACCGCCAAGCAGACCGCCAAGGCCAAGTACGACGAGACCGTCGAGGTGGCCATGCGCCTCGGCGTCGACCCCCGCAAGGCCGACCAGGCCGTCCGCGGCACGGTCAACCTGCCGCACGGCACGGGCAAGACCGCCCGCGTCCTCGTCTTCGCCAACGGCGACAAGGCCGAGGCCGCCCGTGAGGCCGGCGCCGACCACGTCGGCTCCGATGACCTGCTCGAGAAGGTGCAGGGTGGCTGGCTCGACTTCGACGCCGTCGTCGCCACCCCCGACCTCATGGGCAAGGTCGGTCGTCTCGGCAAGGTCCTCGGCCCGCGTGGTCTCATGCCCAACCCGAAGACCGGCACCGTGACGATGGATGTCGCCAAGGCCGTCGCCGACATCAAGGGCGGCAAGATCGAGTTCCGCGTCGACAAGCACGCGAACCTCCACTTCATCATCGGCAAGGCGTCCTTCGACGAGACCAAGCTCGTCGAGAACTACGCCGCCGCCCTCGAGGAGATCCTGCGCCTGAAGCCGTCCAGCTCCAAGGGCCGCTACATCGAGAAGGCCACCGTCTCCACGACGATGGGCCCGGGCATCCCGCTCGACTTCTCCAAGACGCGCAACCTGCTCGAGGACGACCAGGCCTGACCGCCTGACCCAGCAGTCCGAGAGCCCGTCACCCTCGGGGTGGCGGGCTCTCGTCGTCCCTGCCGATCTCGGCGCGACCTGAGGCGTATGCGTGGGTACGTTCGACGCATGAGCCGCAGCGCACGCACCACGACACGATCCCGATGGGTCCTCGGCGCTCTCGTCGTCGGACTCCCGCTCTCCCTGGCGCCCGCGAGCGCCGAGGCACACACCACCGTCGCCCCGCCGCTCCAGCGCGACCGTGGCTGGCACGGGCAGCCGACGCAGCTGCCGAAGGTCCCCGTCATGACCGGATCGGGCGGGGCGGTCAGCTCCGTCGACCGGGACGCCTCGCAGGTCGGCATCGACGTCCTCGCCCGCGGCGGCAACGCGGCGGACGCCGCAGTCGCCACCGCGGCGGCGCTCGGTGTCACCGAGCCCTACAGCACCGGTATCGGTGGTGGCGGCTTCCTCGTCTACTACGACGCCCGGAGCAAGAAGGTCTCGACCATCGACGGCCGCGAGACCGCACCGTCGACCTTCACCAAGAACACCTTCCGCGAACCCGACGGTTCACCGATGGACTTCAAGACCGTGGTGAACTCCGGCCTGTCCGTCGGTGTCCCCGGTACTCCGGCCCTGTGGGCCAAGGCGCTGCGTGACTACGGCACCCTCTCGCTCAACGCAGCGCTCAAGCCGGCTGAGCGCCTCGCCGAGAAGGGCTTCGTCGTCGACAAGACGTTCGCCGACCAGACCGCCGCCAACGCGGCCCGCTTCTCGGTGTTCCCGGAGACGGCGAAGGTCTTCCTGCGCGGCGGCAATCCACCGGCCGTCGGCTCCACCTTCACCAACCCCGACATGGCCCGTGCCTACCGGACGCTGCGCACCCAGGGCGTCGCGGCGCTGTATGCCGGCCGGTTGGGACAGGCGATCGTCGCCGAGTCCCGAGCGCCGCACACGAAGCCCGGGTCCTCGGTCGTGGGCGGCCAGCTGACGACGGCCGACCTGCGGGCCTACCGGGCGCTGACGAAGGCCCCGATCCACTCGGAGTACAAGGGCTACGACGTCTACGGCATGCCGGTCCCCAGCTCCGGCGGCATCGCCGTGGCCGAGATCCTCAACCTCATCAAGGCCTACGAGGACCGCACCGGTGTCGCGACCTCGAAGCTGTCTGAGGTCGACTACCTGCACCGCTTCTCGGAGGCGTCGGCAACGGCCTTCGCCGACCGCAACCGCTGGGTCGGTGACGTGCCCGGCGTGCCGGTGAAGGAGCTCACGAGCCCGGCCTTCGCCGCCGACCGAGCCTGCCTCTTCAACCCGGCCAAGGCGCAACCCCGGCCGATCCCGTTCGGGGAGCCGGACGGCTCCTACACCAAGTGCGCGCCGGGTACCGTCGCCCAGAAGCAGCCCTACGAGGGCCAGTCGACCTCGCACCTCACGGTCACCGACCGCTGGGGCAACGTCGCGTCCTACACGCTGACCATCGAGCAGACCGGCGGGTCGGGCATCACGGTCCCGGGCTACGGCTTCCTGCTCAACAACGAGCTCACCGACTTCAACTTCGTGCCGCTCATGGCCAAGGTGCCGGACCCGAACCTTCCCGGCCCGGGCAAGCGGCCCCGCTCGTCGATGAGCCCGACCATCCTGCTCGACGACGGCAAGCCGTTCCTGGCGGTCGGCTCTCCGGGGGGCGCCACGATCATCACCTCGGTGTCGCAGACGATCCTCGGCTACCTCGACCGCAACCTCTCGCTCGTCGACGCCATCGCGGCGCCGCGTCTCAGCTCCCGCAACGGTGAGAGCGAGGGTGCCGAGCCCGCGCTGCTCGCGAGCCCGGCGGCAGCGGGCCTGAAGGCCCTGGGCCACACCCTGGCAGACGCGGGAGAGATCGGCGCCGTGACGGCGATCCGTAGCCGCGGCACCGACAGGTTCGAGGCGGCAGCGGAGCCGACGCGCCGCGGCGGCGGCTCGGCCATGGTGGTCCACCCCCGCTGACGGCCGCGTCTCGACAGGCTGCCGCGTGAGGCCGGCTCCCGGGCGGGGGCCGGCCCCACGCCTGTCCCGGCACGGGCGCACCGCAGATGCCCACATAAGGGACACAACGTCCGGTTTGCCATCTCTTGACCATTGAGCCCATAGCACATGGCCGGGGGCCGTCGTTGAGGGGGATACATCGGTCAGGGGATCGGTGCAGGGCATCGATGACAGGAGCACTCCATGAACAGGAAACTCGCCTCCATCCTCTCGGCAGCAGCCATCTCAGGCCTGGCCGCGCCCCTCAGCGCAGCACCGGCCACGGCTGCGACGCCGAGCGTCGGCGTGTCTGCCTACGCCTACGGCACCTACGTCGTCGTGGGTGGCCTCGTGAAGTCCGGACCGACGGCAGTGGTCACCATCGGCTGCACGACCGCCTTCGGCCGCACCGTCACGGGGTCGACGGCAGCCGTCAACGTGCCGGGGGCCGCATCGGTCGGTGCCACCCGCACCAGCGCATCGACGGCCCTCGGGTCCACCGGGCACTCCAGCCGGGCCAGCTCGACGACAACGGGAGTCAGCCTCCTCGGCGGCCTCGTGCGTGCGGACGCGGTCACCTCGACGAGCGCCGCCGCCCGAAGCGTCGCCGGCGCGCTGACCGGGTCGAACATCTCACAGCTCGCCGGGCTCAAGGTGGGCGGTCGGGCGCTCAACGCCACGCCCGCACCGAACTCCGCCATCTCGCTCAAGACGTCGACCGGTGCCGCGCTGGCGACGGTCTACCTCAACCAGCAGTCCAAGGCCCTCGTCGGAAACGACCTGCAGGTCAGCACGGTGGCCCTGCGGGTCGTCGTCACCGGCAAGAACTCGCTCGGTCTGCCCATCGGCTCGCGCGTCGACGTGGGGGTCTCTCGTACGGCGCTGTCACGGCCGGTCCTGGGCCTCGTCGGTGGGTCCGGCTACGCGACGTCGGCAACGCTCGCCAACGGGGCGGTCGCGTCCAGTCGCACCGCGCTCGCCTACCCGCCGTGCACCGGTGGCTCCGGCACGGCGACGCTCGCCACGGCAGGCGTGCCCGGAGTCGTCTCGACGGGCACGACAAGGACCGACGTGCTGTCCAAGGCGACGCCGACCTCACGCAGTTCGTCGGTGAAGAACACCATCGCCGGTCCGCGGGTGCTCGGCGGGCTGGTCAGCGCCGACACCGTCATCGCGCAGACGTCGGTGAGCCAGTCGGCGCCGGGGGCCATCCCGGTCGTGACCGATGCCTCGCACTTCGTCGGCCTGCGGATCGCAGGACTGCCCGCCATCACCTCGGCGGTGCGCCCCAACACGGTCGTCACCGTCCCCGGTCTCGGGCGCGTCACCCTGCACAAGGTGGTCCGCACCGCGAAGTCGGTCGACGTGGTCATGATCGAGGTCGTCACCGACCGCGTCCTCGGCTCGCTGCCCACCGGGTCCGTGGTCCGCATCGGTGCCTCGACGACGTTCGTCAGCTGACCCTCGCCAGCCGTTCGGCCTCACGACGGTGACCGCGGACCTCGGTCCACGGCCACCGTCGTGCTCAGGCTGGCTTGGGAGTGGGCCAGGGCCACGCGGTGCAGCCCTTGAGACCGTAGGTCTGCTGCATCATCACCGGCGCCACCTTGCCGGGCCCGCCGCAGTAGGCGTGTGCGTGGCCGATGCCGTGGCCCACCTCGTGGTTGACGAGGTACGTGCGGTAGGCGGCGATGTCGTTGCCGTAGGCCTTCGCGCCCGTCACCCAGCGGCGCAGGTTGAGCACGACCCGACCGGAGTTGTGGCAGCTGACCTGGCCGCGTGTCTCCAGCGGCGCACAGAGCCGGTCGGTCGTGTCGGGGCTCGCCAGGGTGATGCGCAGGTCGACGTCGGCGCCCTTGGCGGCGGTGTCGGGGGAGACGTTGACGAACCGGACGCCGTCCTTGGCCTGCCAGCCGCGGGGATCCGTGAGCACCCTGCCGACCACCGCGGCCAGGTCCTCACCCCGGACGTCCACCCCGCCCTCCAGCTCCACGGTGTAGCGCACGGTGCGACCGGTGGTGGGCGTGGGGCGCAGCGCCGACGCCGGCATCGCCACGACGGTGAACCTGCCCGAGCCCGACTCGATCACGGCTCCCTTGGCGTCCTTGCCGTCCCCCGCTTCGCCCTTGCCGGCGCCCGGGTCCGAGGGCCGCGACCCACCGCCGATGGCCGAGTCGCTGGCCGTCTCGGGCACCCGCTCGACCTGGTCGAGCGTCACGGTGGGGCCGGTGCCGGCGCTCAGCGAGACGTGGGACGCCCGCAGCAGCGAACCATCGCCGACCGGCTCGTTCGCGCCCGCACCGGACACCGTCCAGAGGTCGGCGGCCAGGCAGACGACGACGGCCAGGCCCGCCCACGAGCGACGGCGGCGGATCGCCTGCCGGTGCGCTGTGGCCGGGCGGTCGACCGCACTGCCAATCGCCATGAGATGCACGGTAGTTCACGTACCCGCCGCCGCGACGCAACGGGCGCCTGACCCGCCGAGGTTCCCCCGATTTGGCCGGCGACCGGTGCAGACCGTACTGTTGGCAACGACCAATGACCGCCGGTTGGGGGACGTGGGTGACCACGACCTCCCGAAGGTCCCGCACGATGCGGGCAGCCAGCGCAGGACACTCAGCCTCACGGCATGCCACCGAGTATGCCGCTGCGAGCCCCGAGCGCCCTGCGCCGGGGCTCTTTTCGTGCAGGCCCTCCGGGCTTCTCCGACCGGCGGCACCACGCAAGGGAAGGAGGCCCAGATGGCGAACTCCGAGAAGGACGGTGCCATTGCCGAGATCACGGACAAGTTCCGTGAGTCCGGTGCGGCCGTTCTCACCGAGTACCGCGGTCTGACCGTGGCCCAGCTCTCGCAGCTGCGCACCTCGATCCGGGAACACGCCACCTACGCCGTGGTCAAGAACACGCTCACGGAGCGCGCCGCCAAGGAGGCCGGTATCACGGCCTTCGACGGCCACCTCCAGGGCCCGTCGGCCATCGCCTTCATCACCGGTGACCCGGTCGAGGCGGCCAAGGGTCTGCGTGACTTCGCCAAGGCACACCCCCTCCTCGTGATCAAGGCTGGCGTCCTCGACGGCAAGTCCTTGAGCCCCGAGGACATCACGAAGCTCGCGGACCTCGAGTCCCGCGAGGTTCTCCTGGCCAAGCTGGCGGGCGCCATGAAGGGCTCCCTCACCAAGGCCGCGTACCTCTTCGTCGCTCCTCTGTCGCAGACGGCCCGCGTGGTCGACGCCCTGCGCCAGAAGGTCGAGGCGCAGGGTCCCGCCACGGAGGCTCCGGCCGCCGAGGCAACCACCGACGTCGCCGAGGGTGGCGACGAGAGCTGACGCGCTCTGGCGTCCGCTCGATTCATCAATCAGCCACTCACGGCAAGTAACAGGAAGGAAGCCACCATGGCGAAGCTCAGCACCGACGAGCTCCTTGACGCTTTCAAGGAGATGACCCTCATCGAGCTCTCCGAGTTCGTGAAGCAGTTCGAGGAGACCTTCGAGGTCACCGCTGCTGCCCCCGTTGCCGCCGCTCCCGCGGCCGGCGCCGGCGGCGCTGCCCCCGTCGAGGAGGAGGAGAAGGACTCGTTCGACGTCGTTCTCGTCGCCGCCGGGGACAAGAAGATCCAGGTCATCAAGGAGGTCCGTTCGCTCACGAGCCTCGGCCTCAAGGAGGCCAAGGACCTCGTCGACGGCGCCCCCAAGCCCGTTCTCGAGGGTGTCGACAAGGCTGCGGCCGAGAAGGCCAAGGAGCAGCTCGAGGGCGCCGGCGCCACCGTCGAGCTCAAGTGATCTGACCCGGCTCTGCTGGGATCACTGCTCTACCGCGAAGGCGGGTCCGACCACACGGTCGGGCCCGCCTTCCGCTGTCCGCGCCGTCACGGGGCGCAGCAGCGCTCGCGGCGTGGAGCGTCGGCGGCCGTCCCAGCCCACTGCTCCCTCGCGTATGCCGTGTGGCCGCCTCCGATGCCGTCCCACCGCCACGCCCCGCGCCCTCTCCCACGGTCGAGTGGGCACTTTCCCACGCCTCGATTCGAGGTGGTGCGTCGCGGCCTGGCGCGACGGGATACTCGATCGGGCTTTGGGCTCAGGCGTGCTGGAGGGCGTCCTCGAGGGCGGCGAGGACGAGGGCGACGCGGTCGGGGCGGGCGTTGTGGCCCATCAGGCCGATGCGCCAGACGCTCGATGCGAACTCGCCGACGCCGGCGCCGATCTCGACGTTGTGCCGTTCGAGCAGGTAGGCCCGGACGGCGGCTGAGTCGACGTCCTCGGGCACCCTGACGGTCGTCAGCTCGGGCAGCCGCGCGCCCTCCTGGGCGAACAGGGCCAGGCCCAGCTCCTGGAGCCCGTCCTGCAGGAGGCGGCCGGCTTCGGCGTGGCGGTCCCACACCTTCTCGAGGCCCTCGTCGGCGATGCGCTGCAGACCGGCGTGCAGGCTCACGACCATGGCCGTGGGTGCGGTGTGGTGGTAGGTGCGCTTGCCCGACCCGGACGCCTCGCCGACGTAGCCGCCGAGCAGGCCGAGGTCGAGGTACCACGACGACGGCTTCTCGACCCGCCGCTCGAAGGCACGGTCGCTGATCGTGAAGGGCGCGAGGCCGGGGGCGACGCCGAGGCACTTCTGGGTGCCGGCGTAGCCGATGTCAATGCCCCAGTCGTCGGCGCGCAGCTCGATCCCGCCGATGCTCGTGACGGCGTCGACGAGCAGCAGCGCGTCGCCCTTGACGGCGCCGAGGGCGGCGATGTCGGACCTGACGCCCGTGGAGGTCTCGGCGTGCACGGCGGCGATGATCTTGGGTGACGGGTGCGCCGCCGCAACGCGCGACGCGTCGACGGGCGTGCCCCACTCGTGGTCGACGCGGACCACCTCGGCGCCGTGGCGGCCGGCCACGTCGACCATGCGTTCGCCGAAGAGCCCGTTGACGGCCACGACGACGACGTCGCCGGGGGAGACGGTGTTGACGAACGCCGCCTCCATGCCCGCCGACCCCGTGGCCGACAGGGGAAGGGTTCGGCGGTTCCCGGTGCCCCAGACGTGCCGCAGCAGGTCGCACGTCTCGTCCATGATGGCGAGGAAGTCGGGGTCGAGGTGCCCGAGCAACGGCGCGGCCAGGGCTAGGGTCGCCTCGGGGTAGGGGTTGCACGGACCGGGGCCGAAGAGGTGACGGTCGGCGATCCGGCGGGACGTGGTGGCAGGTGGCGTGGCGGTCATCAGAATCCGGCTCCGGGGTTGAGGATGCCCTGTGGGTCGAGGGCGTTCTTGATGCGGTGGGTCAGGGCCATGACGTCGGGCCCGAGCTGATCCGGCAGGGCGGCGCGCTTGAGCCGGCCGATGCCGTGCTCGCCGGTGATGGTGCCCCCGAGCCGGATGGCGAGACTCATCACCTCCGAGAAGGCTTGCGCTGCACGCTCTCTCGCCTCTGGGTCCCCAGGTGGATAGACGATCACGGGGTGGGTGTTGCCGTCGCCGGCGTGGGCCACGACGGGGATCTCGACGTCGTGGCGCCGGGAGACCTCGGCGATGCCGGTGAGCAGGTCGGGCAGTCGCGGCACGGGCACGCCGACGTCCTCGAGCAGGATCGCGCCGCGCCGTTCGATGGCGACGATCGCGGCCCGACGAGCGGCGACGAACAGCTCGCCCTCCGCTGCATCCGTCGTCGTGAAGCACTCGCGGGCGCCGCCCGCCTGGCACAGCCGCTCCATCGCGGCGATCTCCTCGCCACGCGCGGCGCCCGGAGCGTCCGACTGCGCCAGGATCATCGCACCGGCGTCGCGGTCCAGGCCCATGCTCCTGTGGTCCTCGACGGCGTTGACGGACGCCTGGTCCATCAGCTCCATCATCGAGGCGCGCAGGGTGTTGCCGATGGCGACGACCACCCGGGCCGCGTCCTCGACCGTGTCGAAGGTGGCGACGAGCGTCGCGGGCGGCGCCTGGGCAGGCACGAGCCGAAGCGTCGCCCGGGTCACGACGCCGAGAGTCCCCTCGCTGCCGACGAAGAGCTTGACCAGCGAGAGGCCCGCAGTGTCCTTGACCCGCTGGCCGCCGAGGTGCACGAGCGTGCCGTCGGCCAGCACGACGTCGAGGCCCAGCACGTAGTCGGTGGTGACGCCGTACTTCACGCAGCACAAGCCGCCGGCGTTGGTGGCGACGTTGCCGCCGATCGAGCAGATCTCGAAGGACGACGGGTCGGGCGGGTACCAGAGCCCGTGTTCCGCCGCTGCCTGCTTGACCTCGACGTTGAGCGCGCCGGCCTCGACGACCGCGGTGCGGGTGGCCGGGTCGATCTCGACGGCGCGCATGCGCTCGAGGCTGAGCACGATGCAGCCGTCGATCGCGTTCGAGCCGCCCGAGAGCCCGCTGCCGGCCCCGCGGGGCACGACCGGCACGCCGTGTTCGCCCGCCCACCGCACGGTGGCCTGCACGTCGGCGGCGCTCGTCGCGCGGACCACGGCGAGCGGCATACCGGCGCCGGCGTCAGCCGTGTAGTCGAAGCGGTAGGCGGCCACGCTGTCAGGCTCGGTCAGCAGCGCGCCGGCCGTCAGGGACCGCGCGAGCCCGTCGAGGGCCCTCAGGTCAGGAGCGTCCTTGCTCACAGTCGTCACCGGACCACCGTAACCACGACCGCCCGGCTGCCGACGCACCGAGGCCCCGGAAGTGCTGCGGCCACGCGCCGCTGGTTCGTCGATCCCCTGACCGGTCCCGGTAGGTTTGCCCGCATGGGATGGCTGTCGCGCACCTTCAGGCCCGCTGCCGAGCAGGATGCCGCGAGCAGAGACCGTGCCGACGGCGGCGCGTCCGCGACTGTCCCGCCCCTCCCGTCGCTTCCGGTCGCACCATCCGCATTGCCGACGACGGGAGCGCCCGGCGGGGGAGTGCGCGGTCCCACGGGTCGGTACGGGCCGCTGGTCTGCATCACCCGCTTCGACACCGCGCCTCCGGAACTCGAGTGGCAGCTGCCGCTCAACGGCGAGCTCTACCGGCTGATGCCGGGCTCCGACCGTCCGGACTACTCGCTCCTCGTCCTCGAGCGGCCGCTGCACTTCTACCCCCGTGAGGGCTTCGAGCTGCGCCGGGTCGAGGCAGCGCAGCAGGTGCAGGACCGCAAGGGCCGCACCATGGTCCGCGTGCACGCGCTGCTGCTCTGTGCCCGCTTCGTCGGTCAGCAGCTGCACCCCGGCATGACCGACCTGGCGGTCAACCTCGCCTACGTCATCGACAACTCGCTCGCGCGCGACCCGGAGGTCGACTTCGCCAAGATCGAGGTCGCCGGCACGGGCTTCCTCAGCGAGGGACACGCGCCGCGCCCGGCCGAGCCGACCCAGCGCCCGACCGCCCAAGCGGCCGCCGAACCGACCGCCCAGCCGGCCGAGCCACCAGCCCAAGCACCGGCCGACGTGGCTGTCCACGAAGCGATCACGCCGGTGCCGGCGCCCGCCGAGCAGGCCGAACGGCATACGCCCTCGGATCTCCTCGACGAGCTCGCCGCCACCCTGCGCCGCGGCGTGGAGGAGCAGCGGGGGGCGCCGGTCCGGACGATGACCGCAGCGCTCACGGTCGATGCCGAGCACCGGCTCACGGGCATGTCCGGGAACGCCGACGGCGAGGCTCCGGTCCCGACGCCCGAGACGTTCGGCCGGCTCAGCGAGCTGCTGGCCCGTCTGGCCGGGTACGGTGCGGCCGGCCGGGTCGCGGCCGTGACCGTCCGCGTGGACGGGGACTCCGTCAGCCACGAGGTCACGCGCAGCCACCCCTGACCGCGCCGCTCACGCCGCTCCCGACCACTCGCTGTCAGTCCGGCGCGACCTCGCGGCTGGCGCGGCCTACGTGCTCAAGCGTCCACGAGCGACCGTCCAGCGTGAGGCCGTCGGGGTCGTGCTCGGCGAAGAGGTCGTGGCGCGGCGTGCAGCGCAGGACGCCGGTGACGCCGTGGGCACGAACTCACCGTAACTTCCCCGCCGTCCCGTCGTTTCCCCCGTAGCCGAGTCGAGACGGCGGAAAGTCATGGTGGATGCCACATGGGTGTGGAGATCGCAGTCACGGGTCTGACGAAGACCTTCGGCTCGCAGACGATCTGGCGGGACGTGACCCTCACGCTTCCCGCCGGGGAGATCTCGGTCATGCTCGGGCCCTCGGGCACCGGCAAGTCCGTCTTCCTCAAGACGCTCGTCGGGCTGCTCAAGCCCGACGCGGGGTCCATCGTCATCAACGGGCGCGACCTGACCCGTCTGCGCGAGTCCGACCTCTACGAGGTGCGCAAGCTCTTCGGCGTCCTCTTCCAGGACGGCGCGCTCTTCGGCTCGATGACCCTCTACGACAACGTCGCCTTCCCGCTGCGCGAGCACACGAAGAAGACCGAGGCCGAGATTCGGCGCATCGTCACCGAGAAGATGGAGCTCGTCGGCCTCTCGGGCGCCGAGGGCAAGCTCCCCGGTGAGATCTCCGGCGGCATGCGCAAACGCGCCGGTCTCGCCCGCGCCCTGGTGCTCGATCCCGAGATCCTCCTCATCGACGAGCCCGACTCGGGTCTCGACCCGGTGCGCACCTCCTACATCAACCAGCTCTTCATCGACCTCAACGCGCAGATCGACGCCACCTTCCTCATCGTCACCCACGACATCAACACGGCGCGCACGGTGCCCGACAACATCGGCCTGCTGTACCACAAGCACCTCGCGATGTTCGGGCCACGGGAGATGCTGCTCAGCTCCGAGGAGCCCGTCGTGCGCCAGTTCCTCAACGCCCAGACGGTGGGCCCGATCGGCATGTCCGAGGAGAAGGACGCCGACGAGCTCGCTGCCGAAGAGGGCCAGGAGCTTCCCCCGCTGCCCCCCATCGCCCTGCAGCTCGGAACGAGCGACGGGTCGCGCCGCCGAGCCCAACGTCCGGCGGGCGAGTGGTGCCGCGTCCACGGCATGACCCCTCCACCCGGCTCGTTCCTGTCCGACAAGGCCGGTGTGCTGGGGGTCCGCTCCCAGGCGTCGGCGCCGACGACGTCGGTCCAGCCCAATGGCACGGCGACGTCGCCCGAGCTCGTGGGGGAGGTGAGCTGACGTGGCCGCGCCCCTCACCGGCGTCCTGCGCCAGTCGGGTTCGCTCTTCGCGCTGGCCCTCGACGTCATGCGGGCCGTGCCGAAGCGGCCGTTCCAGGTCAAGGAGTTCATCCAGCAGGCCTGGTTCATCGCCAGCGTCACGATCCTGCCGACGGCCCTGGTGTCCATTCCCTTCGGAGCCGTCATCGCCCTCCAGCTCGGCACGCTCACGCGCCAGCTCGGTGCCCAGTCCTACACCGGTGCCGCCAGCGTCCTCGCCGTGCTGCGCGAGGCCAGCCCCATCGTCACCGCCCTGCTCATCGCCGGGGCCGGCGGCTCGGCCATCTGCGCAGACATCGGCTCGCGCAAGATCCGCGAGGAGATCGACGCGATGGAGGTGCTCGGCATCAGCCCGATCCAGCGCCTCGTCGTGCCGCGAGTGCTCGCCTCGATGCTCGTGGCGGTGCTGCTCAACGGCCTCGTGTCCGTCGTTGGCGTCGTCGGCGGCTACGTCTTCAACGTCATCGTCCAGGGCGGCACGCCGGGCGCGTACATCGCCAGCTTCACGGCGCTCGCGCAGCTGCCCGACCTGTGGACCGCCGAGATCAAGGCGCTGATCTTCGGGGCGATCGCGGCCGTGGTCGCGGCCTACAAGGGCCTCGGCGCGGGCGGAGGCCCGAAGGGCGTCGGCGACGCCGTCAACCAGAGTGTCGTGATCACCTTCATGCTGCTCTTCGTCGTCAACTTCGTCATCACGGCCGTCTACTTCCAAGTCGTCCCGCAGAAGATCTGAGAGGCGACGATGGCGACGAAGACCGACAACCCCGCGGGTGAGCGGCTGCTGCACCTCGCGACCCGGCCCTCCCGCGCCCTCGACTCGCTCGGCGAGCAGATGCGCTTCTACGTCCGCTCGCTCGCGTGGAGCGGTCGCACGCTGCGCCGCTACAAGAAGGAGGTCGTGCGGCTGCTCGCCGAGGTCTCCCTCGGCACCGGCGCCCTGTCCGTCATCGGCGGCACGGTGGGCGTCATCGCCTTCCTCGCCTTCTTCACCGGCACCGAGGTGGGGCTGCAGGGCTACTCCTCCCTCGAGCAGCTCGGCACCGGTGCCTTCACCGGCTTCTTCTCCGCCTACCTCAACACCCGCGAGATCGCCCCGCTCGTCGCCGGGCTGGCGCTCGCGGCCACGGTCGGCTGCGGCTTCACCGCCCAGCTCGGCGCGATGCGCATCTCCGAGGAGGTCGACGCCCTCGAGGTCATGGGCATCCCCTCGCTGCCCTTCCTCGTCACGACCCGCATGATCGCCGGCTTCATCGCCGTCATCCCGCTCTACGTCCTGGGCCTGCTGAGCTCGTACGCCGCCACACGGTTCATCGCGACGGCGTACTTCGGGCAGTCGGAGGGCACCTACGACCACTACTTCCACCTGTTCCTGCCGCCCGGTGACGTGTTCTGGTCGTTCGTCAAGGTGATGGTCTTCGCGGTGGTCATCATCCTGATCCACTGCTACTACGGCTACAACGCCTCCGGAGGCCCGGCCGGTGTCGGCGTGGCGGTCGGCACCGCCGTGCGCACCTCGATCGTCGCCATCAACATCGTCGACTTCTTCCTGTCCCTCGCCATCTGGGGCGCGACGACGAGCGTGAGGATCGCCGGATGAGCGTCACGAGCGACACGAGTCCTGGGCCGCTCACCCAGCTCACGCGCTGGCGTATCGGCGTCAAGGCATACGGCATCGTCTTCCTCGTCGTGCTGGCGCTGCTGCTGGGGCTGGCGATCGCCTCCTTCCAGAAGCGGTTCACGCCAGTCGTCACGGTCACGCTCGAGACCGACCGGCTGGGCAGCCAGCTGCAGGAGAGCTCGGACGTGAAGCTGCGCGGCCTGCTCGTCGGCGAGGTGCGCCACGTCGAGGCGACCCCGACGGGCGCCCGCCTCGAGCTCGCGCTGCAACCCGACGAGATCGCCAGGATCCCCGCGAACGTCAGTGCCCGGCTGCTGCCCAAGACGCTCTTCGGCGAGCGCTACGTCGACCTCGTGACCCCCGCCTCGGCGAGCCGGCCGATCCGTGCCGGCGACGTCATCCCCCAGGACCGCAGCCGTGTCTCCATCGAGCTCGAGACGGTCCTCGACAACCTCTACCCGTTGCTGCGCACCGTCCAGCCGGCCAAGCTCGCGACCACCCTGGGTGCCCTGTCGACGACGCTCGACGGCCGCGGTGACCAGATCGGCCGCAACCTCGTGCTCGTGGACCGCTACCTCAAGGCGCTGAACCCGAGCATGCCGACGATCCAGCGGGACATCACCCTGCTCGCCGACACGGCGGACCTCTACGCCGGCGTCGCCCCGGACTTCTTCCGCCTCACCGAGTCGCTGCGGGTCACCAACAAGACGATCGTCGAGAAGGACCAGCAGCTCGCGGCCTTCCTCGTCGGCACCGCGGGCTTCGCCAACGAGGCCGCCGGCTTCCTGCGCGACAACGAGCAGCGGATCATCCAGGTCGGGCGGGTCAGCAAGCCGACCCTCCAGCTGCTCGCCGAGTACTCCCCGATCTACCCGTGCGTGGCCTCGGGGCTCGTCAACTGGCTTCCACGCGCCAACGCGGCGTTCTCCGGCGGCACCTTCCACATCACCCTCGAGGTCGTGCCGCCCCGGCAGCCGTACCGGCCGGGGGAGGAGCCGCGCTGGGACGACAAGCGCGGCCCGCACTGCTACGGGCTGCCGACCCCCAACGGATCGCAGTCGAACCCCTTTCCGGGCAACCACTTCGACGACGGCACCCAGCCGGCGAGCAACGCGCCCACCTTTTCCGCCGTGCCCCGGGCGCTGCTCGGCAACGCCTCCGCCAGCGACTCCGGCAGCTCAGGCACGGTCGACGAGCAACGCGTCGTCGGCGCCCTCCTGGCCCGCGACGGCCAGCCGGCCGCCCAGGGCGCGAACGGCATCCAGACGCTGCTCGCCGGCCCGCTGATGCGGGGCACGGTGGTGAGCACCCGATGAAGGTCAAGGGATCGCTCGTCAAGCTCATCGTCTTCGCCGCCGTCACGCTCTTCGCGACGAGCATCCTGGCGCTGACCATCGCCAACATCCAGCTCGGCTCCAAGGCGACCTACGCGGCGCTCGTCACCGACGCGACGGGCGTCATCCCCGGCCAGGACGTCCGGATCGCTGGCGTGCGGGTCGGCGAGGTGACCGACGTGCGCGTCGCGCGTGGGGCCGCCTCCGACGGGGCGACGGCGGAGATCGACTTCTCCGTCCTGAAGAGCTCGGTGCTCACGCAAGGCACCGAGGTGACCGTGAAGTACCGCAACCTCGTCGGCCAGCGCTACCTCGCGCTGACGCAGGGCACGGGGGCGCCGACGGCGCTGCCCGACGGCTCGACCATCCCGCTCTCACGCACCCACCCGGCGCTCGACCTCACCGTCCTGTTCAACGGTTTCAAGCCGCTCTTCGCGGCGCTCTCGCCGAGCGACGTCAACGAGCTGTCCGGCCTGCTCATCCAGACCCTGCAGGGCGAGGGCGGCGACCTGAACACCCTCCTCGCCAAGACCGCCAGCCTCACGTCGGCCATCGCCGACCGCGACGCCGTCATCGGCCGCACCATCGACAACCTCAACGCCGTGCTCGGCACCGTGGACGCCCACGACCAGCAGCTGCTCTCGCTGATCGACCAGCTCCAGCGCTTCACGAGCGGCCTGGCCGCCGACCGCGAGACCATCGGCCGCTCGCTGTCCGGGATCAACACCCTCTCCGCCGAGACCGCCGACCTGCTCGTCTCGACGCGCCCGCTCATCAAGGACGACGTCGCCCAGCTGCGCACGCTAGCCACGACTCTCAACAAGCCGGCCAACGTCAAGGAGTTCGAGGACTTCATCACCGGCGCTCCGACGCGCATCACCACCCTGACCCGCACCGCCACCTACGGCTCGTGGTTCAACTTCTACCTGTGCAAGTTCGACACGAGGAGCCCCGTCCTGCCCGGCGTGAGTCCCGCCTACGACGTCTCGTCAGCGAGGTGCCAGCCATGAGCATCCCCTTCCGGGAGCGCAACCCGGTCCCGATCGGTGCGGTGGGACTGCTCGTCATCGCCGTGCTGCTCTACCTGGCCTTCAACGCCTCGAGCCTGCCCATCATCGGCGGCGGGACGGCATACAGCGCCGCGTTCTCGGAGGCCGGCGGCATCAAGCCGGACGACGACGTGCGCATCGCCGGCGTCAAGGTCGGCAAGGTCACGGGGGTCGACCTCGAGAACGGCCACGTCCGCGTCGACTTCACCATCACCGAGGACGCGAGCTTCGGCCCGCAGACCGGCGCCTCCATCCGGATGAAGACGATCTTGGGCGAGAAGTACGTCGCGCTCGACCCCAAGGGCCAGGGGCAGCTGGACCCCGACGCGCAGATCCCCGTCTCGCGGACCGTGAGCTCCTACGACATCGTCAACGCGTTCCAGGACCTCACGACGACGACCGAGCGCATCGACACCGACCAGCTCGCGAAGTCCCTCAGCGTCATCGCGACGGAGTTCAAGGACAGCCCGCAGTACGTCAGGGCCACCCTGGACGGTCTCGGCCGGCTCTCCCGCACCGTCGCCAGCCGCGACGCCGAGCTCGGCTCGCTGCTCCAGCGCGCCAACCGCGTCAGCGGCCTGGTGCGAAGCCGCAACGAGCAGGTGAGCACCTTGATCAAGGACGCCGACCTGCTCATGCTCGAGCTGGTCAAGCGTCGCGACGACATCCGTACGCTGTTTCGCAACACCTCGGCGCTCGCCCGCCAGCTGACCGGCCTTGCCCGCGACAACCGCGCGCAGCTGAAGCCGGCGCTCGACGAGCTCGACAAGACCCTTGCGCTGCTCCAGAAGCACGACACCGACCTCGAGAAGACGATCCAGGCGATGGGCCCCTTCACCCGGGTCTACGCCAACACTCTCGGCACCGGTCGCTGGTTCGACACGTGGGTCTCCAACCTCATCGTCCCCGTCGGCACCCCGGGGCTGGCCCTGCCCGGCACGAAGCTGCCCGACCTGCTTCTTCCCGGCCTCACCGGAGGTGGTCGCTGATGCGCGCGCCCCAGCCGTCTCGTATGCCGTTCGGCCGGCTTCACGCCCCCGCGACCGCGCTCGGCCGGCTGGTGACCGCTCTGGTGGTCATCGGACTTGTCGCAGCCGGCGTCGTCTTCTGGCCGCGGCAGACCCAGACCACCGTGAGCGCCGACTTCACCCGGGCGGTCGGTCTCTACCCGGGATCCGACGTGCGCATCCTCGGCGTGAAGGTCGGTCAGGTCGACACGGTCACGCCCGAGGGCGACCACGTGCACGTCATCTTCAGCTACGACGACGAGTACCGCGTCCCGGCCACGGCCAAGGCAGCCATCGTCGCCCCGTCCCTCGTCTCGGACCGCTATGTCCAGCTGCTGCCCGTCTACCAGTCGGGCCCGGCCCTGACCGCCGGGACACGGATCCCCATGGAGCACACCGCAGTTCCGGTCGAGCTCGACCGCGTGTCGCAGAGCCTCGACGACCTCATGGTCGCGCTCGGTCCCGACGGGGCAAACAAGAACGGCGCGCTCAACGAGCTGCTGCACACCTCCGCGGCCAACCTCGAGGGCAACGGGGACCGGATCAACGGCACGGTCCACGACCTCTCGACGGCCCTCTCGACGTTGTCGGGCAGCCGCGACGACCTCTTCGGCACGGTCAAGAACCTCCAGTCGTTCACCTCGATGCTCGCCGCGAACAACGGCCAGGTGCGCCGGCTCAACTCCGACCTCGCCACGGTCGCCGGCCAGCTGAGCGAGGAGCGCGAGAACCTCAAGGACACCCTCCAGAGCCTCGGGGTGGCCGTCGACGAGGTGTCGGGCTTCGTCTCCGACAACCGGGCACTGCTCAAGAGCGACCTGGACCGCGCGGTGGCGGTCACGAACACCCTCGCCAAGAACCGCCAGGCCCTCGCGCAGGTGCTCGAGAACGCACCGGTCGCGCTGTCGAACCTCCAGAACGCCTACCACCCGCAGACCGGCACCCTCGACACCCGCAACAACGCCAAGGGGCTCGACGACCCGCTGCTGCTCGTGTGCTCGATCCTCACCGGGCCGACGCAGACCGGCAACACGAAGCTGTGCGACTCCCTCAAGAAGGCGCTGCTGCCGAAGCTGCCCACCCTGCCGACCCTGCCCAGCGGCGCTGCGCTGCAAGGCGTCCCGCAGCCGAGCGGTCTGGTCAACCTGCGCGGCGCCGACCCTACACTCGGCGGACTGCTCGGAGGCTCCCGATGACGTATGCCGACCTACGGGGGGCCACGCCCCACGTGAGCCCCCCGAGAAAGAGCCGCGTGGTGACCGTCGCGCTCTGCCTGCTGACCCTCGTAGGGGTCTCTGGGTGCAGCGCCTACGACCTGCCGCTGCCGGGCGGCGCCGGCACGGGCGACAACTCCTTCACGGTGACGGCCGATTTCGCCGACGTGCTGGACCTCGTGCCGCAGTCGTCCGTCAAGGTCAACCAGGTCACGGTGGGCTCAGTCGAGGACATCCAGGTGAACGGCTGGACCGCGACGGTGCGGATGCGGCTGCCCGGCGACGTCGTCCTGCCCGACAACGCGACGGCCGAGCTCAAGCAGACCTCCCTGCTCGGCGAGAAGTACGTCGCCCTCGCCGCCCCCACCGACGTGCCGCCCCAAGGCCGGCTCGGGCAGGGTGACCGCATCCCGCTGACGCGCACGAGCCGCAACCCCGAGGTGGAGGAGGTCCTCGGCGCGATGTCCCTTCTGCTCAACGGTGGTGGCGTGGCCCAGCTCAAGACCATCGAGGTCGAGCTCAACAACGCCCTGCGCGGACGCACGGGCGACGTCAAGGACCTCGTGACACAGCTCAACACGTTCGTCGGCGGTCTCGACGCCCAGAAGGGCGAGATCGTGCGCGCCATCGACAGCATCGACCGGTTGTCGTCGACGCTCGCGAAGAACCAGGCCAAGATCGCTGCGGCGCTCGACGAGCTGCCGAAGGGGCTGACGATCCTCGCCGACCAGCGGCGCCAGCTGACGGCCATGCTGACCGCACTACGCGACCTCGGCGAGGTCGGCACCCGGGTCATCCGCGGGTCGCGGGCCGACCTCGAGGCCAACCTCAGGGCGGTGAGCCCGATCCTGCGCCAGCTCAACAAGGCCGGCGACGACCTGCCCAAGAGCTACCAGCTGCTGCTGACCTACCCCTTCCCGAACAACGCCCAGAACACCATCAAGGGCGACTACACCAACCTGTGGGCGACCCTCGACACCAACCTCGGCACCATCGCCGACAACCTCGGCGTCGGCAGGCTCCCGACCGTCCCGGGCATCCCGAGCGTGCCGCTTCCCTCGTTGCCGTCGGTGCCGTTGCCGTCGGTGCCGCGGCCCTCGGTTCCTTCCCTGCCCTCGGTGCCGCTGCCCAAGGTTCCGGTCCCCACCGTGTCCGGCCTCCCGCTGCCGACCACCCTGCCCGGCGGGCTGCTCGGTTCAGCGGCGGACGGTTCCGCTTCGTCCGGGGACTCCGCCGACGCCGAGTCGTGGTCCGTCCTCTTCCCCACGGGAGGCTCACGATGATCACTCGCACCGTGCGGCTGCAGCTTGCCGCGTTCGCCCTGCTGTCCGTCACGCTCGTGGCGATCCTCTCGGCCGGCTACGTCGGGCTCACCGACAAGATCGCGGGTGGCAGCTACGTCGTCTCCGCCGACCTCGACCAGTCGGGTGGCATCTTCGTCGGGGCCGAGGTCACCTACCGCGGCGTCACCGTCGGCAAGGTCGAGGACCTGCGACTCTCCGGCGACGGCGTCGTCGTCGACGCAAGACTCGACCGTGGCACGGAGGTGCCGAAGGACACCAGGGCCGTCGTCGAGAACCGTTCGGCGGTGGGGGAGCAGTACCTCGACCTGCAGCCCCGCACCTCCCGCGCGCCCTACCTGGCGGCCGGCGACGTGATCCCGCGCGACCGGACGGCCTTCCCGGTCCGCATCGACCAGCTGCTCCAGCACGTCGACGACACGGTCTCGTCGGTGCCTCGCGACGCGCTGGTCACCACGGTCGACGAGCTCGCCGACGCCTTCAAGGGCGGCGGCTCCGACCTGCAGCGCCTGATCGACTCGGGCGATGCCCTGACAACCTCCGCGTCCGAGGCGCTGCCGGAGACGACCCGGCTCATCGACGACGGCCGCATCGTCCTCGACACGCAGGTCAGGAGCGGCGCCGACATCCGCGCCGGCGTGTCGGGATTCGCGAACGTCGCTGACGCCCTCCGCGAGGCCGACCCCGACCTTCGCGTCGTCCTCGACCATGGCTCCGTCGCGGTCCAGCAGCTCGACGCCCTCATCTCCGAGAACAAGCAGAGCCTTGCCGCCCTGCTGGCCAACTTCATCACCATCGGCAACGTCACGACGGCGCGGCTCGACGGCATCGAGCAGCTCCTCGTGACCTATCCAGACGTCGTGACGGGCGGCTTCACGGTCGTGCCCGGAGACGGCACAGCCCACTTCGGCCTCGTCCTCAACGTCGACGACCCGAAGGCGTGCGAGGCCGGCTACGAGGGCACGACCAAGGTCGATCCCCACAAGACGACCGGCCTGCCTCCCGTCAACCTCGACGCCCACTGCGCCGCCTCGCGAGGCTCGGGCGTCAACGTCCGCGGCGCGCAGAACGCCCCCAAACCGACGCGTGGCGGACAGAGCGGGCAGAGCTATCCGATGGCATTCGGGCCCACTCCTGTCTCGCTTGGCAACCCGGCCGTGACCTCCGGCAGCCCTGCCTCGTTGTCCGTCCAGTCGCCGGTCGTCCCGGCCGGTGGCGAAGAACGGACCGACAACGGCACGAGCTGGCTCTGGATGATGCAGGAGGCGCTCCGCTAGCCGGTGACGGAAGGAATCCCCTCGATGACGATGGTCACCACCCGCTCGGAGACGAAGCCGCTCGACTCGCCCGAGAGCTCCACCGACCGCGAGCCGCCCGGCGCGGACTCCCTCGCCCCGGACCGCCCCGACGCCGGAGGCTCCGGTCACCTTGACACGCCACGTGCGGGCCTCAGGGGTGTCCGCACGTGGCGTCCCACTCGGCGCCTGCTGTGGAGCGCCACGGTCGTGCTGCTGCTTGCGGCTGTCGCCGTCACCGCCACCATCGGACGTTCGGCCTGGCAGCAGCAGCACGATGCCGACAACCGGGCCGCGGCCCTCGCCGCCGGACGTCAGATCGCGGTGAACTTCGTGACCATGAGGGCCGCGTCCTTCGACGCCGACACCAAGCGGGTCCTCGACGAGTCGACCGGCGCCTTCCAGAAGGAGTACGCCTCCACGCTGGCGCAGCTGAAGCCCGTGGTCACCGCGAACAAGACCGTCTCCACCGTCGAGCGGGCCGAGGCTGCGCTCGTGTCGGGTGACGACGACTCCGCCAAGGTCATCGTCGGTGTCGTCGCCCCGACCTCCAACGCCTCGACCCCGACGGCCGAGAAGAAGACGTACCGGCTGCGGCTCGACCTCGTGAAGGTCGGCGACGCCTGGAAGGTGAGCACCCTTGACTTCGTCAGCTGATCTCCGTCGCCCGGCCGCCGCGGCAGCCGCCCCGCGCAAGCGGGTCGCCGGCGCGCGCCGCCGGTCCTCCGAGGGCGCTCCTGCAGGAGCCGCTCCTCTGGCGGCCGCTCCCGTCGTGTCCGGCACCACCGTCCCGAGGACGAGTGACCTGTCCCGGGCGACCGACGTCCTCGTCGCCCCACGAGCCGCTGAAGCCACTGAAGCCACCGAAGCCACTGAAGCCACCGAAGCCACCGAAGCCAGTGGGGCGACCGGCACCACACGGACCTCGCCCAGGCTGTGGCCGTCCGCGATCGCAGCGACCCTGGCGCTCGCCGTGCTCGCCGCGGCTCTGGTCCATGGCCTGCGCCCCACCGTCTCCGACACGGACCGCACCGCGGCCGTCGGGTCGGCCCGGACCACTCTGGAGAGCCTGCTGAGCTACAGCGGGTCGGCCTTCGACAAGCACGTGGCCGAGGTCGCCCCGCAGCTGGCCGCACCGTTCAAGGACCAGTTCACCAAGGTCGCGGCCACCGACATCAAGCCGATGGCCGTCAAGAACGAGGCGACGGTGCAGGCCAAGGTCTACGAGGCCGGCGTCATGGACTCGAGCGGCGACGGCGGCGAGGGCAGCACCGTGCGGGTCATGGCGTTCGTCAACCAGGCCACGACCACCAAGGCGCAGCAGGCTCCCGCCATCGACCAGAACCGCGTCATCGCGACGATGCGCAAGGTCGGCGACCGCTGGCTCGTCAGCGACCTCGCAGCCTACTGAGCGGTTCGCGTACCGATCCCCTCAGCGAGGTGCTCAGGACCGCGCGTCCCCGACGCGCGGTCCGGGGAACCCGGACGTTGGCATACTGGCCGCTGTGAAGCTCATCCAGGCCAATGGCGTCCCCAAGTCCCTCGCTCGCGTCCACGAGCCGCAGACAGCACCCCTGCGGGTCGGGCTGGTGCAGCACCAGTGGGTCGACGACCCAGCCGGCCTGGTCGAGACGCTCCGTGACGGCATCCGCACCGCCGCGGAGGCGGGCGCCCGGATCGTGTTCCTGCCGGAGCTGACGTTGTCGCGCTACCCCGCCGACACCCTTCCGGAGGGCGTCCCCTCGGCGACCGCGGAGGATCTCGACTCCGGTCCCACGATCAGCTTCGCCCGTGCGGCGGCGCGTGACTTCGGGATCCACGTCCACGCCTCGCTCTACGAGCGGGCCCACGGGGACGACGGCCTGGGGTTCAACACCGCGGTGCTGGTGTCGCCGGCCGGTGAGGTGGTGGCTCGCACCCGCAAGACGCACATCCCCGTCACGGCCGGCTACTACGAGGACAAGTACTTCCGCCCCGGGCCGGTCCAGGACGCGTACTCCCTGGTCACGGTGGCTGACCCCCCTGTCAAGCTCGGGCTGCCGACCTGCTGGGACGAGTGGTTTCCCGAGGTCGCTCGGCTGTACTCGCTCGCCGGTGCCGAGGTGCTGTGCTACCCGACGGCGATCGGCTCCGAGCCGGACCACCCGGACTTCGACACCCAGCCCCTCTGGCAGCAGGTCATCGTCGGCAACGGCATCGCCAACGGCCTGTTCATGGTCGTGCCGAACCGTTTCGGCACCGAGGGGCTCATCACGTTCTACGGCAGCTCCTTCATCAGCGACCCCTACGGGCGCATCCTCGTCCAGGCGCCTCGGGACGAGGCGGCAGTCCTCGTCGCCGACCTCGACCTCGCCCAGCGCGAGGACTGGCTCGAGCTCTTCCCCTTCCTCGCGACGCGCCGTCCCGACTCGTATGCCGACCTGACGGCTCCCGTGCGCCAGGAGCACCGTCGCGAGGTGGCGCAGTGACCGACGCCCCATCGGCTGCGGAGGACACCTCGGCGGCCGGCTGGCTGATGCCGTCCGAGACCGACCGGCACGAGTGCACGTGGATGGCCTGGCCCAGCTCGGGCTACACGCTCGGTGACACCCCGGAGGAGGTGGCCGCGGCACGGCGCACCTGGGCCGCCGTCGCCAACGCGGTGGTGGAGCACGAGCCGGTGCGCATGGTCGTGCTCCCGGCGGACGTTCCGGTGGCTCGGGCACACCTGCACCCGGACGTGGAGCTGCTCGAGGCCGAGCTCGACGACGCGTGGATGCGCGACATCGGTCCGACGTTCGTCCGCTCGGCCGACGGCTCGCGGCTCGGGGCGGTCGACTGGGTCTTCAACGGATGGGGCGCCCAGGCGTGGGCGTCGTGGGAGCACGACGCCCGCATCGGCTCGCTCGTCGGCGGCCGCACCGGCGCCGAGGTGATCGGTTCCTCCCTGGTGAACGAGGGCGGTGGCATCCACGTCGACGGGCTCGGCACCGTGCTGCTCACCGAGACCGTGCAGCTCGACCCGGGCCGCAACCCGGGCCTGACCCGCGCCGACGTCGAGGCGGAGCTCGCCCGCACGATCGGGACCACGACGTGCCTGTGGCTGCCGCGCGGCTTGACGCGCGACTACGACGAGTTCGGCACCCGCGGCCATGTCGACATCGTCGCGACCATCCCGAGCCCCGGGGTGGTGCTGCTCCACGAGCAGCAGGATCCCTCGCACCCGGACCATGCCGTCTCCCGGCAGCTTCGCGACCTGCTCGAGGACGCGCGAGACGCCCGGGGTGAGCGCTTCCAGGTGATCGGGGTGCCGGCGCCGCGCACCCTCGCCGACGCCCAGGGGCCCGTGGACTGGTCCTACATCAACCACCTCGTCGTCAACGACGCCGTGATCGCCTGCACCTTCGGCGACGAGCAGGACGACGCCTCCCTGGGTGTGCTCGCCGCCGCGTACCCCGGGCGCCGGATCGTCGGCGTCGACGCGCGCCCGCTCTTCGACCGCGGCGGCGGCATCCACTGCATCACCCAGCAGCAGCCCGCCCTCTGAGGTCGAGTGGGCACGTTCCCCGCGGTCCGACAGACGTCGAGTGGGCACTTTCACTGGGGGAAGTGCCCACTCGACCTGCGTCCGGGACCGACGCCGGGCGTGGTCAGGCCTGGGGGAGGCGCTGGTGGATGTCCTGGCTCATGCGCACGACGGAGAGGTAGAACTCGAGGGTCATGCGGACGATCGCGAGGTAGATGATGACGAAGATCGGCCCGAGGATGAGGGCCAGCAGGCCGCTCCCGGCGCTGTAGGCGAAGCCCGCGAAGACGAAGACCAGCCAGGCCACCACGAGCGCCACCGTCGCCAGCAGGTAGACGAAGCGCACGAGGATCGGCGTGACGAAGTTCGTGAAGCTGAAGTCGAAGAGCGCGGTGAAGAAGCCGGCGCCCTCCTTGGCTGGGTCGGGCATGGTCGACATGCCTGTTTGCCCGGAGTGGCGGCCGGGCCCTTGGCCTGCCGGCGGCACCGGCGGGGGTGGAGGAGGCGTGCTGCCGGCAGCGGCACCGCCCGCAGGGGCCGGGGGTGTCGCCGGGCTGCTCGGCAGGGGCGTGGTCGGCTCGCTGCCGGCCGGCTGGTTGAAGGAGGGTTGCTCGGGTGGGTTGGGATCTGACATGGCCTGCCTCTCGGACGAGACGTCGACGGATCTCTGGTGTGCCCATGCTAGGTCGGAGCCCTTCGGAGGGGACCCGATCGGCGCCACGTGGTCGGCCATCTCCGCAGGTCAGCGCGGTCCTGCGGCCGGGAGCGCGGCGTGTCGCGACGCGCCCGTGGGCCTCAGGTCTTGACGCGGCGGCCACGGAGGGCCATATTCGTCGCGTTCGCATCGCGAGCCCCCGGTCCGGGGGGCGTGGCAGGTGAGGGCGAGGGCGTCGGTCGTTCGAGACCGGCTGGACACCTCGCCTGACGACCTCCGCCTCTTGACCCGGCTGGACACTCCTGCCCTTTACAGGTAGGCTAAGCCTTTGCGCTGCCCATGCCCACCTCTCGCGCCCTCGGTCAGGCCAATCACCATGCCACCCGGCATCCGGTACGACCCGGGACCAGCGAGCGGAGCCATGCGACAACGCGGATCTGAAGATTCGAAAAAGGCCCGTGGAAGGACCCTCCTTGGCTGCCTCGCGTACCGCGACGAACATGTCCACCGCACAGACCCCTTCGGGGCGTCTGTCCTTCGCGAAGATTCGCGAACCACTCGAGGTCCCCGACCTCCTGGCGCTTCAGACGGAGAGCTTTGACTGGCTGCTCGGCAACGAGCGCTGGCAGGCTCGCGTCGCCGCGGCCAAGGCCGAGGGACGCACCGACGTCCCGGACCGGTCCGGGCTCGAGGAGATCTTCGAGGAGATCTCCCCGATCGAGGACTTCAGCGGCTCGATGTCGCTGTCGTTCCGCGACCACCGCTTCGAGGAGACCCGCAAGACGATCGAGTCGTGCAAGGAGCGCGACCAGACGTACGACGCACCGCTCTTCGTCACCGCCGAGTTCATGAACGCCCAGACGGGCGAGATCAAGAGCCAGACGGTGTTCATGGGCGACTTCCCGCTCATGACCGAGCGCGGCACCTTCATCATCAACGGCACCGAGCGTGTCGTCGTCTCGCAGCTCGTCCGCAGCCCGGGCGTCTACTTCGAGCGCACGCCCGACAAGACGTCCGACAAGGACATCTACACGGCGAAGATCATCCCGAGCCGCGGTGCGTGGCTCGAGTTCGAGATCGACAAGCGCGACATGGTGGGCGTCCGCGTCGACCGCAAGCGCAAGCAGTCGGTCACCGTGCTCCTGAAGGCCCTCGGTTGGACCGAGGCCCAGATCCTCGAGGAGTTCGGCGAGTTCGAGTCGATGCGCCTGACGCTCGAGAAGGACCACACGCAGGGCCAGGACGACGCGCTGCTCGACATCTACCGCAAGCTGCGCCCGGGCGAGCCGCCGACCAAGGAGGCCGCGCAGACCCTGCTCGACAACCTCTACTTCAACGGCAAGCGCTACGACCTCGCCAAGGTGGGCCGCTACAAGGTCAACAAGAAGCTCGGTCTCGACGCCTCCATCAACGACTCGACCCTGTCGATCGACGACATCGTCAAGACGATCAAGTTCATCGTCACGCTGCACGACGGCCAGGACTCGATGAAGGGCGTCAAGAACGGCGAGGAGGTCGACGTCCGTGTCGAGGTCGACGACATCGACCACTTCGGCAACCGTCGTCTCCGCTCCGTCGGCGAGCT
Source organism: Terrabacter sp. FW104-15G4B (assembly GCF_058790095.1). Taxonomy (NCBI): domain Bacteria; kingdom Bacillati; phylum Actinomycetota; class Actinomycetes; order Micrococcales; family Intrasporangiaceae; genus Terrabacter; species Terrabacter sp. FW104-15G4B. The sequence goes on along the minus strand of NZ_JBYTCI010000003.1, from coordinate 154,567 downwards.
CATCCAGAACCAGGTGCGCACCGGCCTGTCCCGCATGGAGCGCGTCGTCCGCGAGCGCATGACCACGCAGGACGTCGAGGCGATCACGCCGCAGACCCTGATCAACATCCGCCCCGTGGTGGCCTCGATCAAGGAGTTCTTCGGCACGTCGCAGCTCTCCCAGTTCATGGACCAGAACAACCCGCTCGCGGGTCTGACGCACAAGCGTCGTCTGTCCGCGCTCGGCCCGGGTGGTATCTCCCGTGACCGCGCCCAGATGGAGGTCCGTGACGTCCACCCGTCGCACTACGGCCGCATGTGCCCGATCGAGACCCCGGAAGGCCCGAACATCGGCCTGATCGGCTCGCTCGCCTCGTACGGTCGCATCAACGCGTTCGGGTTCATCGAGACGCCGTACCGCAAGGTCACCGACGGCCACGTCACCGATGACGTCGACTACCTGTCCGCCGACGAGGAGGACCGCTTCGTCGTCGCCCAGGCCAACGCGCCGCTCGACAAGCAGAACAACTTCACCGAGGACCGCGTGCTCGTGCGCACCAAGGGTGGAGAGGTCGAGCTCGTCCCCGGCGACGAGGTCGACTACATGGACGTCTCGCCGCGGCAGATGGTCTCCGCCGCGACCGCGATGATCCCCTTCCTCGAGCACGACGACGCGAACCGTGCGCTCATGGGCGCCAACATGCAGCGTCAGGCCGTCCCGCTCGTCAAGAGCGAGGCGCCGATCGTCGGCACCGGCATGGAGTTCCGCGCCGCCCTCGACTCGGGCGACGTCGTCCGCGCCGAGAAGGCCGGTGTCGTGCAGGAGGTGTCGGCTGACCTGGTCACCGTCGCCAACGACGACGGCACCTACCAGACGTACCGCATCGCCAAGTTCGCGCGCTCCAACCAGGGCACGAGCTACAACCAGGTCGTCGTCGTCAACGAGGGCGACCGTCTCGAGGCCGGCGGCGTCATCGCCGACGGTCCCGCGACCGAGGGTGGCGAGATGGCGCTCGGGCGCAACCTGCTCGTGGCGTTCATGTCGTGGGAGGGCCACAACTACGAGGACGCGATCATCCTCAGCCAGCGCCTGGTCCAGGACGACGTCCTCTCCTCGATCCACATCGAGGAGCACGAGGTCGACGCCCGCGACACGAAGCTCGGCCCCGAGGAGATCACCCGGGACATCCCGAACGTCTCCGAGGAGGTCCTCGCCGACCTCGACGAGCGCGGCATCATCCGCGTCGGCGCCGAGGTCCGCGACGGCGACCTGCTCGTCGGCAAGGTCACGCCCAAGGGCGAGACCGAGCTGACGCCGGAGGAGCGCCTGCTGCGCGCCATCTTCGGTGAGAAGGCGCGCGAGGTCCGTGACACGAGCCTCAAGGTGCCCCACGGCGAGACCGGCACGGTCATCGGCGTCAAGGAGTTCCGCGCCGACCTGGGCGACGACCTCCCGCCGGGCGTCAACCAGCTCGTCCGCGTCTACGTGGCCAACAAGCGCAAGATCACCGACGGTGACAAGCTCGCCGGTCGCCACGGCAACAAGGGCGTCATCTCGAAGATCCTCCCGGTCGAGGACATGCCGTTCCTCGAGGACGGCACGCCCGTCGACGTCGTGCTCAACCCGCACGGTGTGCCGCGTCGTATGAACCTCGGCCAGATCCTCGAGCTGCACCTCGGTTGGGCCGCCTCGCGCGGCTGGAAGATCGAGGGCAACCCGGAGTGGGCCAAGGAGATCGCGCCCGACGCGCACGAGGCCCCTGCGGGCTCGCGCGTGGCGACGCCGGTCTTCGACGGTGCGTCGGAGGACGTCGTGACGGGTCTGCTCGACTCGACGCTCAAGACGCGCGACGGGGTCCGCCTCATCGACGCCTCGGGCAAGACGCGGCTGTTCGACGGCCGCTCCGGCGAGCCGTTCCCGGAGCCCGTCGCGGTCGGCTACATGTACATCCTCAAGCTCCACCACCTCGTCGACGACAAGATCCACGCTCGCTCGACGGGTCCCTACTCGATGATCACCCAGCAGCCGCTCGGCGGTAAGGCCCAGTTCGGTGGCCAGCGCTTCGGTGAGATGGAGGTCTGGGCGCTCGAGGCGTACGGCGCGGCCTACACGCTCCAGGAGCTGCTGACGATCAAGTCGGACGACGTCCCCGGCCGCGTGAAGGTCTACGAGGCCATCGTCAAGGGCGAGAACATCCCCGACTCGGGCATCCCGGAGTCGTTCAAGGTCCTCCTCAAGGAGATGCAGTCCCTGTGTCTCAACGTCGAGGTCCTGAGCAGCGACGGCACGACGATCGAGATGAAGGAATCCGACGAGGAGGTCTTCCGCGCAGCGGAGGAGCTCGGCATCGACCTGAGCCGGCGCGAGCCGTCCAGCGTCGAAGAGGTCTGAGAAGGCCCCACCCGACGAAGCGGTGCGTATGCCGCTGGGCCCGCTCAGCGGCATACGCACCCCCGTCACCCGAAACCACTCAGACCAAAGACTCAACGAGAGTTACGAGAGAAGGAACCACGTGCTCGACGTCAACTTCTTTGACGAGCTGCGTATCGGCCTCGCCACCGCGGAATCCATCCGCCAGTGGAGCCACGGCGAGGTCAAGAAGCCCGAGACCATCAACTACCGCACGCTCAAGCCCGAGAAGGAGGGCCTGTTCTGCGAGCGCATCTTCGGCCCGACCCGGGACTGGGAGTGCAACTGCGGCAAGTACAAGCGCGTCCGCTTCAAGGGCATCATCTGTGAGCGCTGTGGCGTCGAGGTCACCCGCGCCAAGGTGCGTCGTGAGCGGATGGGCCACATCGAGCTCGCCGCCCCCGTCACCCACATCTGGTACTTCAAGGGTGTCCCCAGCCGCCTCGGCTACCTGCTGGACCTCGCCCCGAAGGACCTCGAGAAGGTCATCTACTTTGCGGCCTACATGATCACGTCCGTCGACGAGGACCAGCGTCACGCTGACCTGCCGTCGCTCGAGGCGCAGATCCAGGTCGAGAAGAAGGAGATCGAGAACCGCCGCGACGCCGACGTCGAGTCCCGGGCCCAGCTGCTCGAGCGCAACGTCGCCGAGCTGGAGGCCGAGGGCGCCAAGGCCGACGCCAAGCGCAAGGTCCGCGACCAGGCCGAGCGCGAGATGAACAACATCCGCAAGCGTGCCGACCAGCAGGTCGAGCGCCTCGAGCAGGTCTGGGACCGCTTCAAGAACCTCAAGGTCCAGGACCTCGAGGGCGACGAGATCCTCTACCGCGAGATGCGTGACCGCTTCGGTCTGTACTTCGAGGGCGGGATGGGCGCCGCGGCGATCCAGAAGCGCCTCGAGTCCTTCGACCTCGACGCCGAGGCCGAGCTCCTCCAGGAGATCATCGCCACCGGCAAGGGCCAGAAGAAGACCCGCGCCATCAAGCGGCTCAAGGTCGTCAACGCGTTCCAGATGACGACGAACCACCCGTCGGGCATGGTCCTCGACGCGATCCCGGTCATCCCGCCGGACCTGCGCCCGATGGTGCAGCTCGACGGTGGCCGCTTCGCGACCTCGGACCTGAACGACCTCTACCGTCGCGTCATCAACCGCAACAACCGCCTGAAGCGCCTGCTCGACCTCGGTGCGCCCGAGATCATCGTCAACAACGAGAAGCGCATGCTCCAGGAGGCCGTCGACAGCCTCTTCGACAACGGCCGTCGCGGTCGCCCGGTCACGGGTCCCGGCAACCGTCCGCTCAAGTCGCTGTCCGACATGCTCAAGGGCAAGCAGGGGCGTTTCCGCCAGAACCTGCTCGGCAAGCGCGTCGACTACTCCGGCCGTTCGGTCATCGTCGTCGGCCCGCAGCTGAAGCTGCACCAGTGCGGTCTGCCCAAGCAGATGGCGCTCGAGCTGTTCAAGCCGTTCGTGATGAAGCGTCTGGTCGACCTCGACCACGCGCAGAACATCAAGTCGGCCAAGCGCATGGTCGAGCGTGCCCGCCCGGTCGTGTGGGACGTCCTCGAAGAGGTCATCACGGAGCACCCGGTGCTGCTGAACCGTGCACCCACGCTGCACCGTCTCGGCATCCAGGCGTTCGAGCCGCAGCTCGTCGAGGGCAAGGCCATCCAGATCCACCCGCTCGTCTGCTCGGCCTTCAACGCCGACTTCGACGGTGACCAGATGGCCGTCCACGTGCCGCTGTCGGCGGAGGCGCAGGCCGAGGCCCGCATCCTCATGCTGTCGAGCAACAACATCCTCAAGCCGGCCGACGGTCGCCCCGTCACCATGCCGACCCAGGACATGATCACCGGCATCTACCACCTGACCGACGCGGTCGACGGTGGCGGCCCGGGTGCGGGTCGTGCGTTCTCGTCCCCGTCGGAGGCCCGCATGGCCTTCGACCGTGGCGAGATCCTGCTCGGCTCGGCGATCAAGCTGCGCCTGACGGACGCGGTGCCCCCGGCCGGCTACGAGCTGCCCGAGGGTGTCGAGGCCGACGAGCGCGGCATCGTGCCGAGCCTCACGCTCGAGACGACGCTGGGCCGCGCGATCTTCAACGACACGCTGCCCGTCGACTACCCGTTCGAGAACCGCCCGGTCGACCGCAAGCGGCTCTCGGCGATCGTCAACGACCTCGCGGAGCGCTACTCCAAGGTCCAGGTCGCCGCGTCCCTCGATGCCCTGAAGGAGGCCGGTTTCCACTGGTCGACCCGGTCGGGCTGCACCGTCGCGATCTCCGACGTCACGACGCCGGACAACAAGACGGCCATTCTCGAGGGCTACGAGACCAAGGCCGCCAAGGTCCAGACGCAGTACGAGCGTGGTCTCATCACCGACGACGAGCGTCGCCAGGAGCTCGTCGAGATCTGGACGCAGGCGTCCAACCAGGTCGCCAAGGAGATGGAGACCAACTTCCCGCGCACGAACCCCATCTACCGGATGGTGTCCTCGGGTGCTGGTGGTAACTGGTTCCAGATCCGTCAGATCGCCGGTATGCGTGGCCTGATGGCCAACCCGAAGGGCGAGATCATCCCGCGCCCGATCAAGGCGAACTTCCGTGAGGGCCTCACGGTGCTCGAGTTCTTCATCTCGACGCACGGTGCCCGCAAGGGTCTGGCCGACACGGCGCTTCGTACCGCCGACTCGGGCTACCTCACGCGTCGTCTCGTCGACGTGTCGCAGGACGTCATCATCCGTGAGGACGACTGCGGCACCGAGCGCGGCCTGAAGCTGCCGATCGCCCAGGTCAACGAGACCACGGGCACGCGGACGCTGAGCGAGGTCGTCGAGGCCTCGGTCTACGCCCGCACGCTCGCCGAGGACGTCGCCGGTCCCGACGGCTCCGTCCTCGCGGAGGCCGGCATCGACCTCGGTGACGTGGTCATCGGCGCGCTCTACGCCGCCGGCGTCGACGAGGTCCGGGTCCGCTCGGTCCTGACCTGCGACAGCAAGGTCGGCACGTGTGCGAAGTGCTACGGCCGTTCGCTCGCGACCGGCAAGCTCGTCGACATCGGCGAGGCCGTCGGCATCATCGCGGCCCAGTCGATCGGTGAGCCCGGCACGCAGCTGACGATGCGTACCTTCCACACCGGTGGCGCCGCAGCGGCCGACGACATCACGCAGGGTCTGCCGCGTGTCGTCGAGCTGTTCGAGGCCCGCACCCCCAAGGGTGTGGCCCCGATCGCCGAGGCCACCGGCCGCATCGAGATCGAGGACACCGACAAGGCGCGCCGCGTCCTGCTCACGCCCGACGACGGCTCCGAGCAGCACGCATACCCGGTCAGCAAGCGTTCGCGCCTGCTCGTCGGCGACGGCGACCACGTCGAGGTCGGCACCAAGCTGGTCCAGGGCGCGATCGACCCCAAGCAGGTCCTTCGCATCCTCGGCCCGCGCGCGGCGCAGAAGCACCTGGTGGACGAGGTCCAGCGCGTGTACCGCCAGCAGGGTGTGTCGATCCACGACAAGCACATCGAGGTCATCGTGCGCCAGATGCTGCGTCGCGTGACGATCATCGAGGCCGGCGACGCCGACCTGCTGCCCGGCGAGCTCGCCGAGCGTGGTCGGTTCGAGGACGAGAACCGCAAGGTCATGGCCGAGGGTGGCCGTCCGGCCGCCGGACGTCCCGAGCTCATGGGCATCACCAAGGCCTCGCTCGCGACCGAGTCGTGGCTGTCGGCCGCGTCCTTCCAGGAGACGACCCGCGTGCTCACGCAGGCCGCCATGGAGGCCAAGTCCGACCCGCTGCTGGGCCTCAAGGAGAACGTCATCCTCGGAAAGCTCATCCCGGCCGGTACGGGCCTGCCCCGCTACCGCAACGTCAAGGTCGAGCCCACCGAGGAGGCCAAGGCTGCGATGTACTCGCTGCCGAGCTACGACGCCTACGACTACGCAGGCTTCGGTTCGGGCACCGGCGAGGCCATCCGCCTCGACGACGAGGCTCTCGGTCTCGACCAGTTCTGACCGGTTCCCGTCAGGGGAGCCGGCCCAGCGGCATTCTGGTCCGAGCCCGGTGCGTCGATAGGGTGGGGCCATGAGCGAGTCGACGGCCGACGTGCCGAACGCGTCCGAGCCCTCCGAGCCGCACGTACCGGCCCCTGCGACGGGGGCCACGGTCGAGGCGGCCGACGGTCACCTGCCCGATGCCGGCCCGTCCCCGGCGATCGTCGTGCTGACCGAGGAGGCCCTCAAGCCCGTAGACGTCGACAAGATCATCGCCCTGCACGAGGACGAGGCCCACACCTACCGGGTGCTCGTCCCCGCCGACACCGACCGCAACATGCTCTCGGGGTTCCTCGACCACCTCAGCCTCTTCGAGATGCGCGAGGCGCTCGACGCGCTCAAGCCCGTCGACCGGACGGAGGCGCACGCCGACGCCCACACGGCCCTGTCCACGACGCTGGCCGAGCTGGAGGCGCACGCGGTCGTGGCGACGGGGGAGATCACCGGTGACGACCCCATGCCGACCCTCGTCGAGGAGGTTGCGCGGCTCGCTGCCCGTGAGGTCATCATCGTCACCGAGCCCCACGCGGTCGAGGACACCTTCCACACCGACTGGGCCTCCAGGGCCCGCGAGACGCTCGGCGTCCCGGTGCTGCACATGTATGCCGGTGACTGGCGGCTCGGCTGACCGGCCCGAGCACGGGTGCCGGGGGACGGCATACCGCATCGACGGTGCGGAAGCTGGTTCAACCGATTTGGTCGGCGTGCCGCGCCCCGGTACCCTTGAAGCCTGTGTCTGAGACACGCATTCAGGCATGCGCGATGACGGCCTCGGTGCCCTGTTCGCCCGCCCCTCGCGGACGTGACATCACTGCGGTCCAGAGCACACTTTCCGCCGGGCAACCCACCTGATCGGCCGCCACCGGGCGGTCTCCACGGATGGGGAGTGCAGGGGGGAGAACCGGTACCGACACACCCGACCTCGGGGGTCGAGGGCCGAACAGCCAAGGAGCCGTCCGCCAGGACGACTGACAACGAGCAACGTTATGGAGTAACCAGGTTGCCTACCATCAACCAGCTGGTCCGCAAGGGCCGCCAGGACAAGGCCAGCAAGGCCAAGACCCCGGCGCTGAAGGGTTCCCCCCAGCGCCGCGGTGTGTGCACCCGCGTGTACACCACCACCCCGAAGAAGCCGAACTCCGCCCTGCGCAAGGTCGCCCGCGTGCGCCTCAGCTCGGGCATCGAGGTCACGGCCTACATCCCCGGCGTGGGCCACAACCTGCAGGAGCACTCGATCGTGCTCGTGCGCGGTGGTCGTGTGAAGGACCTCCCGGGTGTGCGCTACAAGATCGTCCGCGGCACGCTCGACACCCAGGGTGTCAAGAACCGCAAGCAGGCTCGTAGCCGTTACGGCGCGAAGAAGGAGAAGAGCTGATGCCTCGTAAGGGACCCGCTCCGAAGCGCCCGCTCGTCGTCGACCCGGTCTACTCCAGCCCGCTCGTCACGCAGCTCGTCAACAAGATCCTCCTCGACGGCAAGAAGTCGATCGCGGAGACCATCGTCTACGGCGCCCTCGAGGGCGTCCGCGGCAAGACCGGCACCGACCCCGTCGCCACGCTCAAGCGCGCGCTCGACAACGTCAAGCCGGCCATGGAGGTCAAGAGCCGTCGCGTCGGTGGCGCGACCTACCAGGTGCCGATCGAGGTCAAGCCGAACCGCTCGACCACGCTCGCCCTGCGCTGGCTCGTCGGCTACTCGCGGCAGCGTCGCGAGAAGACGATGACCGAGCGCCTGATGAACGAGATCCTCGACGCCAGCAACGGCCTCGGTGCCGCTGTCAAGCGCCGCGAGGACACCCACAAGATGGCCGAGTCCAACAAGGCCTTCGCGCACTACCGCTGGTGACCAGCGGTCCGGTCGGTATGCCGGGAGCCCGCTCCACGGCATACCGACCGGGCACGCGCCCGCCCGTCACTCGACGGGCCCGGCGCCCACGATTTCACTACACGACGAATGAGACGAGAAACCTGACGTGGCACTCGACGTCCTGACGGACCTCAAGAAGGTCCGCAACATCGGCATCATGGCGCACATCGACGCTGGCAAGACCACGGTGACGGAGCGCATCCTCTTCTACACCGGTGTCAACCACAAGATCGGTGAGACCCACGACGGCGCGTCTACGACCGATTGGATGGAGCAGGAGAAGGAGCGCGGCATCACGATCACGTCTGCCGCCGTCACCTCCTTCTGGGAGGGCACCCAGGTCAACATCATCGACACCCCCGGACACGTGGACTTCACGGTCGAGGTGGAGCGCTCGCTGCGCGTCCTCGACGGTGCCGTCGCCGTGTTCGACGGCAAGGAGGGTGTCGAGCCGCAGTCCGAGACGGTGTGGCGCCAGGCCGACAAGTACGACGTGCCCCGCATCTGCTTCGTCAACAAGATGGACAAGCTCGGCGCGGACTTCTACTTCACCGTGCAGACGATCAAGGACCGCCTCGGCGCGGAGCCCCTCGTCATGCAGCTGCCGATCGGTGCCGAGAACGACTTCCTCGGTGTCATCGACCTGATCTACATGCGCGCCCTCGTGTGGCCCGGCGACGCCAAGGGCGACGTGACCATGGGTGCCAAGTACGAGATCGCCGAGATCCCTGCCGACCTGCAGGCCAAGGCCGAGGAGTACCGCACGGCCCTTGTCGAGCGCGTCGCCGAGTCCGACGACGAGCTCATGGAGAAGTACCTCGGTGGCGAGGAGCTGACCCCCGAGGAGATCAAGGGCGGCATCCGCAAGCTCACGGTCAACTCCGAGCTCTACCCGGTGTTCTGCGGCTCCGCGTTCAAGAACCGCGGCGTGCAGCCCATGCTCGACGCCGTCGTCGACTACCTCCCGTCGCCCCTCGACGTGCCCCCGATGATCGGCCACAAGCCGGGCGACGAGACCGTCGAGCTGACGCGTGCGCCGAGCAAGGACGAGCCGTTCTCGGCCCTCGCCTTCAAGGTCGCCACGCACCCGTTCTTCGGCACGCTGACGTTCATCCGCGTCTACTCGGGCCACATCAGCTCGGGCACGAGCGTCATCAACTCGACCAAGGGCCGCAAGGAGCGCATCGGGAAGCTCTTCCAGATGCACGCCAACAAGGAGAACCCCGTCGAGGAGGCCATGGCCGGCCACATCTACGCGGCCATCGGCCTGAAGGACACGACGACCGGTGACACCCTGTCGGACATCAACGAGCAGATCGTGCTCGAGTCGATGACCTTCCCCGACCCGGTGATCCAGGTCGCCATCGAGCCCAAGACCAAGGGCGACCAGGAGAAGCTCGGCACGGCCATCCAGAAGCTCTCGGCCGAGGACCCGACCTTCCAGGTGCACCACGACGAGGACACCGGCCAGACGATCATCGCCGGCATGGGCGAGCTGCACCTCGACATCCTCGTGGACCGTATGAAGCGCGAGTTCAAGGTCGAGGCCAACGTCGGCAAGCCGCAGGTGGCCTACCGCGAGACGATCCGTCGTCCCGTCCTCAAGTACGACTACACGCACAAGAAGCAGACCGGTGGCTCCGGCCAGTTCGCCAAGGTCCAGGTCAGCTTCGAGCCGCTGGGCGAGACCGAGGACGGCTCGATGTACGAGTTCGTCAACGGTGTCACCGGTGGTCGTGTCCCGCGTGAGTACATCCCGTCGGTCGACGCCGGCATCCAGGACGCCATGCAGTACGGCGTGCTCGCCGGCTACCCCCTCGTGGGCATCAAGGCGACGCTCAACGACGGCGCCTACCACGACGTCGACTCCTCGGAGATGGCGTTCAAGATCGCCGGCTCGATGGTCCTCAAGGAGGCCGTCCGCAAGGCGGACCCGGTCCTGCTCGAGCCCATGATGGCCGTCGAGGTCCGTACGCCCGAGGACTACATGGGCGACGTCATCGGTGACATCAACTCCCGCCGTGGCCAGATCCAGGGCATGGAGGACATCAGCGGCGCCAAGGTCGTCAAGGGCCTCGTCCCGCTGTCCGAGATGTTCGGCTACGTCGGCGACCTGCGCTCCAAGACGCAGGGTCGCGCGAGCTTCTCCATGGAGTTCGACTCCTACGCAGAGGTCCCCAAGGCCGTTGCCGAGGAGATCATCAAGAAGACCCGCGGGGAGTGACTACGGGCCATCCCGTAGTCTCTTCCATCGGAAACCACCCCAACAGCGCCACGTCCTGCCCTGGTCGTACGGCGTAACACGAGATAGTCCTGAGGAGGACCACAGTGGCGAAGGCAAAGTTCGAGCGGACCAAGCCGCACGTCAACATCGGCACCATCGGTCACATCGACCACGGCAAGACGACGCTGACGGCTGCGATTTCCAAGGTTCTGCACGACAAGTACCCCGACCTGAACCCCCAGTTCGCGTTCGAGGACATCGACAAGGCTCCCGAGGAGCGCCAGCGCGGTATCACCATCTCCATCGCGCACATCGAGTACCAGACGGAGGGTCGTCACTACGCCCACGTCGACTGCCCGGGCCACGCTGACTACGTGAAGAACATGATCACGGGTGCGGCTCAGATGGACGGCGCGATCCTCGTGGTCGCCGCCACCGACGGCCCCATGCCGCAGACGAAGGAGCACGTCCTCCTGGCCCGCCAGGTCGGCGTTCCCTACATCGTCGTGGCGCTCAACAAGGCCGACATGGTCGACGACGAGGAGATCCTCGAGCTCGTCGAGATGGAGGTCCGTGAGCTCCTGTCGCAGTACGAGTTCCCGGGCGACGACCTTCCGGTCGTGCAGGTCTCGGCGCTCAAGGCGCTCGAGGGCGACGAGAAGTGGGGCCAGTCGGTCCTCGACCTCATGGACGCCGTCGACAACTCCATCCCGGAGCCCGAGCGCGACGTCGACAAGCCGTTCCTCATGCCCGTCGAGGACGTCTTCACGATCACCGGTCGTGGCACCGTCGTCACCGGCCGTATCGAGCGCGGCATCCTCAAGGTCAACGAGGAGGTCGAGATCGTCGGCATCCACACCGGCCCGCCGGCCAAGACCACCGTCACCGGTGTCGAGATGTTCCGCAAGCTGCTCGACGAGGGTCGTGCCGGCGAGAACGTCGGCCTGCTCCTTCGTGGCACCAAGCGCGAGGACGTCGAGCGCGGCCAGGTCGTCGTCAAGCCGGGCTCGATCACCCCGCACACGGACTTCGAGGCTCAGGTCTACATCCTGTCGAAGGACGAGGGCGGCCGTCACACGCCGTTCTACGACAACTACCGTCCGCAGTTCTACTTCCGCACCACGGACGTGACGGGTGTCGTGCACCTGCCCGAGGGCACCGAGATGGTCATGCCCGGCGACAACACCGACATGACGGTCGAGCTCATCCAGCCGATCGCCATGGAGGACGGCCTCAAGTTCGCCATCCGTGAGGGTGGCCGCACGGTCGGCGCCGGTCGCGTCACGAAGATCATCAAGTGATCTGACGCTGCACCTGCAGCACAGCTTCACCTGCAGTACCGGTAGGGCCCGTTCCGCTTCGGCGGGGCGGGCCCTTCCGCATACCCACGCGAGGATGCTCGCTGCCTTTCCGGGTCGTCGCGGACGCCCGACGCGGCTCACGACGAGAGCATCGGCGGCCCCTTCCCGGGCCGCAGTTCTTTGCGTATGCCGTCAGCCGCCTCCGATGCCGCTCGCGCGGTCGCGCGCCCCGCTCCTTGGGCTCCTATGCCGCCGCCGCGCCCGGCGGCTCCGCGGCGCGCGCCGCTGTCCAGGGCGGCGCTGCGAGGGATCCATGGCTCCTCAGGGGCGGTCGAGGAGGGCTGCGGCCTGTCCCACCACCCGGATGGTGTCGATGGTGATCGGGTCGAGGACGAGCTGGAGGTGCACGGCTCCGGCTTCGGCCATGGCGTGGGCGTGGTCCGCGATGGCACCCGGGTCACCGGGCACGGGGACGACCGACGCGGCATACCCGGAGTCACCCATGAGGCGGCCCGCGCCGCCGGCGAACTGGACGTAGACGGCGGCGGTGGCAGCGACCTCTCCGGGCTCGCGACCCACGTGCGCGGCTGCGGCGTCCACGCCGGCCTTGAGGCGGGCGAACTCGGTGGGGGAGTTGGCGTAGCTGCTCCACCACGCGTTCCAGAGGTCGGCGTGCGGCAGGCCGATGCGCATCATCCGTGGCCCGGTCGAGCCGAGCATGAGGGGTGGACCTCCCGCGCGGGCCGGCGCCGGGTCGAGGACGCAGTCCCGGACGTCGTAGTAGCTGCCGTGGAAGTTGCTTCGGCCTTCCCGCAGCAAGCTGCGGACGATGGTGAAGGCCTCCTCGAAGCGACCGACGCGGTGGTCGAACGGGAAGCCGAAGGCGGCATACTCCCGCTCGTTCCAGCCGGCCCCGAGGCCGAGCACGAGCCGGCCGCCGGAGATGGCGTCCACCGTGGCGGCCATCTTGGCAAGCATCGCCGGAGCGTGGAAGCTCGTCGAGGCGACGAGCGGACCCAGCTCGACCCGGCTCGTCACGGCTGCGAGGGCCGCCAGCGACGTCCACGCCTCCCACGGCCCTCGGGTCACGCCGCCCGGGAGGTCGTAGAGCAGGTGGTCGCCGAGCCAGACGGAGTCGAGCCCGACGTCCTCCGCCGCTCGTGCCATGTCGAGGAGCTCGGGCCACTCGACCCGCCGCTCGACCTCGGGAAGCTGGACACCCAGCCGCACCGGGCGCTGCTGCGGGCTGCTCACGGGACCCCGCCACGTTGCACGCTCATGACTCGATCCTGCCTGCCCGGGCTCGCTTCGGGGATGCCGCCGCGGAGGTCATCGGGGGCGGGAGCCGCTACGAGGTCCACGAACGGCCCACAGTAGGGTCGGGAGCCATGGCGCACTCGTTCGACACCGACACCGAAGCCCAGGGCCTGATCGACTACGTCGACGCCTCACCCACTCCGTTCCACGCGTGCGAGCAGGCGGCAGCGCGGCTCGGGGCCGAGGGCTTCACCGAGGTGGTCGAGACCGAGGCCTGGCCGGCGGAGCCGGGACGGCACTTCCTGGTGCGCGGCGGCTCGCTGATCGCCTGGGACACCACCGGCGCGCACGGCGCCGGGGCGGGACCGGCAGCCGGCTTCCGGGTCGTCGGGGCGCACACCGACAGTCCGAACCTGCGCATCAAGCCCAACCCCGACCACTCGCGCGCCGGCTGGCAGCTGCTCGGGGTGGAGCCCTACGGCGGCCTGATCCTCAGCTCGTGGCTCGACCGCGACCTGGGCCTGGCCGGCAGGGTCGCTGTCCGCGGTGCGGGCGGCGTCGAGTCGCGGACCTTCCACGGACGCGACCCGCTGCTGCGTGTGGCCCAGCTCGCCATCCACCTGGACCGGAGCCAGAACGACGAGCTCAGCCTCAACAGGCAGGCGCACATGGAGCCGCTGTGGGGCGTCGGCGACGAGCCCGGCGACTTCGTCGGCTACCTCGCCGAGCAGGTCGGGGTCGATCGCGAGGACGTCCTGTCCTGGGACGTCATGACCCACCCCGTGCAGCCGTCGACGCGCCTCGGCCGCTCCCGCGAGCTCATCGCCGCCCCGCGGCTCGACAACCTCGCCACGTCGTATGCCGGTGTGCGCGCCCTGCTCGATGCCGTGGCCACCGAGCCCACCCACGTGCCGGTCCTCGTCCTCTTCGACCACGAGGAGATCGGCAGCACGTCCGAGCGCGGCGCCACCTCGACGCTGTTGCCATCGGTGCTCGAGCGGATCGTGACGGCAGGGGGCGGCACCCGTGACGACTACTGGCGGGCACTGGCCGCCACCGTCATCGCCTCGGGAGACATGGGCCACGCGACCCACCCGAACTACGCCGACCGGCACGAGCCGATGCACCAGATCCGCGTCAACGGCGGTCCAGTGCTCAAGGTCAACACCAACCTGCGCTACGCGACCGACTCGGTCGGCGCCGCCGCCTTCCGGCTGGCGTGCGAGCAGGCCGGCGTGCCCATGCAGACGTTCGTCACCCGCAGCGACCTGCCGTGCGGGTCGACCGTCGGTCCCGTCACGTCGTCGCTGACGGGCGCGACCACCGTGGACTTCGGCGCTGCCACGCTCTCGATGCACAGCACGCGCGAGCTGATGGGGGCCGAGGACCCGGCGATGTATGCCGGCGCGCTGAGCGCGTTCCTCGCCCCCGCCTGAGCGCGCCTGCGGGACATCGCGGTCGGGCCGGCCCGGCGCGCGACGCCGGCCTGGCTGGAAGGGTGCCGGCGGCATACGCCCTCGGGCTGGGGCGGGGCAGGCCACTCACGGGTGCGAGGATGAGGACGTGGACACCACGCTCGACGCGCCCACGAGGGCGACGCTCGTCTACGACGGCGACTGCGGCTTCTGCACCCGCAGCGTGCAGCTGATCCAACGCTGGGTCGACCGGCGCGGCCGCTACGACGTCCGCCCCTGGCAGGAGCTCGACCTCGTGGCCATGGGTCTGACCGAGCAGGACTGCGACCAGGCGGCTCAGTTCGTGACGCCGGACGGATCGATCCGCTCGGGACACCGGGCGGTCGCGAGCGCCGCGACCCATGGTGCGCCGGCCTGGCGACCCGTCGGGTACCTTCTCCTGGCCCCGGGGGTGTCACAGGTCGCCGCCCGTGCCTACCGCTGGATCGCCGAGCACCGCCACCAGCTGCCCGGCGCGACCATGGCCTGCGCCCGGCCAGGGGTCTCGCCCGAGGCCGGCCAGCCGGGCTGAGCCAGATGGGCCCGCGACGCGCCACGCGCGCAGTCGTGCGGGGCGGACCCGCCCCGATTTGATAGTGCGGCGGGCCCTCTGGCACACTGTTCAGGTTGCTTGACGCGCGTCGCTGACCCATGTCGGTGGCGCCGCCCCTTGAGAGCCTCCTGACGGGGACTCGCCCGGACTCCTCTCGGAGGCCCGAGGGAAGCGCAAGTTACCCGGTTCGGCCGGGCAATCCAGTTGGGAAGTGGCACTTCGGTGCGCACCTCTCGCCGCGAAGCGGGCGCGACACGCCCGACCTCGGGGGTCGGATGCCAAGGGAACCGGTAGTCAGAAGCGAGAGAGAGACGTTCATCAGATGGCGGGACAGAAGATCCGCATCCGGCTGAAGTCGTACGACCACGAGGTCATCGACAACTCGGCCCGGAAGATCGTTGACACAGTGACGCGCGCCGGCGCGACCGTGGTGGGCCCCGTGCCGCTGCCGACGGAGAAGAACGTCTTCGTCGTCATCCGGTCGCCCCACAAGTACAAGGACAGCCGCGAGCACTTCGAGATGCGCACGCACAAGCGCCTCATCGACATCATCGACCCGACGCCCAAGGCCGTCGACTCGCTGATGCGTCTCGACCTGCCGGCGGACGTCAACATCGAGATCAAGCTCTGAGGCGGCCCCCGATGACTGTTGCTCAGAAGAACGTCAAGGGCGTGCTCGGCGAGAAGCTCGGCATGACCCAGGTGTGGGACGCAGACAACAAGCTCGTCCCCGTGACCGTGGTCAAGGCCGGCCCCTGCGTCGTGACGCAGGTGCGCGCCGACGCGACCGACGGCTACTCCGCGGTCCAGATCGCCTTCGGTGCGATCGACCCGCGCAAGGTGAACAAGCCGATGACCGGGCACTTCGAGAAGGCGGGCGTCACGCCGCGCCGTCACCTCGTCGAGCTGCGCACGGCCGACGCCGGCGACTACGAGCTCGGCCAGGAGATCACGGCCGAGTCCTTCGAGGCCGGCCAGCGCGTCGACGCGACGGGCACGACCAAGGGCAAGGGCTTCGCGGGTGTCATGAAGCGCCACGGCTTCGCCGGCGTCTCCTCCTCCCACGGTGCCCACCGCAACCACCGCAAGCCGGGCTCCATCGGCGGCTGCTCGACCCCGGGCCGTGTCTTCAAGGGCATGCGCATGGCCGGTCGCATGGGTGGCGTTCGCCAGACGACCCAGAACCTCCAGATCCACGCCGTTGACGCCGAGAAGGGCCTCCTGCTCATCAAGGGCGCCGTCCCCGGCCCCCGCGGTGGCATCGTCCTGATCCGCACGGCTGCGAAGGGTGCATGATCCAGATGGCCACGAAGACCCCCACGCTTCCCGCTGACATCTTCGACGTCCAGACCAACGTCCCGCTGATCCACCAGGTCGTTGTGGCGCAGCTCGCGGCGGCCCGCCAGGGCACGCACTCGACGAAGACGCGCGGCGAGGTCCGCGGCGGTGGGCGCAAGCCCTACCGCCAGAAGGGCACCGGTCGCGCTCGTCAGGGCTCGACCCGCGCCCCGCAGTTCGCCGGCGGTGGCGTCGTCCACGGTCCGCAGCCGCGTGACTACGCGCAGCGCACCCCCAAGAAGATGAAGGCTGCCGCCCTGCGCGGAGCCCTCTCCGACCGGGCCCGCTTCGACCGCATCCACGTCGTCGACTCCATCGTCACGGGCGAGCTGCCCTCGGCGAAGGACGCCGCCGCACTGCTCGCCGGCCTGACGCAGCGCCCCAACGTGCTCGTCGTGCTCGAGCGCGGTGACGAGCTGTCGTTCAAGTCGGTCCGCAACCTGCAGAACGTCCACGTCCTGGTCGCCGACCAGCTCAACACGTACGACGTCCTGTGCGCCGACGACATCGTCTTCACCCAGGCTGCCCTCGACGCGTTCGTCGCCGGCCCCGTGAAGGCCGACAAGGCCGACAAGGAGGCCACCAAGTGAGCATCCACACCAAGGACCCGCGCGACATCCTGATCGCGCCGGTCGTCTCCGAGAAGTCGTACGGGCTGCTCGACGAGGGCAAGTACACCTTCATCGTCGACCCGCGTGCGAACAAGACGGAGATCAAGATCGCCATCGAGCAGATCTTCAACGTCAAGGTCGACAAGGTCCACACCCTGAACCGTCAGGGCAAGACCCGTCGCACCCGCTTCGGCCTCGGCAAGCGCAAGGACACCAAGCGTGCGATCGTCTCCCTCCGCGAGGGCTCGATCGACATCTTCGGTGCGGGCGCCTGAGATCGACGAAGGATAAGGACACACGAACATGGGTATCCGCAAGTACAAGCCGACAACGCCGGGCCGTCGTGGCTCGTCGGTCGCCGACTTCGTCGAGATCACGCGCTCCACTCCCGAGAAGTCGCTGGTTCGCCCCCTGTCGAAGACGGGTGGCCGCAACAACGCCGGTCGCATCACGACGCGCCACATCGGTGGCGGTCACAAGCGCGCCTACCGCGTCATCGACTTCCGTCGCCATGACAAGGACGGCGTGCCGGCCAAGGTCGCTCACATCGAGTACGACCCCAACCGCACCGCGCGCATCGCGCTCGTCCAGTACGCCGACGGCGAGAAGCGCTACATCCTGGCCCCGAACAGGCTGCGTCAGGGCGACCCGATCGAGAACGGCCCCGCGGCCGACATCAAGCCGGGCAACTCCCTTCCGCTGCGCAACATCCCCGTGGGTACGGTCGTCCACGCGATCGAGCTCAAGCCCGGTGGTGGCGCGAAGATCGCCCGCTCCGCGGGTGCTCGTGTGCAGCTCGTCGCCAAGGACGGCCCCTACGCCCAGCTGCGTATGCCGTCCGGTGAGATCCGCAACGTCGACGCGCGCTGCCGCGCCACCGTCGGCGAGGTCGGCAACGCCGAGCAGAGCAACATCAACTGGGGCAAGGCCGGCCGCATGCGCTGGAAGGGCAAGCGCCCGACCGTCCGTGGTGTCGCCATGAACCCGGTGGACCACCCGCACGGTGGTGGTGAGGGCAAGACGTCCGGTGGACGTCACCCCGTCAGCCCCTGGGGTCAGGCCGAGGGCCGCACCCGCAAGGGACACAAGGAAAGCGACAAGCTCATCGTGCGTCGCCGTCGTACTGGCAAGAAGCGCTGATAAGGAGCCTTTGGAATGCCTCGTAGCCTGAAGAAGGGCCCCTTCATCGACGACCACCTTCAGAAGAAGGTGGACGCCCAGAACGAAGCGGGCACCAAGACCGTCATCAAGACCTGGTCGCGTCGTTCGGTCATCAGCCCGGACATGCTCGGTCACACGTTCGCCGTCCACGACGGCCGCAAGCACGTCCCGGTGTTCGTCACCGAGTCGATGGTCGGCCACAAGCTCGGCGAGTTCGCACCGACCCGCACGTTCAAGGGTCACGTGAAGGACGACAAGAAGGGTCGTCGTCGCTGATGGCCATCGAATCCAAGGAAGAAGTCATGGAAGCCAAGGCTTCGGCGCGGCACGTCCGTGTCAGCCCGCAGAAGGCTCGCCGTGTCGTGGACCTGATCCGCGGCAAGGCCGCCACCGACGCCGTCACGGTGCTCACCTTCGCTCCCCAGTCGGCCTCCGAGCCGGTCAAGAAGGTGCTCGAGAGCGCCATCGCCAACGCCCGCGTCAAGGCCGACCGTGAGTCGGTCGCCTTCGACGAGCGCAACCTGGTCATCACGGCCGCGTTCGTCGACGAGGGCCCGACGATGAAGCGTTTCCGCCCGCGGGCCCAGGGCCGCGCGGGTCGCATCAACAAGCGCACGAGCCACATCACCGTGGTCGTCACCCAGCCCGAGAACAAGAAGGGAGCCCGCTGATGGGTCAGAAGGTCAACCCCCACGGCTTCCGTCTGGGCATCACGACGGACCACAAGAGCCGCTGGTTCGCCGACTCGACCAAGACGGGTCAGCGTTACCGCGACTACGTCAAGGAAGATGTCGCCATCCGTCGCCTGATGGAGAAGGGCATGGAGCGCGCCGGCATCGCCTCGGTCGAGATCGAGCGCACCCGTGACCGCGTCCGCGTCGACATCCACACCGCCCGCCCGGGCATCGTCATCGGTCGCCGCGGCGCCGAGGCCGACCGCATCCGCGGCGAGCTCGAGAAGCTCACGGGCAAGCAGGTCCAGCTGAACATCCTCGAGGTCAAGAACCCCGAGATCGTCTCCCAGCTGGTCGCCCAGGGCATCGCCGAGCAGCTCTCGGCCCGCGTGGCGTTCCGCCGTGCCATGCGCAAGGGCATGCAGTCCGCCCAGCGCGCCGGCGCCAAGGGCATCCGCGTGCAGGTCTCCGGCCGCCTCAACGGCGCCGAGATGAGCCGCACCGAGTTCTACCGCGAGGGCCGCGTCCCGCTGCACACCCTGCGTGCGCAGATCGACTACGGCTTCTACGAGGCCCGCACCACGTTCGGTCGCATCGGAGTCAAGGTGTGGATCTACAAGGGCGACATGACGGCCAAGGAGCTCGCTGCCCAGCAGGCCGCCGCTCCTCGCCCGTCGCGTGGTCCGCGTCGTGACGGCGGTGACCGTCCGAACCGCGCCCGTCGTGGTGACCGCAACGAGACCGCCGCTGCTCCGGCAGTGAACGAGACCGCTGCTGCCGAGGCCCCTGCCGCGGCCAGCACCGAGAATGAGCAGGCCTGACCATGTTGATTCCCCGTCGAGTCAAGCACCGCAAGCAGCACCACCCGAACCGCCACGGTGCGGCCAAGGGTGGCACGACGATCGCGTTCGGCGACTTCGGCATCCAGGCTCTCGAGCCGGCCTACGTCACCAACCGCCAGATCGAGTCCGCTCGTATCGCGATGACCCGCTACATGAAGCGTGGCGGCAAGGTGTGGATCAACATCTACCCCGACCGTCCGCTCACCAAGAAGCCCGCCGAGACCCGCATGGGTTCCGGTAAGGGTTCACCGGAGTGGTGGATCGCCAACGTCAAGCCGGGCCGCGTCATGTTCGAGATCTCGGGCGTGGCAGAGCCGGTCGCGCGTGAGGCCATGCGTCTCGCGATGCACAAGCTCCCCATGAAGTGCCGCTTCGTCCAGCGTGAGGGTGGTGACATCTGATGGCAGTCGGAACCAAGGACCTGGCTCCCGAGCAGCTGCGTGGTCTTGACGACACCAAGCTCGCGGACGAGCTGAAGAAGGCCAAGGAAGAACTGTTCAACCTGCGTTTCCAGTCGGCCACCGGCCAGCTGGACAACCACGGCCGTCTGCGCGCCGTCAAGAAGGACATCGCGCGGATCTACACCGAGATGCGTGAGCGCGAGCTCGGCATCGGTTCGGCCCCCGCCGCCCCCAAGGCGGAGGAGAAGGCCGAGAAGTCGTCGGCCAAGGCCGACAAGAAGGCCGACGAGGCCGAGAAGGCTGACAAGCCCGAGAAGGCTGACAAGGCCGAGAAGAAGGCCAAGAAGGCTGACAAGGCGCAGGAGGCTGACGCATGAGCGAGCAGGAGAAGGTCGTGAGCGACCAGGCGAGTGAGCGCAACTACCGCAAGACCCGTCAGGGCTACGTGGTGAGCGACAAGATGGACAAGACCGTCGTCGTCGAGGTCGAGGACCGCGTCAAGCACGCGCTCTACAGCAAGGTCATCCGCCGCACCAGCAAGGTCAAGGCGCACGACGAGCAGAACGCCGCCGGCGTGGGCGACCGCGTGCTGATCATGGAGACGCGCCCGCTCTCCGCGACCAAGCGCTGGCGCATCGTCGAGATCCTCGAGAAGGCCAAGTAACCGCTCGGGGGCTTCTCCCCCGCGTACCCCCAGCCGCCCGCGTGGCTGGGGGAGCGGGCCGGACGGCATACGTGCCCGTATGCCGTCGGCTCGCACCAAGACCACAGTTCCATTCAGTTCGGCAAGGCTCTCGAACCATGCGCGCCCGGCGCGGATCGTTCGAGAGAACCAGCACGACGACAGGAGTTAGACAGTGATTCAGCAGGAGTCGCGGCTGCGCGTCGCCGACAACACCGGTGCCAAGGAGATCCTTTGCATCCGTGTTCTCGGTGGCTCGGGCCGTCGCTACGCCGGCATCGGCGACACCATCGTCGCCACCGTCAAGGATGCGATCCCTGGCGGCAACGTGAAGAAGGGTGACGTCGTCAAGGCCGTCATCGTTCGCACCGTCAAGGAGCGCCGCCGCGCCGACGGTTCCTACATCAAGTTCGACGAGAACGCCGCGGTGATCCTCAAGGCCGACGGCGACCCTCGTGGGACCCGCATCTTCGGCCCGGTGGGCCGCGAGCTTCGCGAGAAGAAGTTCATGAAGATCATCTCGCTCGCGCCGGAGGTGCTGTGAACATGGCGAACGCCAAGATGAAGATCAAGAAGGGTGACCTCGTGCAGGTCATCTCGGGCCGCAGCCAGAAGAACGGCGGCGACCGGGGCAAGCAGGGCAAGGTCATCGCGGTCTACCCCGAGACCCAGCGCGTGCTGGTCGAGGGCATCAACCGCGTCACCAAGCACGTCAAGGCCGGCGCGACCGCCCGTGGCACCCGCACCGGTGGCCTGACGCACACCGAGGCCGCGATCCACGTGAGCAACGTGGCGATCGTCGACCCGGAGTCGAAGAAGCCGACCCGTATCAAGACGCGTGTCGAGACCGTCGAGCGAGGCGGCCGCCAGAAGGCGGCTCGCGTCCGTGTCGCGGTCAAGTCGGACAAGGACCTCTGAGATGACCGAGACCAGCACCAAGCCGCGCCTCAAGCAGCGCTACCAGGACGAGATCAAGGGCTCCCTGCAGGAGCAGTTCGGCCATGCCAACGTCATGCAGGTCCCCGGCGTCGTCAAGGTCGTCGTGAACATGGGTGTCGGCGACGCGGCCAAGGACAGCAAGCTGATCGAGGGCGCCGTGCGCGACCTCACCGCGATCACCGGCCAGAAGCCGGTCGTGACCAAGGCTCGCAAGTCCATCGCCCAGTTCAAGCTCCGCGAGGGCATGCCGATCGGTGCGCACACCACGCTCCGCGGTGACCGCATGTGGGAGTTCCTCGACCGTCTCGTGACGATCGCCCTCCCGCGCATCCGTGACTTCCGTGGCCTGTCGCCCAAGCAGTTCGACGGCAAGGGCAACTACACGTTCGGCCTGACCGAGCAGTCGATGTTCCACGAGATCGACCAGGACCGGATCGACCGCGTGCGGGGCATGGACATCACCGTGGTCACCACGGCGACCAACGATGACGAGGGTCGCGCGCTGCTCAAGCAGCTCGGCTTCCCCTTCAAGGAGAACTGACATGGCCAAGACCGCGCTCGTTAACAAGGCGAACCGGAAGCCGAAGTTCAAGGTCCGCGCGTACACCCGTTGCCAGAAGTGCGGTCGCCCGCACTCGGTGTACCGCAAGTTCGGCCTCTGCCGCATCTGCCTTCGCGAGATGGCGCACGCGGGCGAGCTGCCGGGCGTGACCAAGAGCTCCTGGTAATCGGCTCCCCGAGCCCAAGAGCAACCCCAGACCAACACACCTCTGACACCGTAGGTCGGCCCCACGGCATACGCCGAGCGGCATCACTGCCAAAGGTCGAAACCCCGGTGAGGAAGGGCGGAGAGCCCACATGACCATGACTGACCCGATTGCGGACATGCTGACCCGCGTCCGGAACGCCAACTCGGCGCACCACGACGTCGTCTCCATGCCGTACTCGAAGCTGAAGAAGAACATCGCCGAGATCCTCCAGAGCGAGGGCTACATCGCCTCGTGGAAGATCGAGGAGGCCGAGGTCGGCCAGACGCTGACCATCGACCTCAAGTACGGCCCGAACCGCGAGCGCTCCATCGCCGGCGTGCGTCGCGTGTCCAAGCCCGGTCTGCGCGTCTACGCCAAGTCGACGAACCTGCCCAAGGTCCTCGGTGGCCTCGGCGTGGCGATCCTGTCGACGTCGAACGGTCTGCTGACCGACCGCCAGGCACACGAGAAGGGCGTGGGTGGGGAAGTCCTCGCCTACGTCTGGTAAGGAGACACTGACATGTCGCGAATCGGACGACTCCCGGTCTCCATCCCCTCGGGTGTGGACATCAAGGTCGAGGGCCAGGACGTTCTCGTCAAGGGCCCCAAGGGTGAGCTTTCCCTGACCGTCGTTCAGCCGATCACGGTCGAGCTCGGCGAGGGCAACCTCGAGGTCAAGCGCCCCAACGACGAGCGCGACTCGCGCTCGCGCCACGGCCTGACCCGCTCGCTCATCCACAACATGGTCCTCGGTGTCACCGAGGGCTACGAGAAGAAGATGGAGATCCACGGCACGGGTTACCGTGTCGCCGCGAAGGGCTCGGACCTCGAGTTCTCGCTCGGATACTCGCACCCGATCCTCATCCAGGCTCCCGCCGGCATCAACTTCGCCGTCGAGAACCCGACCCGCTTCTCGGTGCAGGGCATCGACAAGCAGCTCGTCGGTGAGGTCGCGGCGAACATCCGCAAGCTGCGCAAGCCCGACCCGTACAAGGGCAAGGGCGTTCGCTACGCGGGCGAGCAGATCCGTCGCAAGGTTGGAAAGGCCGGTAAGTAAGCCATGGCAATGATCATCAAGCGCGGCAAGTCAAAGGCTGCCGCCCGCATCCGTCGCCAGGTGCGCGGTCGCAAGAAGATCGCCGGCACCGCGGTCCGTCCCCGCCTCGTCGTGTCGCGGTCCAGCCGCCACCTCTTCGTCCAGGTCGTCGACGACACCGTCGGCAAGACGGTCGCCTCGGCCTCGACGATGGAGGCCGACCTGCGCGCCTTCGACGGCGACAAGACGGCCAAGGCCAAGCGGGTCGGCGAGCTCGTGGCCGCCCGTGCCAAGGACGCCGGTATCGAGGCCGTCGTGTTCGACCGTGGTGGCAACAAGTACCACGGCCGGGTCGCGGCGATCGCCGAGGGCGCCCGCGAAGGCGGTCTGTCCCTGTGAGCAACTTCGTGAACGCAATTGTTGAGATGAGGAACATCTGATGCCCGGACAGCAGCGTCGAGGCACCGGCCCCGCCGGTGGCGGCGAGCGCACCGAGCGCGGAGACCGCCGTGACAACCGCGGCGGCCGCGACAACCGCGACAGCCGTGACGACAAGAACCAGTACGTCGAGCGTGTCGTGACCATCAACCGCGTCGCCAAGGTCGTCAAGGGTGGTCGTCGCTTCAGCTTCACCGCCCTCGTCGTCGTCGGTGACGGCGACGGCACCGTGGGTGTCGGCTACGGCAAGGCCAAGGAAGTTCCTGCGGCCATCGCCAAGGGTGTCGAGGAGGCCAAGAAGAACTTCTTCAAGGTCCCGCGCATCCAGGGCACCATCCCGCACCCCGTCCAGGGTGAGGCCGCCGCCGGTGTCGTCATGCTGCGCCCCGCCGCGCCCGGTACCGGTGTCATCGCCGGTGGTCCGGTGCGTGCGGTGCTCGAGTGCGCCGGCGTCCACGACGTCCTCAGCAAGTCGCTGGGCTCGGACAACGCGATCAACATCGTGCACGCCACGGCCCAGGCCCTGCGCGAGCTCGAGCGTCCCGAGTCGGTCGCTGCCCGTCGTGGCAAGACCCTCGAGGAGGTCGCCCCGGCGGCCATGCTCCGCGCCCGTGCCGCAGGCATCGCCGAGGCCCAGGCCGCGAAGGCTGGTGCGTGATGGCCCGCCTGAAGGTGACCCAGACCCGTTCCGAGATCGGTGGCAAGCAGAACCAGCGTGACACGCTGCGCAGCCTCGGTCTGAAGCGCATTGGCGACGTCGTCGTCAAGGAGGACCGTCCCGAGATCCGCGGGATGGTCAAGACGGTCACGCACCTCGTGACCGTCGAGGAGGTTGACTGACCATGGCCGACAACGCCAAGAAGTCGGGCGAGTCCGCCCTCAAGGTCCACCACCTGCGTCCGGCCCCCGGAGCCAAGACCGCCAAGACCCGCGTCGGTCGTGGTGAGGGCTCCAAGGGCAAGACCGCCGGTCGTGGCACCAAGGGCACCAGCGCCCGTTACCAGGTCCCGGAGAGCTTCGAGGGCGGCTCGATGCCGATGCACATGCGCCTCCCGAAGCTCCGTGGCTTCAAGAACCCGTTCCGCACGGAGTACCAGGTCGTGAACCTGGACCGCCTGCAGCTGCTCTTCCCGGAGGGTGGTCAGGTGTCCGTCGCCGACCTCGTCGCCAAGGGTGCCGTCCGTGACGGCTTCCCGGTGAAGGTGCTCGGCACGGGCGAGATCTCCGTCAAGGTCGAGGTCGAGGCGCACAAGTTCTCGGCCTCCGCCAAGGAGAAGATCGAGGCCGCCGGCGGCACGGTCACGGCACTCGCCGGCTGAGTGATCAGGCGCGAGTGACCACCACACACCTCGTGTGAGCAGCGCCCCGGGCGCCCGTCCCGCGAGCCGACGTGACGTCGGCCATCGCGGGGGGCAACCCGGGGCGCTGCGCATTTGCGTTACCCTTCCACGGATTGCATGACTTACGCCGCGCCACCGCGCGGCCCCAGGAGGACCCAGTGCTCGCCGCCTTCGTACGCGCGTTCCGTACCCCGGACCTGCGCAAGAAGCTGCTCTTCACGCTCGGCATCATCGTGCTGTTCCGGCTCGGATCACACGTGCCGGTGCCCGGCATCAGCTACAGCCTGGTGCAGAACTGCCTGCAGGCCGGCAAGGCTTCCGGTGGCAGCGACCAGAGCGGGTTCCTGAACCTCGCCAACCTCTTCAGCGGCGGTGCGCTGCTGCAGCTGTCGGTGTTCGCGCTCGGGATCATGCCGTACATCACGGCCAGCATCATCATCCAGCTGCTCACGGTGGTCATCCCGCGCTTCGAGGCGCTCAAGGAGGAGGGCCAGTCGGGGCAGAGCAAGCTGACGCAGTACACCCGTTACCTCACGATCGGCCTCGCGATCCTGCAGTCGGCGACCCTCGTGACTTTCGCGCGCAACCCCTCGAGCCTCTTCGGCGGCTCCTGCGACACGATCATGATCGACCAGTCGATGGTCACCATCCTGATCATGGTGCTGACCATGACCGCCGGCACCGGCCTGATCATGTGGTTCGGCGAGCTCATCACGGACAAGGGCGTCGGCAACGGCATGTCCCTGATGATCTTCACCTCGATCGCCGCCGGCTTCCCGGCCTCGCTCTGGAGCATCAAGCAGAACAAGGGCTGGGGCACCTTCCTCGGCATCCTCATCCTCGGGATCTTCGTCATCGCGGCGGTCGTCTTCGTCGAGCAGTCCCAGCGGCGCATCCCCGTGCAGTACGCCAAGCGCATGGTCGGACGGCGCATGTACGGCGGCACGTCCACCTACATCCCGCTCAAGGTCAACATGGCCGGCGTCATCCCGGTCATCTTCGCCAGCTCCCTGCTCGCACTGCCGGGCCTCGTCGCGCAGTTCAACACCCACGCCAACGGCGACAACCCCGGCTGGGTCTCGTGGGTGCAGGAGAACCTCGTCAAGGGTGACCACCCGATCTACATGGCGACCTATGTCGCCCTCATCCTCTTCTTCACGTTCTTTTACGTCTCGATCACGTTCAACCCGACCGAGGTCGCCGAGAACATGAAGAAGTACGGCGGCTTCATCCCGGGTATCCGGGCCGGGCGACCCACGGCCGAGTACCTCAACTACGTCCTGACCCGAATCACCGTGCCGGGTGCCATCTACCTCGCCATCGTCTCGCTGATCCCGCTCGTGGCCCTCGTCCTCGTCGGCGCCAACCAGAACTTCCCGTTCGGTGGCACCTCGATCCTCATCGTCGTCGGGGTCGGCCTGGAGACCGTCAAGCAGATCGAGGCGCAGCTGCAGCAGCGTCACTACGAAGGGTTCCTGCGTTGATGCGACTGATCATCCTCGGCCCACCCGGCGCCGGTAAGGGCACGCAGGCCGCTCGGATCGCCGAGCGTCTCGACATCCCGGCCATCTCGACCGGCGACATCTTCCGCGCCAACATCCAGGACCAGACGCCGCTGGGCGTCAAGGTCCACGAGATCATCACCTCGGGCGGCTACGTCTCCGACGACGTCACCAACGAGATCGTCGAGGACCGCCTGTCCTGGGACGACGCTGCCGAGGGCTTCCTGCTCGACGGCTACCCCCGCACCGCGGGCCAGGTCGATGCCCTCGACGCGATGCTGTCGCGTCACGGGCACGCCCTCGACGCCGTCCTCGAGCTCGAGGTCAACGAGGACGCCATCGTCCAACGGCTGCTGAAGCGGGCCGAGACCGAGGGTCGCGCCGACGACACCGAGGACGTCATCCGGGAGCGGCAGGCGATCTACCGCAAGGAGACGGCACCGCTCGCGCAGCACTACGAGCACGTCGGACTCCTCGTCAAGGTCGACGGCATGGGCACCGTCGACGAGGTCACCGACCGCGTCATCGCGGCCCTGCCGCACCACGCCTGACCACGACTGCCCCTGGGCAGTCAGCGACAAGGAACCACTGATGTTCGGACGCCGGAACCGGCTCCAGGGCCGCACCGACGAGCAGCTCCTCCTCATGCGCGAGGCAGGGCTGCTCGTCGGGCGCACCCTCGAGCTGCTCGCCCGTGAGGTCCGCCCCGGCGTGACGACCCTCGAGCTCGACCGGCTCGCGGAGGAGTTTATCCGCAGCAACGGCGGGATCCCGAACTTCCAGCTCGTGCCCGGCTACAGCCACACGCTGTGCACGAGCGTCAACAGCGAGGTCGTGCACGGCATCCCCGGCCCGCGGGTCCTCCAGGCCGGCGACATCGTCTCCATCGACTGCGGCGCCGAGGTGCAGGGCTGGAACGGCGACGCCGCCTTCACCGCGGTCGTCGGCGGCCGTGAGGCAGGCCGCCCCGAGGACGTCGCCCTCATCGACGCCACCGAGGCGAGCCTCTACGCGGGCATCGCCGCCATGCAGGTCGGCAGCCGTCTCTACGCCGTCGGCGACGCCGTAGAGGGCAGTCTCATGGCCGCAGCCGAGCGCGACGGCCGGGTCTACGGCATCATCGACGAGTACGTCGGCCACGGCATCGGCACGCAGATGCACATGGACCCGCAGATCCCCAACTACGCCGTGCGCGAGACGGGACCGAAGGTGGTGGACGGTTTCACGGGCGCCATCGAGCCGATGGTCACGCTCGGCGGCACCGACACGAAGGTGCTCGCCGACGACTGGACGGTGGTGACCCTCGACGGCACGCGCGCCGCCCACTGGGAGCACTCCGTCGCCGTCCGCGAGGGCGGGCTGTGGATCCTGACGGCCATCGACGGTGGCAAGGCGGCACTCGAGGGCGTCGGGGCGGCATACGCCCCTCTCGACACCACGGGCTGACGCCCCCCGACTGCCGCGGCAGGCCGCGGACGCGTACCCTCGCCGTCGTGAGCCTTCCCCGCAGCACGCCGTCGGCCCAGGACGTCGACGCCGCCGGCCTTCTCGCCTTCCTCGACGCCGCCGAGCGCGACAACCTCGGGCTGCACAGCCTGATGGTGGTGCGCCACGGCCAGGTGGTGGCCGAGGGGTGGTGGAGGCCGTATGCCGCCGGCCGCGTCCATCTCGCGTACTCCCTGTCGAAGACGCTGACCGCCACGGCCGTCGGCTTCCTCGTGCAGGAGGGGCTCCTCTCGCTCGAGGACCGCGTCCTCGACCACTTCCCGGAGATCGACCGCACCGCCGTGGCCGACGGCTGGGACGACGTGCGCCTCGAGCACTGCCTCTCCATGACGGTCGGTCACGAGCAGGACGCCTGGACCCAGGTCTTCGACCGGATGAGCGGTGGCGACTTCGACGGCGACTGGGTGCCGCGCGTCTTCGCGACACGGCCGTCCCGGGCGCCCGGGACGTTCTTCGCCTACAACCAGGTCGCGACCTACCTGCTGTCACTCGTCGTGCGCCGGGTGGCAGGAGCGGGCGTGGCAGAGGTGCTGCGTCCCCGCCTGCTCGAGCCGCTGGGCCTGCCCGACGTCCCCTGGCACCGCGACCCGCTCGGCCGTGAGCTCGGCTTCACCGGTGCGCACCTGACCACCGAGGCGATCGCGTCCGTGGCGCAGCTGTACCTCGACGGCGGCCGGTGGGAGGGGCGGCAGCTGCTGTCGCCGGAGTGGGTCGACCGAGCCACCCGCGCCTACGGGCCGCTGAACGAGGATCCGAACGCCGACGAGGACTGGCGCCGCGGCTACGGCTTCTCGTTCTGGATGCAGCGCTTCGGCTACCGCGGCGACGGCGCCTTCGGACAGTTCCTCATCGTGCTGCCCGAGCACGACACCGTCGTGGCGATCACCGCGGAGCAGACGCGGATGCAGTCGACCCTCGACGGCCTCTGGGCCCACCTCGTGCCCGCCATCGACCGTGGCGGCTCGACCGAGGCGGACGCCGCGCTGGCGCGGCGGCTGGCCGCGCTCGAGATCCCCGCCATGTCGGGCGGCGCCCTGGGCCCGGAGTACGCCGAGTTCAGCCGCTCCGTCGTCTCGGACCTCGCGGGCGACTACACGGCCGTGTCGGTGACCCGGGACGGACCCGGCCACCTGCTGGGCCTCAGCCGCCGCGGCGAGTGGCTCCGCATCCCCGTCGGGCTGGGGCTGTGGCGCGAGGGCGAGCTGGTGGCCGGGGGAGCGACGCTGCCGGTCGTCGCGAGCGGGGGCTGGGTCGACGAGGACACCTTCCGGGCGGAGGTCCTGTCCATGGAGTCGTCGCACCGCTTCCGGGTGGAGGCGCGCCTGCGTGGATCCGACGCCGACCTCACGTGGCGGATGGTGCCGCTCACCGGCCACGACCCGCTCTGGCTGGCGACGCGATGGTCGTAGGCGTCACCGACGAACCCTGACCGGCTGACCGCTGTCGGTGCCCGGGTGCACAATGACGGGTGCGGCACCAGGGCAGCGGAAGGGGCGATCATGGCAGGCGACGAGAGCACCGGCGTGGCCCGGCGCGACGCGACGATCGGCACGTCGTCATGGTCGGCGGGTGCGCCGGAGGGGCACAACCCGTGGCCGGCGCTCTGGGCGATGGTCATCGGGTTCTTCATGATCCTGGTCGACTCGACCATCGTGTCTGTGGCGACCCCGGCGATCCTGCGCGGGCTCCACACGGACGTCAACAGCGTCATCTGGGTCACCAGCGCCTACCTGCTCGCCTACGCCACGCCGTTGCTCATCACCGGCCGGCTCGGTGACCGCTACGGCCCAAAGAACCTCTACCTGGTCGGCCTGACCCTCTTCACGCTCGCATCCCTGTGGTGCGGACTCACCACGTCCATCACGGGGCTCATCATCGCCCGCGTCGCGCAGGGCCTCGGGGCCTCGATGCTCACGCCGCAGACGATGGCCGTCATCACCCGCACCTTCCCGGCGGCATCACGTGGTCAGGCCATGGCGCTCTGGGGCGCGACCGCCGGGGTCGCGATCCTCGTCGGCCCCGTCGTCGGCGGCCTGCTCGTCGACGGGCCCGGCTGGGAGTGGATCTTCTTCATCAACGTGCCGGTGGGGGTGGTCGCGTTCGTGCTCGCCGCCCGCCTCGTGCCGCGGCTCGAGACGCACAGCCACACCTTCGACTGGCTGGGCGTCGCGCTGTCGGCGGTGGGCATGTTCCTCGTCGTCTTCGGCGTCCAGGAGGGCGAGACCTACGACTGGGGCACCATCACCGGCATCGTGTCGGTTCCGCTCCTGATCGCCCTGGGACTGCTCGTGCTCGGGGTGTTCCTCTGGTGGCAGGCGCACAACACCCGTGAGCCGCTGCTGCCATTGGGCCTCTTCGGTGACCGCAACTTCTCCCTCGCCAACGTAGCGATCACGACCATCGGCTTCTCGATCACCGCCATGGCCTTCCCGTTCATGCTGTATGCGCAGGTCGTGCGCGGGATGTCGCCCACCGCGTCGGCGCTGCTGCTCGCACCGATGGCCGTCATCTCCGGAGGCCTGGCGCCGGTGGCCGGCAAGCTCGCCGACCGGGTCCACCCGCGCGGCATCACCGCCGCCGGTATCGGCCTCACCGCTGCCTCCCTTCTCTGGCTCGCTCTCGTCATGCAGCCCGAGACGCAGACGTGGTTGCTGCTGCTCCCGATGGCGCTGATGGGTGTCGGCAATGCCTTCATGTGGGGACCCCTCGGCGCCACGGCCACCCGTAACCTGCCACTGACCTCGGCCGGCGCGGGCTCGGGCGTCTACAACACGACGCGCCAGGTCGGCGCCGTCCTCGGCAGTGCGGCCATCGCCGCCCTCATCCAGGCTCGCCTCTCGGCAGACCTGCCCGGGGCCTCTGGCCGGCTGAGCGGCCTGCAGGGCTCCGGTGCGCCCATACCGGCCAGGGCCGCCTCGGGCTTCGCCGACGCGATGTCGGAGTCCATGCTGCTCCCGGCTGCGGTGCTGCTCATCGGGGTGGTCGCGGTCCTCTTCTTCGAGCGGCCCGCGAGCCACGGGCGGCCACCAGCACCGGCGTCCGCCGTGCCGGCGACCGGGGCGTCAGGCTCGGCCTGACCGTTGCCGCGGTGCGTCGAGGGGTCGAGTCGAGGGGTCGAAGCGGCCCCGGTCACCGGCCGAGGGTGCCGGCGCGGCCACCGACGTGCACGACCATCCTCTCGGCGACGACCCGGGCGTTGGTCTGCAGCACCTCCAGCGGAACACGGGGCAGGTTCTCCTCCCAGTCGATGAGAGGTGAGCCGCGGAACTGCAGCATCCGGGCGGGCCTGCCGAGGAAGAAGAGGTGCAGGTGGGCACCGCCATCGCCGTACTTCGCGACCTGGACGCGCCCGACGCTCGGCACGTGCTCCACCGCGTCGGCAACGGCGACGAGCAGCTGGCCCATCTCGCCGGCCAGCTCCGAGGGCAGCGTCGTCAGGTCGTGGTGCTCGGCCGGCGCCAGCACGAGCATCACGGGCAGACCCGTGTCGCGGGACAGGGTGAGCCGCCAGCGCGGGTTGGTCCACACCACCCGGTCCTCGTCGTCGTCCTGGCCGAGGCCGCCGGCGCACCAGCACTGGGTGGGGTCCTCGCCGCGACGGGCCGGCTCCTCGGCGGCCGGTGGCGCCACCGGCTTGAGGCGCAGCCCACTGATCTCGTAGGGGTAGATGTCCCAGCCGGGCATCTCCTCAACTGCGACGGGGAGCCGGCCGTCCGGCCCGGCCGCAGCGGCGATGCGCGCGTAGTAGTCCTCGACGCTCTCCGCGTCGGCGGGTGGGGCGCTCACCGTGTCGAGGCGGTCGTCCGGCGCGGCGGGCACGCCTGGGTGGTCGGGCAGGGACGGGGGCGTGGCGTCTCCGGTCTCGGTCACCCTGCCAGTATGCCGGGCACGTGACGCGGTGACCGGGGGCGCCGGTCGCGATCGGCGGGCGAGGATGCCACGGCGTGCGGCATACGGGAGCGGTGCCGGGCGCCATGTGGGAGCCTGCGGCATGGGCACGATGGGTGACTACCTGGCCGGACTGGGTGACGACGAACGGACCGCCCTGCAGCGGGTGGTCGACCTGGCGCTGCGCGTGGCGCCCGAGGCACAGGAGGGCACCAGCTACGGCATGCCGGCACTGAAGCTCGACGGTCGCCCGCTCGTCGGCATCACCGCCGCCGCCGGTCACCTGTCGGTCTTCCCGTTCAGCCCGGCCGTCGTCGCGGCCCTCGCCCCGGACCTGCCGGGCTTCTCCCTGAGCAAGGGCACGATCCGCTTCACTGCCGCGCACCCGCTTCCCGACGAGGTCGTCGAACGGCTCGTGACGTTGCGCCGGGCCGAGCTCGAGGGCTGATCGGCCCGCGCTCCTGGAACGGGCCGCTCGAGCACCTTGAGCGGTCCTTGCCCGATTTCGGGAACGACGCGTTCTGGCGTAGTCTTGTGCGTTGGGTGTCGTGTGTCTGGGCGCCTGAGTTCTGCGCGTGCCCCGAGCACGGCATACAGGCACGTCCCAAGGCCGGCTCAGTCCGGGTCGGCCACCAACAGATAGACGGAGGATATGGCCAAGAAGGACGGTGTCATCGAGATCGAGGGCACGATCGTCGAGGCTCTCCCGAACGCAATGTTCCGGGTCGAGCTCTCCAACGGTCACAAGGTTCTCGCACACATCTCGGGCAAGATGCGACAGCACTACATCCGGATCCTCCCCGAGGACCGTGTCGTGGTGGAGCTCTCGCCCTATGACCTGACCCGCGGTCGGATCGTCTTCCGCTACCGCTGAGCACCAGCTCGGCCGTGACCCACCCGCACCTGCGGGCGTGTCCGGCTGGACGAGTGCGAGGCACCAACTCCCGATTACACAACCAAGCACCTGCTCCCACGAGCCCTCCTGGGCCCGCGGTAACGGGTGCGCGATCTGAAGACAGCAGGCAGATGAAGGTTCAGCCGAGCGTCAAGAAGATCTGCGACAAGTGCAAGGTGATCCGCCGCAACGGTCGGGTCATGGTGATCTGCGAGAACCTGCGCCACAAGCAGCGCCAGGGCTGAGCAGCAGCACCACCCTCGCCGTCGACAGACTTTCGACAGCACGCGAAAAAGTGAATGAAAGCAGCACCCGGCCCCTGATGACCGACCGTCGTGTCGGCGCAGGACGTCACCCCCGGCACGGAGGCCGGGGACCGGTGGCCCGTCCTTCTGAGTGACGGGCCGTGACCCCGGATCGGTGACCTGCTCCAGACCTCCGCGAAACAGAAATCAGGAGACAACCCAACATGGCTCGTCTTGTTGGAGTCGACCTTCCGCGCGAGAAGCGCGTCGAGGTCGCACTGACCTACATCTTCGGTGTCGGTCGCACCCGTTCCAAGGAGGCGCTGGTCGCGACCGGCGTCGACCCCAACATCCGCGTCAAGGACCTCGGTGAGACCGAGCTCGTTGCGCTTCGTGACTTCCTCGAGGGCAACTACCGCCTCGAGGGTGACCTTCGCCGTGAGGTGCAGGCCGACATCCGCCGCAAGGTCGAGATCGGCTCCTACGAAGGTCTCCGTCACCGTCGTGGTCTGCCTGTGCGCGGCCAGCGCACCAAGACCAACGCGCGCACCCGCAAGGGCCCGAAGCGCACCGTGGCCGGCAAGAAGAAGGCCAGGTGACGTTGATCGCGCTGCGATCGCGTCCCACCGACATCCAGTTCTGACGTAGGAGAAAAATGCCTCCCAAGGCTCGCGTGACGAAGGTTCGTCGCAAGGAGAAGAAGAACGTCGCCCACGGGCACGCTCACATCAAGAGCACGTTCAACAACACGATCATCTCGATCACGGACCCCACGGGCGCCGTGATCTCGTGGGCCTCTGCCGGCCAGGTCGGCTTCAAGGGTTCGCGCAAGTCCACCCCGTTCGCTGCCCAGATGGCCGCCGAGGCTGCTGCCCGCCGCGCCATGGAGCACGGCATGCGCAAGGTCGACGTCTTCGTGAAGGGCCCGGGTTCGGGCCGCGAGACGGCGATCCGTTCGCTCACCGCCACCGGCCTGGAGGTCGGCGCGATCAGCGACGTCACGCCCACGCCGCACAACGGTGTCCGCCCGCCCAAGCGCCGCCGCGTCTGATCCGGCCAGAGACCAGGAAGAGTAGATAAGTCATGGCTCGTTACACCGGCCCGATCACCAAGAAGTCCCGCCGCCTCAAGATGGACCTCGTCGGCGGCGACAAGAACTTCGAGCTCCGTCCCTTCCCGCCCGGCCAGCACGGCCGTCGCCGGATCCAGGAGAAGGAGTACCTGACGCAGCTGCAGGAGAAGCAGCGCGCCCGCTTCACCTACGGCGTCATGGAGAAGCAGTTCGTCCGCTACTACAAGGAAGCGGCGAAGCGCCCCGGCAAGACCGGTGAGAACCTCCTGCAGATCCTCGAGACCCGTCTCGACAACGTGGTCTACCGCGCGGGCCTGGCCCGCACGCGCCGCCACGCCCGTCAGCTCGTCACGCACGGCCACTTCGAGGTCAACGGCGTGCGCGTCGACGTCCCGAGCTACCGCGTCGAGCAGTACGACATCATCACGGTCCGCAAGCAGTCCGTCGAGAGCTTCCCGTTCGAGCTGGCCCGCCAGACGTTCGGCGAGCGTCCCGTGCCGGCCTGGATGCAGGTCGTCGACGGCTCGCTGCAGATCCTCATCCACCAGCTCCCGGTGCGCGCGCAGATCGACTCGCAGCTCACCGAGCAGCTGATCGTCGAGCTCTACTCGAAGAACTGATCAAGGTTCGGTATGCCGTGAAGCACGCTTCACGGCATACCGAACTCTTGCGTGGGGTCGGCTCGCAGACAGAGCCGCGCCGGCCCGCCCGGATCACGACCGGGCAGTTTCACGAGGCGTCATATGGCGGTCGCCCGTGGGAAGGAAATGAACAGTGCTCATCGCACAGCGTCCCGTCCTCTCCGAAGAGGTCGTGGTCGAGAACCGCAGCCGCTTCACCATCGAGCCGCTCGAGCCCGGCTTCGGCTACACGCTCGGCAACTCCCTCCGTCGCACCCTGCTCTCGAGCATCCCGGGCGCGGCAGTCACCTCCATCCGCATCGACGGCGTGCTCCACGAGTTCACGACCGTTCCGGGCGTGAAGGAGGACGTCACCGAGATGATCCTCAACATCAAGGGCCTCGTCGTCTCCTCGGAGCACGACGAGCCCGTCGTCATGTACCTGCGCCAGCAGGGCCCGGGTGCGGTGACCGCCGCCGACATCACGCCTCCGGCGGGTGTCGAGGTGCACAACCCGGACCTGCACATCGCGACGTTGAACGACAAGGGCAAGCTCGAGATGGAGCTGACCGTCGAGCGTGGCCGTGGCTACGTCTCGGCGCAGCAGAACAAGTCCGGTGACCAAGAGATCGGCCGCATCCCGGTCGACTCGATCTACAGTCCGGTGCTCACCGTCACCTACAAGGTCGAGGCGACCCGAGTTGAGCAGCGCACCGACTTCGACAAGCTGATCGTCGACGTGGAGACGAAGAACTCGATGACCCCGCGTGACGCCATGGCCTCGGCCGGCAAGACGCTGGTCGAGCTCTTCGGCCTGGCTCGCGAGCTCAACGTCGAGGCCGAGGGCATCGACATGGGCCCGTCGCCGACGGACGCCGCGCTCGCCGCGGACCTCGCGCTGCCGATCGAGGACCTGGACCTCACGGTTCGTTCCTACAACTGCCTCAAGCGCGAGGGCATCCACACCGTGGGTGAGCTCGTGGGTCGCAGCGAGGCCGACCTGCTCGACATCCGCAACTTCGGCGCGAAGTCGATCGACGAGGTCAAGGCCAAGCTCGTCGGCATGGGTCTGGCCCTCAAGGACAGCCCGCCCGGATTCGACCCGTCGGCCCTCGTCGACGGCTACGGCGACGACGACTACAGCGACGACGACGACCAGTCGTTCGTCGAGGACGAGCGTCTCTGACCAACCGCTTCTTGACCTAGCCCTCGGCACCTCGCTCGAGACCGGCACGGTCAGACTTCTAGGAGAAACGAAATGCCCACCCCCACCAAGGGTCCCCGCGTCGGTGGCGGCCCCGCCCACGAGCGGCTGATCCTGGCCAACCTCGCGACGTCGCTGTTCGAGCACGACAAGATCACGACGACCGAGGCCAAGGCCAAGCGTCTGCGCCCGCTCGCCGAGCGCCTCATCACCTTCGCCAAGCGCGGAGACCTGCACGCCCGTCGCCGCGTCCTCACGGTCGTGCGCGACAAGGGTGTCGTCCACCGTCTCTTCGCCGAGATCGCCCCCGACATGGCGGCTCGCGAGGGTGGCTACACCCGCATCACGAAGATCGGCGCCCGCAAGGGTGACAACGCCCCCATGGTCGTCATCGAGCTCGTCCGCGAGCCGCTGTCGGCCAAGAAGGCGACGGTCAAGGAGGCCGAGGCCGCCACGAAGCGCGCTGCGAAGCAGGACGCCCCCAAGGCCGCCGCTGCCGAGGACGTCGAGACCGACGAGGAGCTGACCACGACCGACCAGGCCGTCGACAGCACCGAGGCGACCGACGCGCCCGAGGCGACGGACGCTCCCGAGGCGACGGACGCTCCCGAGGCGACGGACGCCGAGACCACGGAGTCCACGGAGTCCACCGACGGCGACGCCGACACCAAGGCCGACGCCTGATCCACGGTCATCGCCACTCGAGAAGGGCCTCGCACCAGTTCTGGTGCGGGGCCCTTCCCGCATCCGTGCCTGCCTGACGGGCCTTGTCTGCGCTGCCGTTAGGCTCGGTCGCCATGAGCGAGTCGACCGGACCGGGGGAGCGCCTGCTGCGCGTGCGTCTGGACCTCGCCTACGACGGCACGGCCTTCTCCGGCTGGGCCGCCCAGCCGGCGCTGCGCACCGTCCAGGGTGAGCTCTCCGCCGCCCTGACCACGGTGCTGCGCAGCCCGGAGCCGGTCCGGGTGACGGTGGCCGGTCGCACCGACGCCGGGGTCCATGCGCGCGGCCAGGTGGCCCACGTCGACCTGCTGGAGGGGGCCTGGCGGTCGATGCCCGGCCGGTCGGGCCGCGAGCCTGGTGAGGCGCTCGTGAGCCGTCTGGGCGGCATCCTGGCACCCGACATCGTCGTGCGCCGGGCTCAGCCGGCGCCGGAGGGGTTCGACGCGCGCTTCTCCGCCGCGGAGCGACGCTACCTCTACCGCATCGCCGACCCGGCCGCCCTGCGCGACCCCCTGCGTCGCCACGACACGGTGTGGTGGCGGCGTGACCTCGACCTCGAGTCCCTTCACGCGGCGTCGGGGGCACTGGTCGGCCTGCGCGACTTCGCGGCCTTCTGCAAGCAGCGCGAGGGCGCCACGACCGTGCGCACCCTGCTCGACTTCTCCTGGGTCAGGCTGCCCGACGGCGTCCTCGCTGCCACCGTGCGGGCCGACGCGTTCTGCCACTCCATGGTCCGGTCCCTGGTCGGTGCCGTCGTGCCGGTGGGCGAGGGGCGCCGGCCCCTCGACTGGCCCCGGTCGCTGCAGGACCGCGCCGAGCGCACGGCCGGCATCCACGTCATGCCCCCGCACGGGCTGAGCCTTGAGGAGGTCGTCTACCCCGACGAGTCGGAGCTGGCCGCCCGAGCGCTGGTCACGCGGGCCCGCCGTGAGCCGGCCTGACGGGCAGCCCCTCCGGCCGGGGGCCGCCACATTGACGTGGCGCCTGTGGTTGGATCGTCCGCATGAGGGCCCGCTCGATCCGCATCGTCTCGGTCGGGCTCCTGACGTGCGCCTTCGTGCTGGGCGGGTGCTCCAAGGCCACCCCGGAACGTCCACCGCGGTCCAGCTCGTCGACCTCCGGCTCGGCGACCACCGGCTCGTCCGCCTCCAGTCCTGCGGCGGCCCAGTCGGGTGACGAGCTGCTGGCGCGTTCGGGCAGCTTCACCGTGGTGCCGCCGGAGGGCTGGACCGAGGCCCCCGACAAGGCGAACGCCATCCCCGACGTCGACCTCGTGCTGCTGTCGTCGAGGAAGGTCGACGCCTTCGCCAACAACCTCGTGGTCACCGCGACCAAGGGCGACCCGTCGGTGCTCCAGGACGAGCTGGCCAAGGGCCGCGCCCAGCTGTCGGCAGCCGGGCGTGCGGTCTCCTCGGCCCCGGAAAGGGCCGTCGCCGGCACCACTGCGGTCGGTTTCACGACGACCTTCGAGCAGCAGGGGATCAAGGTCGTCGCCCGCTCCTACGGGCTGCTGCGCGGCTGCCGGATCTACCTGCTCACCCTCAGCTCCTCGCAGGGTGACGCCACCCACGCGATGGCCGAGTTCGACGAGCTGCTGTCGACGTGGACGTGGACGTAGGTTAAGCGCGTGACGCCGCCTGCCGGCATACGACAGTCTTGACCCTCGTGGGCCACGTCGATGTCAACTCCGTCTCCTTCAGCCTTCCCGACGGCAGGCCGCTGCTGAACGACGTCTCCCTCCGGGTCGGTGAGGGCGCCAAGATCGCGCTCATCGGGCCCAACGGCACGGGCAAGACCACGCTGACGCGGATCATCGCCGCTGACCTCGCGGCGCACGAGGGCGCGGTGACGAGGTCGGGCGGGCTCGGGGTGATGCGCCAGTTCATCGGCAAGGTGCGCGACGACACGACCGTGCGCGACCTGCTCGTCTCGGTCGCCCCGGACCGCATCCGCGCCGCAGCGCAGGAGATCGACCGCACCGAGCTGCTCATGATGGAACGCGACTCCGAGGACGACCAGATGGCGTACGCCCACGCCCTCGTCGAGTGGGGTGAGGCCGGCGGCTACGAGCAGGAGACGCTCTGGGACCAGTGCACGGTCGCGTCGCTCGGCGTGCCCTACGAGCAGGCCCAGTGGCGCAAGGTGACGACCCTCTCCGGCGGTGAGCAGAAGCGCCTCGTCCTCGAGGCCCT
Organism: Terrabacter sp. FW104-15G4B; assembly: GCF_058790095.1. Lineage (NCBI taxonomy): Bacteria > Bacillati > Actinomycetota > Actinomycetes > Micrococcales > Intrasporangiaceae > Terrabacter > Terrabacter sp. FW104-15G4B. The sequence continues at coordinate 115,423 of NZ_JBYTCI010000003.1, read as the reverse complement.
CCTGCGCGGCCCGGAGGAGGTGCTGCTGCTCGACGAGCCGGACAACTACCTCGACGTGCCCACGAAGCGCTGGCTCGAGGAGGCGCTCGTCGCCTCGCCCAAGACGGTGCTGTTCATCAGCCACGACCGCGAGCTCCTCGACCGGGTGGCCACCCGCGTCGCCACGCTCGAGCCCGGAGCTGCCGGAGCCACCCTCTGGGTGCACCCCGGCCGTTTCTCGACGTATGCGCAGGCCAGGGCCGACCGCAACGCGCGACTGGAGGAGCTGCGCCGCCGCTGGGACGAGGAGCACCTCAAGCTCAAGACGCTCGTGCAGACGCTCAAGGTCAAGGCGAAGTTCAACGACGGCATGGCCTCGCGCTACCAGGCGGCGCAGACGCGCCTGGCCAAGTTCGAGCAGGCCGGGCCGCCCGAGGAGACGCCGATGACGCAGTCGGTGAAGATGCGCCTGACCGGCGGTCGCACGGCCAAGCGGGCCATCGTCGCGAAGGACCTCGAGCTCACCGGGCTGATGAAGCCCTTCGATGTCGAGGTCTGGTACGGCGAGCGCGTCGCGATCCTCGGCAGCAACGGGTCGGGCAAGTCGCACTTCCTGCGCCTGCTGGCGTCCGGCGGGACGGACCCGGAGCGCGAGCACCAGCCCGTGGGCGACGTGCAGCCGGCTCCGGTCGAGCACTCCGGCGTCGTCCGGCTCGGGTCGCGGGTGCGGCCCGGATGGTTCGCGCAGACGCACGAGCACGCGTCGCTCCTGGGCCGCACGCTGCTGGAGATCCTGCACCGCGGCGACGAGCACCGGGAGGGCATGCCCCGGGAGCAGGCGGCGCGAGCCCTCGACCGATACGAGCTGGCCCGGTCGGGCGAGCAGCGCTTCGAGTCCCTCTCGGGCGGGCAGCAGGCGCGCTTCCAGATCCTGCTCCTCGAGCTGTCCGGCGCGACCATGCTGCTGCTCGACGAGCCCACCGACAACCTCGACCTCCAGTCAGCCGAGGCGCTCGAGGAGGGGCTCGACCGCTTCGAGGGGACCGTGGTGGCCGTGACCCACGACCGCTGGTTCGCCCGGGGCTTCGACCGCTTCCTCGTCTTCGGCGCCGACGGGCGGGTCTACGAGTCCACCGAGCCGGTCTGGGACGAGGGACGGGTGGTCCGGCCACGCTGAGGCGAGGGTTGGTGAGGCGGAGTAGCGTCGAGCCATGCTGCTGCGCTCCCTCGACACCGGCGTCGTGGCCGCCCCGATGGCCGGTGGACCAACGACCCCCGAGCTCGTCGCCGCCGTCGGGGAGGCCGGCGGCTTCGGCTTCCTCGCCGCCGGCTACCTCACGGCCCCCCAGCTCGCCACGGCGATCGCGGAGGTGTGGGACGCGTCGTCCAAGCCCTTCGGCGTCAACCTGTTCGTGCCGGCCCAGGCGAACGCGTATGCGGTGAGCGACGGCGAGCTGACCGGCGCGGAGCGGGCGGCCGCGGTGGCTGCCTACCGCGAGGCGCTGGGTGACGACGCGCGGTCGGTCGGGGCCGAGCCGGGGGAGCCGCGACCCGGCGACGACGACGACTGGGAGCGCAAGCTGGACCTCGTCGTACGTGAGCGGATTCCTCTGGTGTCGTTCACCTTCGGTCTTCCGAGCGCGGCAGTCCTCGGCGAGCTGCGCCGCGCCGGGATCGAGACCGTGGCCACGGTCACCGATGCGGACGAGGCGGCGGTGGCGATCGCTGCCGGAGTCGACGGCCTGTGCCTCCAGGGCCCGGACGGCGGCGGGCACCGTGGCACCCTCGATCCCGTCAAGCAGCCCTCCGTCGCCGACCTGCTCGACCTCGTCGCCGTGGTCCGGTCGCAGACGGACCTGCCGCTCGTCGCCGCAGGTGGCATCGCGACCCGGGAACGGGCGGCCCAGGTGCGCGCCGCCGGCGCCGACGCGGTCCAGATCGGGACCGCCCTGCTGCTCACCCCCGAGGCGGGGACGGGACTGGCCTACCGGCGGGCGCTGAGCAACCCCGCGTTCGAGCGCACCGCCCTGACCCGGGCCTACTCCGGCCGTCTCGCGCGAGGGCTCGAGACCGACTTCCTGCGCCGGCACGACGGCGCGGCGCCCGCGGCATACCCGGAGGTCCACCACGTCACGGTGCCGCTGCGCCGTGCCTCCGCGCGGGCCGAGCGGCCCGACCTGCTGGCCCTGTGGGCCGGCACGGGATGGCGGTCCGCGCGTGCCGTGCCGGCCGCGACGGTGGTCGCCGAGTTCGCCCCCTGACGCGAAGCGCTGGGCGCCGCGTGTCCGGGGACGAGCCCGTATGCCGTCAGCAACGCCATGCGGCATACGCTCGGCGCATGCCCAGTGCCGAAGGAAACCTCACGTGGGTCCCCGCCTCCGAGCGACCCGACCTGCTCGCACCCCCGGTGACGGCGGCTCTCGCGCTCGTGCCCCACGCACGCGTCGCCGCCATCGACGCCACCCTCGCCGACACGGCAGCCTTCTGCGAGGCCTACGACGTGGCCCCGGAGGCGTCGGCGAACTGCGTCGTCGTCGAGGCCCGGCGGGGTGAGGACACGACGCTTGCCGCGGTGATGGTGCTCGCGACCGACCGGGCCGACATCAACCGGGTCGTGCGCAAGCACCTGGGGGCGCGCAAGATCTCGTTCGCCGACCAGGGGAGGGCCCAGGAGCTCACCGGGATGCAGCAGGGCGGCATCACCCCGGTCGGGCTGCCGGCGGACTGGCCGGTGCTCGTGGACGAGCGGGTCGTGGCCGCCGGGCCGGTCGTCGTCGGCGCCGGCGTGCGCGGCGCCAAGCTGCTGCTCGAGGGTGCCACGCTCGCCGCCCTTCCCACGGCCGAGGTCATCGCCCTCGCCGTGCCGCCAGCAGGCTGACGGCGCTGACGGCGCTGAACCGGGCCTTGCGATGCTGCCGGCTCGGTCAGCCGGCGACGTCCCAGAGCATCTGTGCACGCTCGGTCGGAGTGGTGCCACCCCAGATGCCGAACGTCTCGGGGACCCGAAGCGCGTGGTCGAGGCACTGCTGCTGCACCGGACAGCTGCCACAGACCAGGCGCGCCGCCTCGGTCTGCTCGCGGCGTTCGCGCTGGTCGAGATCGTGGTCGTCGGCGAAGAACTGCTCGACGGCCTTGGTGCGGCAGCGACCCTGCTCCTGCCACGCGTACGAGGAGTAGGTGGGGCGCGGAAGGCGGGTGATCGTCATGGCTTCCTCCGTGGGGTCCGGTCGAGCGATCCGATGCGAACCTACGCAAAACTTATGCGTTGCACAAGAGCCCTGCATAAGTTTAGGATGGCGCGGTCCGATCGGTGCTGGAGCGGCCCATGACGGGAATCTCGGGCCGCTCCGCCCGAGCCGGACGCCAGACCCCGAACGGCGATGATCGACATGAACCAGCATTCGGCAGCCGCGGCAGCACCACGTCCGCCGGATCCCACCGACCCCGAGCCGGGTGAGCACGTGCCAGATGAGGTGCCCCAGCTGGGCTGGCCCGTCGGCGCCGTGTCCGAGCGGCTCGGTATCGCGGCGCCCACGTTGCGCTCATGGGACCGGCGCCACGGCATCGGGCCCAGCCTGCGCACCGCGGGCAACCACCGGCGCTACACGGAGCTCGACATCCGTCGCGTGCTGCTCATGTCGCGCCTCACGGCGCAGGGGGTGCCGGCCCAGAGTGCCGCGGACACGGTTCTCGCCATGGACTCCGCTTCCATCGCCGACCGGCTGGGCGCCGGGGGTCTGGGCCTCGGGGGCGTCGGCGGCGCCGGCGCCGGCGCCGGCGCTGCCCCCGGGCCATCGCACGCGACCGTCGCTGAAGGGGCCGACGAGCCGGCCGACGATGACGCGGCTGACGTCGTCGAGTCGATCGTGGCCGCGGCCCGGGCGCTCGACACGCGAACCATGGCACAGCTCTACCGCCGGGTCATGCGCCGTTCGGAGGTCGGCAGCGCCTGGGTCGAGGTCTTCGCCCCGGCCCTGCGGCGCGTCGGAGAGCTGTGGCAGGAGGGCCGGATCGGCGTGCAGGCCGAGCACCTGACGAGCGAGCTGCTGCAGTCCGAGCTGCGCGCCGTGGTACGGGCCAACCGGCTGCGCGTCGCCGGCTCGCCCGTGATGCTGGCCAGCGCCGACGACGAGCAGCACCACCTGCCGCTGCTGGCGCTCGAGGCCGAGTTGTCGCGCCACGGGGTGGCCAGCCTGTTCCTGGGCCCTAGAGTGCCGTCCGAGGCGCTCCTCGTCGCACTGCGCGAGTCGCGGTCGCGCGCCGTCTTCCTCTGGGCGTCACTGGCGCGGCCGGGCGCGGAGCCGCTGTGGCGCGACCTCGACGTCGTCGACTGGCCGCTCGACGTGGTCGTCGGCGGTCCCGGCTGGCCCGGGGACATCACGGTGCCCGAGGGGCCGGTGGCGCTGACCCGCGTCACGGACTTCGGCGCCGCCGTGCGAGCCCTGGTGACACCCCGAGGTGTCCGGACCCGCTGATGGGCTGACGGGCTGACGGGCTGAGCAAGATTCCCGCAACTTCCTGAGCGCCGATGCAAGAAATTGCAGTCCTGGGTCTGGCGCGGTGTCCGATATGGGCGCTAGGTTCTCCCCGTTGGTCGCGCGTCCAGACACGGGCGCGAGCGACCGAGCCCACAAAGGAGTGCGCATGCGCCGTCGCCCGGCCCTGTCCGTCGCCAGTATCTCGGCCCTCGTCATCGCCGGGCTCGCCCTCCCGCTGACAGGGGCGCCCGCCGCCCGGGCCGACGCCCCGCGCACCGCGACGCTCGTCGGCTCCATGCAGGACGAGCTCGGGTGCAGCGGCGACTGGCAGACCGACTGCACCAAGACGGACCTCATCCTCGAGCCGGGCACGACGACCTATGCCGCCCAGCTCCGGGTGCCGGCCGGCAGCTACGAGCTCAAGGTCGCGATCAACCACAGCTGGGACGAGAGCTACGGCCAGGGCAGCGGCAACGTGCCGCTCGTGCTCGCCGGCCCGGCGACGCTGCGCTTCACCTACGACGACACGACGCACGCCGTCGGCGTCGCACCCACCGACCTCCCGGGACCGGCGACGAAGGCCGACGCCGGCCTGGCGTCCCCGTCGCTGCGTCGGCTCGCGACGAAGGAGCGCTTCTACTTCGTCATGGCCGACCGCTTCGCCAACGGTGACACCGCCAACGACAAGGGCGGACTGACCGGAGGACCGCTCCAGACCGGCTTCGACCCGGCCAACGAGGGCTTCTACCACGGCGGCGACCTCAAGGGTGTCACGACCAAGCTCGACTACATCAAGGGCCTGGGCACCACCGCGATCTGGCTGACGCCGTCGTTCAAGAACCGCGCAGTGCAGGGCAGCGGGTCCGACGCGAGCGCCGGCTACCACGGCTACTGGATCACCGACTTCACGCAGATCGACCCACACCTGGGCACGAACGCCGACATGAAGGCGCTCATCTCCGCCGCCCACGCGAAGGGGATGAAGGTCTACTTCGACATCATCACCAACCACACCGCCGACGTCATCTCCTACGAGGGCGACAAGTACACCTACGTCAGCAAGGCGACGAGCCCCTACAAGGACGCCCAGGGCACCGTCTTCGACGACGCGGCCGTCGCCGGCACGTCGGCGTTCCCCGCCCTCGACCCGAAGACGTCGTTCCCCTACGTGCCGAAGGTGGCCGACGCCGACAAGGAGATCAAGGTCCCGGCCTGGCTCAACGACACGACGCTCTACCACAACCGCGGTGACTCGACGTATGCCGGTGAGTCCGCCACGTACGGCGACTTCTCCGGTCTCGACGACCTCTTCACAGAGAACCCCAAGGTCGTCCACGGCATGGAGGACGTCTACAAGTCCTGGGTCGACTTCGGGGTCGACGGCTTCCGCATCGACACCGTCAAGCACGTCAACATGCAGTTCTGGCAGTCCTTCTCGCCGGCGATCCTCGACCACGCCAAGGCCACCGGGAAGAACAACTTCTTCATGTTCGGCGAGGTCTACGACGGCAACCCCGCCTACACCAGCCAGTTCACGACGAAGGGCGAGCTGCCCGCCACTCTCGACTTCGGCTTCCAGGGTGCCGCGCTCGGCTTCGCCCAGGGCAAGGCGACAACCGGCATCCGCGACCTCTTCGCCGGCGACGACTACTACACCGACACCGACTCCAACGCCTACGAGCTGCCGACCTTCCTCGGCAACCACGACATGGGGCGCGTCGGCGCGATGCTCCTCGCGGGCGGCGCCAAGGGCGGCGACCTGCTGGCCCGCGACCAGCTCGCGACATCGCTGATGTTCCTGACCCGCGGCCAGCCGGTCGTCTACTACGGCGACGAGCAGGGCTTCACCGGCCCGACGAGCGACTTCGGCGACAAACGCGCCCGCCAGGACATGTTCGCCACGCAGACGCCGATCTACCAGGACGACGTCATCGTCGGCAGCGACAAGCCGGCGGGCACCGCGGCGCACTACGACACCAACGCCCCGCTGTACCGGCAGATCAAGGCCCTGTCCGCCCTGCGCGCGGCCAACCCGGCGCTCGCCGACGGCGCCCAGGTGCACCGCTACGCCTCGGACGCGGCCGGCATCTACGCGATCAGCCGCATCGACAAGGCGGCCAAGCGCGAGTACGTCGTCGTCGCCAACAACGCGACGACCGCCAAGACGGCCTCCTTCTCGACCTACTCGGCCGGCTCGAAGCTCGTGCCGCTGCTCGGCGCCACGTCCGACCTGCGCGCTGCCTCCGACGGACGCGTCACGGTGACGGTCCCGCCGCTGTCCGTCGCGGTCTACCGCGCCAACTCCACCATGACGCAGCCGAAGTCGGCTCCGGCGATCTACCCGACGTCGCCCAGCGCAGGCGCCGTCGTCGGTGGTCGCGCCGAGATCGGCGCGGCCCTGCCCGGCAACACGTACGCCGAGGTCACCTTCCTCCAGCGCCCGGTCGGGACGTCCGCCTGGACCCCCATCGGCACCGACGACAACGCCCCGTACCGCGTCTTCCACGACGTGTCCGGCCTCGCCAAGGGCACGCTCGTCGAGTACCGCATGGTCGCCAAGGACATCTCCGGCCACGTGTCGGCCACCTCCACCTACGGCACCGTCGGTGAGGCGGCGGCGTCGAGCGGTGGCGGCGGAGGCGGCGGTGTCGGACCGGTCACCCAGCCCGGCAACGTGAGTGTCCCCGGCAGCCACAACTCCGAGATGGGCTGCCCCGCCGACTGGCAGCCGGACTGCGCCCAGGCACAGCTCGCCCTCGACCCGAAGGACGACGTCTGGAAGGGCTCCTTCGCCACGATCCCGGCGGGCGACTACGAGTACAAGGCCGCGATCGACAAGTCGTGGGACGAGAACTACGGGGTGGGCGGCGTCAAGGGCGCCGGGAACATCGCCTACACCGCGCCTGCCGGCAAGCCCGTCAACTTCTACTACGACCACCGCACCCACTGGGTGACGAGTGACGCCCAGGGCCCGATCATCACGGCGCCCGGCAGCTTCCAGAGCAAGCTCGGCTGCCCCGGCGACTGGGCGCCCGACTGCATGCGCTCGTGGCTGCAGGACCCCGACGGCGACGGTACGTACGTCTTCACCACCGACCAGATCCCTGCCGGCAGCTACGAGTTCAAGATCGCGCACGGGCTCGGCTGGGACGAGAACTACGGTGCCGGTGGCGCCGCGGGCGGTGCCAACGTCGCCTTCTCGGTGCCCTCAGACGGCGTGCTGACGACCATCACGTACGTCCTGTCCACCCACGCGATCACCGTCAAGACCTCCAAGGCCGGCGCGGCGCCGGACCTGGGCAAGTCAAAGGCCTACGTCGTCGGACCCGACCTCGTGGCGTGGCCGTCGTCCGCCCTGCCTGCGGGCACCGACCCCGCGACGCTGGGCTGGCGCCTGCACTGGTCGGCCACCGGCGACCTCGCCGTCGACGCGGAGGCCCTCACGGGAGGCTCCGTCGCGACCCTCACCCGTGACCCTGCGGGCCTCCCGGCCTCGCTCCTGGCTGCCCACCCCGAGCTGACCGGCTATGTCGCGCTGCGTCTGGGCAAGGCGACGGCGCGCGCGATGCCCGAGATCCTCAAAGGCCAGGTCGCCGTGGCGATGTACGACTCGAGCGGCTCGCTCCTCGACGCGACGGGCGCCCAGACGGCGATCGCGCTCGACGCGCTGTATGCCGCCTCGGCCCGCAACGGCTCCTACGGCGTCACCTTCTCCGGCTCGGGCCGGGTCGGCTTCTCGCTGTGGGCTCCCACGGCCCAGCAGGTGACCCTGCTGACGTGGCCGGCGGGCAGCGCCGACCAGCCGGTCGACACCGCTCGCCGTACGGCGATGACGCGGGACGGATCGGGAGCCTGGACCGCCTCGCTCGCGTCCTCGGCCCGCAACGCCCGCTACCTCTACGAGGTGACGGTGTGGGCGCCGACGACCGGCAAGGTGGAGACCAACGTCGTCACCGACCCGAGCTCGGTGGCCCTGACCCTGAACTCGACCCGGTCGGTCGCGGTCGACCTGCGCGACCCTGCGTTCATGCCGTCGACGTGGCGCTCGACCCCGTCGCCGAAGCTGGCCCAGGACGTCGACTCGACGATCTACGAGCTGCACATCCGCGACTACTCCGTCTCCGACGCGAAGGTCCCGGCCGCCCAGCGGGGCAGCTACCTCGCCTTCGCCGCCGACGGTGACGGTCGCGCCCACCTCAAGGCACTGGCCAAGGCGGGGCTCAACACGGTGCACCTGCTGCCGAGCTTCGACATCGCCTCGATCGAGGAGGACCCGGCCAAGCAGGAGACGCCCAAGTGCGACCTTGCCTCCTACGCGCCCGACAGCGAGGAGCAGCAGAAGTGCGTGGGTGCCGTCGCGTCCAAGGACGCCTTCAACTGGGGCTACGACCCGTACCACTACAGCGTGCCCGACGGTTCGTACGCCTCCAGCGCCAAGGCTGCTGACGGAGGAGCACGTGTCGCCGAGTTCCGCACGATGGTCGGCGCCATCCACCAGGACGGCCTGCGCGTCGTACTCGACCAGGTCTTCAACCACACGACCCAGTCGGGTCAGGGCGAGAAGTCCGTGCTCGACAAGATCGTGCCCGGCTACTACCACCGCCTCAACGCGAGCGGCGCGGTCGAGACCTCGACCTGCTGCCAGAACGTCGCCACCGAGCACGCGATGGGCGAGAAGCTCATGGTCGACTCGGTCGTGTCGTGGGCGCGCAACTACCACGTGGACGGCTTCCGCTTCGACCTCATGGGTCACGCCAGCCGGGCCAACATGCTCGCCGTGCGTGCCGCTCTCGACGCCCTGACTCTGCAGAAGGACGGCGTCGACGGCAAGTCCATGTACCTCTACGGCGAGGGCTGGAACTTCGGCGAGGTGGCGAACAACAAGCTGTTCGTGCAGGCGACGCAGGGCCAGCTGGGCGGAACCGGCATCGGCACCTTCTCCGACCGGCTACGTGACGCCGTACGCGGCGGTGGCCCCTTCGACGAGGACCCGCGCCGCCAGGGCTTCGGCTCCGGTGAGGCGACCGACCCCAACGGGGCGGCCGTGAACACCGACGCCGCAAGCCGCCTGGGCAGCGACACCGATCTCGTCGAGCTGGGCCTCGCCGGAAACCTCAAGTCGTTCACGTTCCGCAGCCAGAAGAGCGGAGCCGTCGTCAACGGCACGCAGGTGGACTACAACGGTTCGCCGGCGGGCTACGCCGACCAGCCGGACGAGGTCGTCAGCTACGTCGACGCGCACGACAACGAGACGCTCTTCGACTCGCTGACGTACAAGCTGCCGGTCGCCACCTCGATGCAGGACCGGGTGCGCATGAACACCCTGTCCCTGGCGACGACCGCCCTCGCGCAGACGCCGTCGTTCTGGCACGCAGGTGCCGACCTGCTGCGCAGCAAGTCGCTCAACCGCGACTCCTACGACAGCGGCGACTGGTTCAACCGTCTTGACTGGACCGGCGCTGACAACGGCTTCGGTCACGGCCTGCCCCCGCAGGAGCAGAACTCGGCGAAGTGGCCGTACATGAAGCCGCTGCTCGGCAACGCGGCCCTGAAGCCGACGGCGGCGGACGTGCGCAGTGCCGACGCCATGGCGCAGGACCTGCTGCGACTTCGCCTCAGCACCAAGCTGTTCCGTCTCGGCAACGCCGATGCCATCAACGCCAAGGTCACCTTCCCGGTGTCCGGCACGGCGGACGCGAAGCAGGGCGTCATCGTGATGCGCATCGACGACACGAAGGGCGCCGACGTGGACCCGGCACTGCGCGGCGCGGTCGTCGTCCTCAACGCGACGCCGAACGTTGTCTCGCAGAAGGTGGCGGGGCTGACGGGCCAGGTTGCGCTGAGCCCGGTGCAGGCGGGCGGCGCCGACAGCGTCGTCAAGCAGGCGGCATACGACCCGGGAAGCAGCACGTTCTCGGTGCCGGCGCGTACGGTCGCTGTCTTCGTCCAGCCGAACTGAGCCTGGTCGCCTGACCTGAAGGCCGGTCCCCGCCTCGTGCGGGGACCGGCCTTCGCCGTGAGGTGGCGGTCTGCCGGCGCGGACGACCCCGGCATAGGTTGGACGGGTGACTGTGACTCCTGACATGACCTACCGACAGCTCGGCGACAGCGGCCTGACCGTCTCCACGGTCGGCCTGGGCTGCAACAACTTCGGGCGACGCCTCGACCAGGAGGGCACGACGGCCGTCGTCGGTGCGGCGATCGATGCCGGCGTCACGCTCTTCGACACGGCTGACATCTACGGCTTGGGCGCCAGCGAGGAGCTGCTCGGGGCGGCTCTGGGCAGGCAGCGCGAGAACGTCGTGGTGGCAACGAAGTTCGGCATGGACATGCGAGGCGCCAACGGACCGGACTGGGGCGTGCGCGGCTCCCGGCGCTACATCCGCACCGCCGTCGAGGCGAGCCTGCGGCGGCTCGGCACCGACTGGATCGACCTCTACCAGCTGCACCGACCCGACCCGCACACCCCGATCGGGGAGACGCTGGCGGCGCTCGACGAGCTCGTGCGGGAGGGGAAGGTGCGCTACATCGGCAGCAGCAACCTCACCGGCTGGCAGGTCGTCGACGCCGACTGGACCGCGCGCCGCGCCGGCACCGAGCGCTTCGTCTCGGCGCAGAACGAGTACTCCCTGCTCGAGCGTGATGTCGAGGACGAGCTCGTGCCCGCCTGCGAGCATGTCGGGGTCGGTCTGCTGCCCTTCTTCCCGCTCGCCTCCGGGCTGCTGACCGGCAAGTACCGTCGTGGCCAGGCGGCACCCGAGGGCTCGCGCCTCGCGTCGATGAGCGAGCGGCTCGACGCCGCGGACTGGGACACCATCGAGAGCCTCGAGGGGTATGCCGCCGAGCGCGGTCTGCGGCCCATCGACGTGGCCATCGGCGGGCTCGCGGCGCAGCCGGCGGTGGCCTCGGTGATCGCTGGAGCCACGACGCCGGAGCAGGTGCTCGACAACGTGCGCGCCGGCTCCTGGCAGCCGAGCATCTCGGACCTCGCCGCCCTGGACGAGATCACCCAGCAGCCCTGACCCCCAGCACGCCGACCGAGTCTCGCACGGTCACCTCGCCACGGGTGGGACCACTGCAGGGGTGACCGCGCGAGTGGTGGCGTAACGCTTCTCGGCGCGCCGGGCCCCGCGGTAGAACCACGCACCGGCGATGCTGAAGGCACCCGCCGTGACCATGGCGACCTGGGTCGACGTGCGCTCGGCCAGCAGGCCGAGCAGGGGAGCGGCGACGCCGAAGGCGACCGAGGCGACCATGGAGTTCATCGACAGCACCGTGGCACGGTTGTGCGCCCTCGCCTCGCGGTGCAGCAGGGCCGAGTGCATCGGACCGGCCGACCCGTGCAGCAGGTACGTGACGCCGTAGGCCGCGACGAGCGCGGCGGGCCCCGCGACCAGTCCCATGACGACCGCACCGACCCCGTTGAGGATGCGCGCGAGAACCGCGGTCCGGGCCACACCGATACGCCGGCTCGACCACCCGCCCAGCGCGGCGCCGACGGCGAAGACCGCCCAGCCCGCCGCGGCGACGGGCCCCATGATGGCGCCGGCGCGCTCCTCGCCGCCCGCCAGCTCGGCGAGTCGGATGGGTTGAAACGTCTCGAAGACGATCATCGCGACCGACCAGAAGAGCTCGACGGCGATGATGCCGCGCAGGACGGCGTTGGCGCGCAGCATGCCCAGGCCCTCAAGGATCACGACGGGGGAGCCCTTTGCCGAGGCCAGGGCGCGCTGGGCGCCCGTGGTGTCGAGGTGCTCGGCAGAGCGTGGCTCCCGCAGCAGCACGAGCACCGCGACGAGGTGCACGACGTTGAGCGTGACGAAGACGGCGACCGGCAGCACGAGCGCGGAGGCGCCGGTGAAGGGGTGCCACCACACGAGGCCGCCGGAGATCACGGCCCCGGTGGCGATGCCGACGCCGAGCACGGTCCCTTGGGCGGCCAGCGCGCCATCCACGTCGGCGCCCGGCGCTGTCGTATGCACCGTGTCGACGAACCACGCCTCGAGCGGCCCCGAGTCGAGGGCACGGAAGATCCCCGTCAGCACCGCGGCGAGCAGGAACGCCCAGAAGGAGTGCGCGACGAGCAAGATGCTGCTCGCGACGACGTTGACGACGGCCGAGACGACGAAGACGGGCCGGCGCCCGAACGCGTCGGCGAAGCCGCTCGTCGGCAGCTCCAGCACGAAGATCGTCAGCCCGGTGGCCGAGGAGATGGTCATCGCCTGGGCGACCGACAGGCCACGCTCGAGCTGCCACAGTGTCAGCAGGCCGACGACCAGGCCCACCGGGAACCAGCGGGTGAATGTCAGCGCGAGGAAGACGCGGCGGGCGGCGGCGGGGGACAGGACGGCATGCGACTGCGGGCGGTTCATCGTGTCGACCCGTGGGAGGTGTCGGTCGGCGGGCGGTCCAGGTCGAGCGGATAGGCGAAGGCGTAGACCGCGATGCGGCGGGCCTGCGGGTTGCCCTGGCCCACACGGCGGTAGCGCTCGATGAGGTCCCACATCTCCTCGCGCATCGCCTCGAGCGACTCGGCGGTGACGAGCACGGAGGCGTCGGTCGAGCCGCACGCGTCCTGCCACGCGGTGGGCCAGGTGGTCGAGACGTCGAGCCACTTGTCGTACTGCTCGCTGAAGTGGCGGGCGTAGTCGCGGGTCAGCCAGTTCAGGGCGGTCTCCGAGTCCTCGTCGCCCTCGAAGTCGCTCGGGTGCCACGAGTGGTACTCCGAGCTCGCCCGCCACAAGCGGCGCTTGCCCTCGCCCTCCTCGGTGTCGTGGACGAGCCCGACCGACTCGAGCCTGCGCAGGTGGTAGCTCGTGGCGCCGGAGTTCGTGCCCAGCGCAGCCGCGAGGTCAGTGGCCGTCGCAGGCCCGCCGCGCCGCAGGGCGCCGAGCAGCCGCGAGCGCAGGGGGTGGGCGAGCACGCGCAGGCTCTCGGGCGTGAGCCAGACGTTGTCGTCCTCGGTGGGGGTGGTGGGCGTCGCGGAGGCCGATGGGGAGCTCTTCCTGGGGTCTGATGCAGCCATAGTGTGCACAATAGCTGTGCACAGTCCGTGTGCACAAGAAGTGTGCACGCACGGTCATCATCGACGTCACCGCAGGTCAACGCCTGTTTTGGTGGGTGGTCGGGGGGATTTGGGCGGCGCGCTCTGAGCCCGTACCATGGATGAAGTTGTGCACCGGGCCGTCAGGCGAACCCAGCTCATCCCCAGCGGAGCGAGCGGGCGACGCGGACCGAGCCCAGCGGCATTCACACTGCTCCACCATTTCAAGCGAAGGCAGACTCCATTGCGCACGTACACCCCGAAGCCCGGCGAGGTCACTCGCACGTGGCACGTCATCGACGCGACCGACGTCGTGCTCGGCCGTCTCGCGAGCCAGGCCGCTGTGCTGCTCCGGGGCAAGCACAAGCCGCAGTTCGCGCCGCACGTCGACACCGGTGACTTCGTCATCATCGTCAACGCCGACAAGGTCGCCCTCACCGGCGCCAAGCTCGAGCAGAAGAAGGCCTACCGCCACTCCGGCTTCCCGGGCGGTCTGCGTTCGACGTCCTACACCGAGCTGCTCGCCAAGAGCCCCGAGAAGGCCGTCGAGAAGGCCATCCGCGGCATGCTTCCGAAGAACTCGCTGGCCCGCCAGCAGCTCTCCAAGCTCAAGGTCTACCGCGGTGCCGAGCACCCGCACGCGGCCCAGCAGCCCGTCCCCTTCGAGATCACCCAGGTTGCGCAGTAAGCCTCGCGGCTGCTGCGTAGAAAGCGACAAGACACGTGACTGACATCGTGAACGAGGACGTCCTCGACACCGACGAGCCCGAGCTGACCGAGTACACCAGCGAGTCCTCGGCGTCCGACTCCGCCCTCGGCGAGCCCCGCCGCTCCCGCCAGGTCTCGACCCCCGGCGCTGCCACCGGCCGCCGCAAGCAGGCCATCGCCCGCGTGCGCATCGTCCCCGGCACCGGCGAGTGGAAGATCAACGGCCGCACGCTCGACGCGTACTTCCCCAACAAGGTGCACCAGCAGATCGTCAAGGAGCCCCTGACGCTGCTCGAGCTCGACGGCTCCTACGACGTGCTCGTCCGCGTGCACGGTGGTGGCCCCTCCGGCCAGGCCGGCGCAGTGCGCCTCGGCGTGGCCCGCTCGCTCAACGGCGTGGACGAGGAGCTGAACCGTCCCGCCCTGAAGAAGGCCGGCTTCCTGACGCGTGACCCCCGCGTCCCGGAGCGCAAGAAGGCTGGTCTCAAGAAGGCCCGCAAGGCTCCCCAGTACAGCAAGCGCTGACCGGGCTGCCCCAGCTGGACCCGCGAAGGCCCCCGAGCACCTCTCGGGGGCCTTCGCCGTTCCCCGATGGCGTATGCCGTCCCGCCGGGTTCGTCGGTTTCGTGCCGTCGCAGCCCGCACGGATGGCTCGTCCTGGTGCTGGCGGTATCGTCAGCCCAGCAGATCACCCGGCCCTCTCGGGCCACCCCACCGGAAGGCACACCAACGTGGCTCGACTCTTCGGCACGGACGGCGTCCGTGGTGTGGCGAACCAGGACATCACCGCCGAGCTCGCGCTCGACCTCTCCGTCGCCGCGGCGCACGTCCTCGCGGAGGTGGGTGCCTTCAACGGCCACCGCCCGGTCGCGGTGGTCGGTCGCGACCCGCGGGCGTCGGGGGAGTTCCTCGCCGCTGCGACGGTGGCCGGCCTCGCCTCGGCCGGCATCGACGTGCGCGACGCCGGCGTGCTGCCCACGCCGGCCATCGCCTACCTCGTCGGCGAGCAGGACGCCGACCTCGGCGCGATGCTCTCCGCCTCGCACAACCCCATGCCGGACAACGGCATCAAGTTCTTCGCCCGTGGGGGCCACAAGCTCGCCGACGACCTCGAGGACCGCATCGAGGCCCGTCTGCGCGACGACTGGCAGCGCCCCACCGGCGGCGACGTCGGCCGCATCATGCCGTTGGCCGACGGCGCAGACCGCTACGTCGCCCATCTGCTCTCTGTGCTGCCGCACCGGCTGGAGGGCCTGCACGTCGTCATCGACGCGGCCCACGGTGCCGCGTCGGAGGTCGCACCCCGTGCCTTCCGTGAGGCCGGCGCCGAGGTCACCCTGATCGGCGGGGAGCCCGACGGGCTCAACATCAATGACGGCTACGGCTCGACGCACCTCGAGCCCCTCAAGCAGGCCGTGCTGGCGGCCGGCGCCGACTTCGGCATCGCGCTCGACGGTGACGCCGACCGCTGCCTCGCCGTCGACGCGAGCGGGCAGGACGTGGACGGCGACCAGATCATGGCGATCCTCGCCGTGTCCCTCAAGGAGCAGGGCGCCCTGCGGGGCGACACCGTCGTCGCCACCGTGATGTCCAACCTCGGCATGATCCACGCGCTCGGCAGCGCCGGCATCAAGGTCCTGCAGACAGCGGTCGGCGACCGGTACGTCCTCGAGGGCATGAAGAACGGCGGCTACTCCCTCGGTGGTGAGCAGTCCGGCCATGTCGTGATGCTCGACCACGGCACCACGGGCGACGGCACGCTGACGGGGCTCATGCTCGCTTCCCGGGTCGCCGCCACCGGCCGCCCCCTCGCCGACCTCGCGGGCATCATGACGCACTTCCCGCAGGTGCTCGTCAACGTCAAGGGCGTCGACAAGTCCGCCCTCGAGGCCAACACGGCCGTGGCTGACGCCGTACGCGCCGCCGAGGGGGAGCTGGGTGACACCGGCCGGGTCCTGCTGCGCAAGTCCGGCACCGAGCCGGTCGTGCGCGTCATGGTCGAGGCCGCCGACGGCGCGCAGGCCCGCACCCTGGCCGACCGCCTCGTCGGGATCGTGCAGTCCGAGCTGGCCCTCTGAGCCCACCGGACGGCATACGCCTGTCCGTCCGTTTCGCGGCCTGCCTGTCCAGGCATCCTGTCGGTGGGCGCGAACGGCTGGCAGACTTCCGGTCGTGAGCCACGCATCCCTCGTGCCCCTGTCACGGCGCATGCGGCCGCGCGACCCCCACGAGCCGCACCGCGTCGCGACCCCGCTCGAGCTCTTCTTCGACCTGGTCTTCGTCGTCGCGATCGCCGCCGCGGCGGCGCAGTGGCACCACGGCCTGGCCGAGGGCCACCTCGGCGACCTGCTCAACTTCGTGATGGTCTTCTTCGCCATCTGGTGGGCCTGGATGAACTACACGTGGTTCGCGTCGTCGTACGACTGCGACGACGTGGGCTACCGCCTGCTCACCTTCGCCATCATGGCGGGCTCGCTGCTGCTGGCCGCGGGCATCCCGGAGCTGTTCGGTTCTGGTCAGTCGGTGCTGGTCGTCGGCGGCTACGCGCTCATGCGCTTCGCCATGGTCGCCATGTGGCTGCGGGCGGCGGCGAGCCATCCCGACGGCCGCCCGACGGCGCTCGCGTATGCCGTGGGCATCTCGCTCGTGCAGGTGCTGTGGATCGGCCGGCTCGCGCTCCAGGGGCACGCGGTGCTGCTCGTGTCCTTCTTCGGACTCGTCATCCTCGAGCTGCTCGTGCCGATCGTGGCCGAGCGCCGCGGGATCACGCCCTTCCACCCGCACCACATCGCCGAGCGGTACGCGCTGCTGACGCTCATCGTGCTGGGCGAGGTCATCCTCGCCTCGGTGCAGGCCGTCCAGGGAGCCCTGGAGCGGGGAGCGGAGGCCGGCCTGGTCTCGCTCGTCCTCGGCGGTCTGCTCATCGTCTTCTCGATGTGGTGGCTCTACTTCAAGCGCGAGCACGCGAGCCTGTTCGAGCGGAGCATCCGTGCCACGTTCGTGACCGGCTACGGGCACTACCTGGTCTTTGCGTCCGTGGCAGCGACGGGAGCGGCCCTGGCGGCCGCGGTCGACCTGGTGCAGGGCGAGGCGCAGACGTCGGCCCGGGTCGTCGGGCTCGCGCTCGCAGGCGCGGTCGCGGTCTACCTGTGGTGGGTCACCACGATGCACGCCATGGTCGGCGCGCCCCCGGCCGAGGTCCGCACAGGCGTCGCGGCCGGGATTGCCGTGCTCGTCGTCGCGGCGGTGTCACCGGCGATCGGCCTCACCGTTCTGCTGACCGGCGTGGTCCTCGCTGCCGCCGTCGCGCAGCACGTGCTGAGCACGCCCGAGCCTCAGTCCACCGGCTGGAGCAGCCCCGAGTCGACGTCGTAGACGAAGCCGCCCACGAGGGTGCCCTCCGCGATGAGCGGGTGGCTGCGGACCCTGGCGACGTCCGCGCGCAGTGTGCGCACCTGGTCCTCGATGACTCCGAAGCTCATCCACGACGCATCCTTGCCGGCGCTCGCGCCCACCTTCTCGCGCAGCTCCTCCTCGGAGTTCGAGGCGACCGCGCAGCGCGTGTGCGGCACGACGAGGACCCGCTCGACGTTCAGCAGGTGCGTGCCGAGGACGAGCGCCTCGAGGGCCGCGTCGGTGACGCGCCCACCGGGGTTGCGGAAGATCTTGGCATCACCGGGGGACAGGCCGAGCATGCGCAGCGGGTCGATGCGTGAGTCCATGCACGTCACGACGGCCACCCCTGCATGCGCGACGCCGTCGAAGCCGCTCAGGGTGAAGCTCTCCGCCCAGGAGCGGTTGGCCGCAAGCAGGTCGTCGAATCCCTTGGCAGCAGAAGCGCTGTCGCTCATTCCATTCCTTTCGGTCATTGCAGGCCCGGTCGCTTGGAGATGGTGAAGGCCATGGGTTTGCTCACCTCGGCGAAGAAGTCGTTGCCCTTGTCGTCGACGACGATGAACGCCGGGAAGTCCTCGACCTCGATCTTCCACACCGCCTCCATGCCGAGCTCTTCGTACTCCAGGACCTCGACGTGCTTGATGCAGTCCTGCGCGAGGCGTGCCGCCGGCCCACCGATCGAGCCGAGGTAGAAGCCGCCGTGCTCGTGGCACGCGTCGGTGACCTGCTTGCTGCGGTTGCCCTTGGCCAGCATCACCTTGGAGCCGCCCGCTGCCTGGAACTGGTCGACGTAGGAGTCCATGCGCCCGGCGGTCGTCGGCCCGAACGAGCCGGACGGCATACCTTGGGGGGTTTTCGCCGGCCCGGCGTAGTAGACGGGGTGGTCCCGAAGGTACTGCGGCATCGGCTCGCCCGCGTCGAGGCGCTCCTTGATCTTGGCGTGCGCGATGTCACGAGCGACGACCAGGGGGCCGGTGAGCGAGAGGCGCGTCTTGACCGGATGCTTGGACAGCTCGGCGAGGATGTCATCCATCGGCTGGGTCAGGTCGACCTTGACGACGACGTTGCGACTGGTCGAGCTGACGCCCACCGCGTCGTCCTCGAGCTCGCCGAGTTCGACGGCGCCCGCTTCCGGCAGGAAGCGCGCCGGGTCGGTCTCGAGCTGCTCGAGGAAGACGCCGTCGCCGGTGATCTTCCCGAGCACCTGGCGGTCCGCCGAGCACGAGACGGCAATGGCCACAGGCAGACTGGCGCCGTGACGCGGAAGGCGGACGACGCGCACGTCGTGGCAGAAGTACTTCCCGCCGAACTGCGCGCCGATGCCGAACTGGCGGGTCAGCTCGAGGACCCTCTCCTCGAGCTCGGTGTCCCGGAAGCCGTGTGCCGTGATCGATCCCGACTTCGGCAGGGTGTCGAGATACTTTGCCGACGCGTACTTCGCTGTCTTCAGAGCGAATTCGGCGCTCGTGCCACCGATGACGATGGCCAGGTGGTAGGGCGGGCACGCGGCCGTGCCGAGCGACCGCAGCTTCTCGTCCAGGAAGCGCATCATCGCGTCCTCGTTGAGGATCGCCTTCGTCTCCTGGTACAGGTAGCTCTTGTTGGCCGAGCCACCGCCCTTGGCCATGAAGAGGAACTTGTACTGCGCCTCGTGCCCGGGCGCCGTGTCGGCGTAGAGCTCCACCTGGGCGGGGAGGTTGGAGCCGGTGTTGCGCTCCTCCCACGTGGTGATCGGGGCCATCTGCGAGTAGCGCAGGTTGAGGCGGGTGTACGCGTCGTAGACACCTTCGCTGATGGCCTTCTCGTCGGCGCCCTGCGTCAGCACGTGCTGGCCACGCTTGCCCATGACGATCGCGGTGCCGGTGTCCTGACACATCGGGAGCACCCCGCCGGCGGCGATGTTGGCGTTCTTGAGCAGGTCGAGCGCGACGAACTTGTCGTTGTTGCTGGCCTCCTCGTCGTCGAGGATGTTGCGCAGCTGCTGCAGGTGCCCCGGTCGCAGGTAGTGCGCGATGTCGTGCATCGCGGTCTCCGTGAGCAGCCGCAGCGCCTCCGGGTGGACCTCGAGGAAGGTGCGCCCACCTGGCCCGTCGACGGCGCGCACGCCCTCGGTGGTCAGCAGCCGGTACGGCGTCTCGTCGGCGCCTATCGGCAGCAGGTCCTGATACTGGAAGTCCGTCACACTCGCTCCTGGAAGAAACCCGGCCGTTGCGGTGGCGCTCTCAGGGCGCCGGGCTCACGGTACCGCGGGAGCCGGACGGGGTATGGACCGGTTCCCGCGCGGGCGGGCTTGGGGCATTTCGCCTGCGGCGCGTCATAACAATGAGGCAAAGTCTTCGAAGAATGTGGCGGCTGTCACACAACTGGTGTTGGGTGAGAGTGACACCGCATGGTTCGAGAAATGTCGCAGAGTCCCGGCCTCGTCCGGGACCAGTAAACCGGCATGAGCGTGACCGGTCAGCTTTGGGGCCAAGGGAGCCCCCAACCCTCCAAGGAGGAGCAGGCATGATCAATCGCAGGTCAACCGTGACAGCGCTCGTGGGGATCGGTGTCGCCGGTCTCGCCGCTGGCTGTCTGTCGTCGAACTCGGGTGGCGCCACATCCAACGGTTCGGCTGCCAGTGGCCCCGGCAAGAGCACCATCGAGGTCATGTACGGCCTCGGGCCGGACACCGAGCCGGGCTTCAAGGCCGACGTCTCCGCGTGGGCCGCGAAGAACAACATCACGGTGAAATTCACCAAGTCGGCATCGTGGGACACCGAGATCCGCACCCGGGTCCAGGGCGGCAACCCGCCCGACGTGGGCCTGTTCCCCCAGCCCGGCCTCATGTGCGACCTCGCCAAGCAGAAGAAGCTCGTCCCGTTCGACGACGCCACCGTCGCCACCGACAAGCAGACGCTCGTCCCCGGCTTCGTCCAGGCAGGCACGTGCGCGGACGGCAAGGTCTACGGCCTCCCCAACGAGGTGAGCGTCAAGAGCATCCTGTGGACCAACGCGCCCGCGTTCAAGGCAGCTGGGCTGAGTGCTCCCGCCACCCTGGACGACCTGCTGACGCTGACGCAGAAGATCAAGTCCGAGGGTAAGACGCCGTGGTGCATCGCCGCCGAGTCGGGGGCTGCCACGGGGTGGGCGATCACCGACTGGATCGAGGACCTCGTCCTGCGCGTCGCCGGCCCCGACAACTACGACAAGTGGGTCAAGGGACAGCTGAAGTTCAACAGCCCCGAGATCAAGCCGGCTTGGGAGTACTTCCAGAAGATCGCGTTCGGCGACGGCTACGTCCGGGGTGGCACCAAGGCCATTCCCGCGACCGCGGTCCTCACCGGTGGGAATGCCCTGTTCACCCAGCCTCCGGGCTGCTACCTGTTCAAGCAGGCGACGTTCGTCGCGATCAAGGGCGGCTTCCCCGACTCGGTGATCGCCAATCTCGACACCGCGACTGGTCCCCTCCCCTTCCCGGCCAAGACGGCGGGAGAGAACTCGGTGCTCGTGGCCGGAGACATCGTCTCCACGTTCAACAACGACCCCAGCTCGATCAAGCTGCGCAACTTCATCGCCAGCAAGGAGAACGGCACCCAGCAGGCCAAGAACGGTGCGTTCTCGCCGCACACGACGGCCGACGTTTCGCTGCTGCCCAACAAGACGCTGCAGAAGATCGCCACGGACGTGCTCTACAAGGCGTCGGCAGCCCGCTTCGACGGCTCCGACTCCATGCCCGCCAAGGTCGGCGCCGGTAGCTTCTGGACCGAGCCGGTCAAGTGGCTCTCGGGTCAGCAGGACCTCGACACGACGCTGAACAACATCGACGACAGCTTCCCCAAGTCCGGTAGCTGACGCCGCCTGACTGCGGGGGTGACCGAGAGGTCGCCCTCGCAGTCGACAGCGCATTTCTCCCAATCGAGAGAGGAAGTGCCATGGCCATCAAGGTCGTCAATGCGGTGATCGCGGTCCTCGGGGGCATCGGTGGCGCCATCATCATCTTCTGGATCCTCAACAAGCTGACCGAGTCGCTGAAGGGCCGTTGGGAGGACCGGGTCAAACCGTGGATGTTCGCGGGCCCGGCGATCCTCGCCATCGCCGTCTATCTCATCTACCCGGCCATCGTGACGATCCAGTACAGCTTCGCCAACGAGGACTCGACGGCCTACGTCGGCTTCCAGAACTACCTGGATCTCTTCAACCAGAAGACCTTCTGGCAGACCATCCTCAACAACGTGCTCTGGATCATCATCGTCCCGGCCCTGACCGTGGTGCTCGGCCTGGGTGTCGCGGTGCTGGCCGACCGGCTCCGCGCGCGAGGTGAGAAGACGACCAAGACGTTCATCTTCCTGCCCATGGCCATCAGCATGGTGGGCGCGGCCACCATCTGGCGCACCATCTACGACTACCAGCCCGAGGGCGCCCCGCAGACCGGCATGCTCAACGCCATCCTGGGCTTCTTCGGCAAGGCGCCCGTCTTCTGGTACGGCCAGAGCACCCTGCACCTCAACAGCCTGCTGCTCATGATCATCCTGATCTGGACGCAGGTCGGATTCTCCATGGTGCTGCTCTCGGCCGCCATCAAGGGCGTCCCGGAGGACACCGTCGAGGCGGGCCGCATCGATGGGGCCGGTGAGCGCCGTATCTTCTTCAGCATCATCGTCCCGCAGATCTGGCCGACGGTGGTCACCGTCTTCATCACGGTCCTCATCGGGGTCATGAAGGTGTTCGACATCGTGTACGTCACCACCAACGGCGCCTACAACACCGATGTGATCACCAGGCTCTTCTACGACGAGCTCTACACGCAGGGCAACAACGGCGCCGCGGCCGCGATCGTCGTCCTCCTGCTGATTGCCGTCATCCCGGTCCTGCTCTACCAGGTCCGCCACTTCAGGGCAGAGGAGGCAGCACGATGACCACCACGCTCCAGCCAGGTACAGGCACTCCCGCCGACGAGCCGCAGCTCGTCAAGCAGGGGCCGAACAAGCCGGGGAGGGGCTCGGGGACGGCGAACTGGCCGGTGCGCATCGGGCTGCTGATCCTCTGCATCGCGTGGATGATCCCGGCGCTCGGCATGCTCGTCAACTCGTTCCGACCCAGGGACGAGCAGTTCGCGTCGGGGTGGTGGACCGCGTTCTTCAACCCCTTCGGGTCCTCGTGGACCCTCTCGAACTACAAGACGGTGCTCACCTCGGACGCGGCCGGCATCCCGATGGCCCAGGCGTTCCTCAACAGCCTCATCGTGGCGGTGCCGGCGACGGTGATCCCGATCCTCGTCGCTGCCTTCGCCGCCTACGCCTTCACGTTCATGCAGTGGAAGGGCCGGGACGTCGTCTTCGTCACCATCGTCGCGCTCCTCGTCGTCCCCAACCAGGTGGCGTTCGTGCCGCTCGTCAAGCTGTACTCGAGCTTGGGACTGAACGGCACCTTCCTGGCGGTCTGGCTCGCGCACATCGGGTTCGGCATGCCGCTCGCCATCTACATCCTGCGCACCTACATGTCCGGCCTCCCGGTCGCCGTCATCGAGTCGGCGAAGATCGACGGGGCAAGCCACTTCACCACGTTCTGGCGGCTCATCATGCCGATGTCGTATCCGGCGCTGGCCTCGTTCGCGATCTTCCAGTTCCTCTGGGTCTGGAACGACCTGCTGGTGGCCCTGATCTTCCTCGGGCGCGGCGAGAACACCGTGGCCACCGTGGCCCTGCAGGGCTTGCAGGGTCAGACCGGCGCCGGGAGGGAGCTCATTCCGGCGGCCGGCTACATCACGATCATCGTCCCGATCATCGTGTTCCTGTCGCTACAGCGGTACTTCATCCGCGGAATGACGTCCGGCGCTGTCAAGGGCTGACGCGCTGCCCGAACT
The DNA here is from genome assembly GCF_058790095.1 of Terrabacter sp. FW104-15G4B. Lineage (NCBI taxonomy): Bacteria > Bacillati > Actinomycetota > Actinomycetes > Micrococcales > Intrasporangiaceae > Terrabacter > Terrabacter sp. FW104-15G4B. Next base: position 91,974 of record NZ_JBYTCI010000003.1, on the reverse strand, counting down.
ACGAAGGCCGTGACCCCTTCCGGAGGGTCACGGCCTTCGTCGCGAGGCGTCCGCGCTAGACGCAGCGCCCGTCCTTGCACTGGTGGTCGAACAGAGCCCGCGCGAGCACGGTCTTCATGTCGGCCGGCCTGGGCGCCGCGTAGAAGTCGGAGTGGGTCATCCTGGAGATCTGCGTCAGCGCCTTGGGATCGACGTCCGGGCCGATGCCGATCGTGGTCACCGCAATCGGCCGTTCGGGGTCGCTGGCCGCGGCCAGGTTGGCCTTCAGCTGCTCGAGCGAGATGCCCTGCGGGTCGTCGTTGCGCCCGTCGGTGAGGATGACGACGGCGTTGACGCGGTCGGGGTCGTACTGTCGCTCGGCCTGCTGGTATGCCGCCCAGATCGTGTCGTACAGGCCGGTGCCGCCCCCGACGTTCTTGCCGAGAGCGCCGACAGCGGTGGCGACGACGGCCCGGTGGCTGTCGTCGTCGAGAGATCCGATCGGGGCGAGCTCGCGCCAGTCCTGGCCTGGGCCGCCCTGCTCGATGGAGAACTCCCAGAGGCCCAGCTTCGTCGTCCTGGGCAGCGCGGCCAGGGCGATGCCGGCGGCCTCCTGGGTGATCGCCATGCGGGTGGTGTCGCCGAGCTTCGCTTTCATGGACCCTGAGACGTCGAACACGGACAGGATCGAGAAGTCGGTCGTGGCGGCCTGCCAGGCGTCGGTGGCGGCGGCGACCGCAGTGGCATCCGGCGTGGGGCCGATCCGCACGTCGCCGACGCTCCCCTGTGGGGTGGGCATGGTGACCGGCGCGGAGGTCGAGCGGATGCCGTACTGCGCGAGAACCTTCGCGGCGGCCGGCGTCGTCAGGTAGGAGCGGAGCAGCTCGACGGCCTGGTCACGGACCGGGTCGGTGGCCACGTTGACGAGCGAGAACTCGAAGGCCGGGGTTCCCTCGCTGGGCGTCACGGACACCATCCGCTGCGCGGGGTAGAGCCGGTTGTGGTCGATGAGGTCGGCCTCGGCCACGGGGAAGGCCGACGCCGACCCGGGATCGGCGTTGTGGGCGCTGAAGAGGTCGTCGACCGAGGGCGCGGAGCTCTTGGCGAGCGTCGGCATGACGATGCGCCCCTGCGTCTGGGGCAGCTCCGGCAGGGCCGACGCGAGCGTCAGCATGCCGGCCGTCGTGGACCGCGGGTCGCTCATCCGGATCGGGCTGTCGGACGTCAGCAGCTCGAGCCAGCTGGGCTGGCGCTCCAGCGTGGCGACCCGCTCAGGATCCATCGCGATGACGAGGGGGCTCTTCGCGAAGGGGCTCGAAGGCTTGGCGTTGAGCTTGGCGGTGGCGTTGACCCGCTCGAGCCAGCGCGCGGAGTCCGGGATCCACGCGTCGGGCCGGCCCGGCTGGCCCTGCCCGAGTCCGATCATGGCCTCGATGGGGGTCTTGCCCGTGACGACATAGTCGACGCACGGGGACTTCGGGCCCGACTGGAACTCCTTGGCAAGGGCCAGCACGGCCGGCTGTGCGGCCTCGGACACCCATAGCGAGACCGGCGTCCGGTCAGGACATGACGTCCCCGGTGTCGCGGTGAGCGCGGCGAGCGGCGAGACGTCACGTCCCGACCACCAGAGGAAGCCGCCGACGCCCACGCCGGCGAGGAGCACGACGCCGAGCACGGCGGCGATCAGGCGCTTGCGCCGCGCAGCGGAGATCTTGGACTCGAGCGCCTTGCGGCTGGCGCGGCTGTCGATCAGGCTCCGCTCGTAGGGACCTATGGAACGGCGTGGAGGGGTTGGGTCGGGCACGAGGTTTCCTCACATGAGAGCGCCCCGCACGGGGCGTCTGGGTGAACCACCGGCCAAACCTACCCGGGGGTTCCGGCAGAATCGTGCCCGAGCCGCCGACTCTTGTCGAATGCCTGATTTGTCCTCAGGGCAGGTCCATTCGCGCCGGCGCATGGGCGCCGGCGCGCGCGACGGTGAGGGCAGCGGTGCACAGGGCCCGCTCCACGGCGGGCGTCACGGACGCGAGGTGCGCAGTCCGCAACCGGTCCCTGGCCGACGGTCCGCCGAGCAGGCCGGCGTCGAGCAGTCCGGAGAGCAACCCAGCCATGAAGGAGTCGCCGGCACCGACGGTGTCGACCACCTGGACGGCGGGTGCCGCGAGCGCCCGCTGCTCCCCGGTGCGAGTCACTCGGACGACGGCGCCCTCGCCGCCGCGGGTGACGACGACGAGCGCCGGGCCGAGCGCACCCCAGGCCTGGACGACGTCGTCGAGCGGCTGACCCGGGCACAGCCAGGCGATGTCCTCGTCGCTGACCTTGACGACGTCGGAGAGCGCGATCGAGGCCTCGATGACGCGCCGTGCCTGCTCCGGACGTCCCATCAGGGCGGGGCGGGCGTTCGGGTCGTAGGAGGTGGTGGCCCCCAGCTCGCGGGCGGCGGCCACGATCTCGCGCACCTGCTCCCCGCCGGGCTCCAGCACGGCCCCGATGCTCCCGGTGTGGACGTGGCCGTATGCCGTGAGGCCGGGCACCGAGGCCACCTGCCACTCGAGGTCGAACACGTAGGTGGCAGCGCCGAGCTCGTCGAGCGTCGCGTGCGCGACGGAGGTGAAGGGAGCGCCCTGGGAACCGGGCGTCAGCGCGACGCCGCGGTGACGGCACACGTCCTCGATGCGGCGACCCCGCTCGTCGGTCGCGATCCATGTCGCGAGGTCGACGGGGTGCTCGAGGGCGGCGAGCCCGAAGGCGACGTTGGCTGGGCTTCCGCCCACGTGCTCGAGGGTGGTCCCACTCGGGGTGGTCACGGCGTCGACGAGCGCCTCGCCGACGACGAGGGTGCGGGCCTTGGCGGCGGAGTCGGTCACCAGGTGGCTCCTCAGACGTCGATCATGTCGGTGCTGCCGAACCAGCCGGGCCGGTCGAACCGGTGCTCGCTGTCGATGGTGCGGATGGTGCCGCTGCGCGAGCGCATGACGAGGGAGTTGGTGCGCGCCGACTTGGCGCCGTAGCGCACGCCGCGCAGCAGCTCGCCGTCGGTGATCCCGGTCGCCACGAAGAAGCACTCGCCGGTCACGAGGTCGTCGGTGGACAGGACCCGATCGAGGTCGTGGCCGGCGTCGATGGCCTTCTGGCGCTCCGCGTCGTCCTTGGGCCAGAGCCGACCCTGGATCACGCCGCCCGTGCACTTGATCGCGCACGCCGCGATGATCCCCTCCGGCGTACCGCCGATGCCGAGCAGCAGGTCTACACCGGTGTTGGGCCGGGCCGCCATGACCGCGCCGGCGACGTCGCCGTCGACGATGTAGCGGATGCGGGCGCCGGTGGCTCGAATCTCCTCGGCCAGCCCCTCGTGGCGGGGGCGGTCGAGCATCACCACGGTGACGTCAGCCGGGGTCTCCTTCTTGGCCTTGGCGATGCGGCGGATGTTCTCGGCGACGGGGAGACGGATGTCGACGACGTCGGCGGCCTCGGGGCCGGTCGCGATCTTGTCCATGTAGAACACCGCGGAGGGGTCGTACATCGCGCCCCGGTTGGCGACCGCCATGACGGCGACCGCGTTGTTCATGCCCTTGGCGGTCAGGGTCGTGCCGTCGATCGGGTCGACAGCCACGTCGACCTCCGGACCGGTGCCGTCGCCGACCTGCTCGCCGTTGAAGAGCATCGGGGCGTTGTCTTTCTCGCCCTCACCGATGACGACGACACCGCGCATGCTGACCGTCGAGATCATCGCCCGCATCGCCTCGACGGCCGCGCCGTCGGCCTTGTTCTTCTCGCCGCGTCCGACCCACCGGCCCCCAGCCATGGCGGCTGCCTCTGTCACTCGTACCAGCTCGAGAGCGAGGTTGCGATCCGGCTGGCTGTGCTTCATCAAAGGTCCTCCGTCGGCGCAGAACGAGTCCGCGCCAGCCTAGCGGTGGCGGCCCCCAGGTTTGGACGCCGTCCGGTAGTCGGGGACGATGGGAGCATGAGCACCCCGTCGACCCCGTCGACACCCGCGTCCGAGAGCGCCCAGCCGCCACCGTCTGCGGAGGCGAGCCCCGCGGAGCCGGTGACGGAGCCGGCGGCCGAGCCGGCGGACCGGCCGGCGGCCGAGCCGGCGGCGGCGCCCGCCAGCCGGTACTCCTTGGGGAGCTTCCCCAACATGTTCCGTTCGATGTTCGTCATCGCGCTGTTCGTGCTCGCACTCGTCGCCATCGTCCCGAGGATCTCCCAGGTGCAGCGGCCGGCCGTCGACGCCGCAGCCAAGGCCGGCCAGGTCGCCGCGCAGACCACCTGGCCCGTGCAGCTTCCCCGCAACCTCGGGGACGGCTGGATGCCGACGGTCGCGACCTACGCCCCGGGCACCGAGCAGGTCCCAACCTTCACGACGGTGTGGACGACGCCGAGCGGCGCCGACATCGCCCTCAAGCAGGCCGTGGGCGTGACGCCCGGCTGGCTGGCCCGGTCGGTCAACGACGGCAAGGCCGGTGGGACGGTTACGGTGTCGGGACGGACCTTCGAGAAGTTCGTCGCGAGCGACGCGCGCCAGCTCGCCTACGTCCTGCGGGGCCAGGGCCCCAAGGGGCTGACCCTGGTGGCGAGCGGCACCGCCCCGGAGGACGAGCTCAAGGCCTTCGTCGCCGCGCTCGCACCGGTGACGCCGGCCGCTGGTGTGACGCCGTCACCGTCCACCAGCGGCTGACCGGCTGACAAACCGACCGGCCGACCAAGAGACCGACCGGCTGGGTCAGGACTGGTCGTCCTCATCGAAGATCTCGTCGTCCGCGTGCAGCTCCTGTGCCGGGGGCGCGGGACGAGTGGCCCGCTCGATCTCGGCCTGCGCCCCGTCGAGCCAGTTCGCGCAGTGCGTGGCCAGCGCCTCGCCCCGGCGCCACAGGTGCATCGACTCCTCGAGCGGCGCCTGCCCGGCCTCGAGCTTGGCCACGATCGCGATGAGCTCCTCGCGGGCGTCCTCGTAGCGCATCCCCGCGATGTCGGGGAAGGAGCCGTCGGTCGTCGTCGAGTCAGCCATGGCGTCACCCTACGACGTCGTGCCGTCCTCGCCCGCGGCCGCCTTCGGCGTGCTGGCGGGAGTGGCGGCCGGCGCGGCCGCCTTGGCGCTCGACCGAGGGTTGCGAGCCGACGCCGGCTTCGTGCCAGTGCTGCCCGTCGTCTTCGAGGTGGTCTTGCGGGTCGGTGCCTCGGACGGGGCGTCCTCTGCACCGGCGCTGACCGGCCGCACACCGAAGTCGCCCCGGGCGACCCGGACCCGCAACAGCTCGCCGACCCCGACGTCGTCCTGGTCCATGACGATGCGTCCGTCGCGGTGCTGGACCACGGCATACCCCCGCTCGAGGGTCGACTGCGGTGAGAGGGCGACGACCTGGCGGCGCAGGTGCTCGGCCTGGTCGGCGGCGCGGTGCAGACGCGCCTCGATGCGGGTCGTGGCCCGGGCGCGGAGGGAAGCCACCTCCTGGCGTCGCACGCGCACCAGGGCGACCGGGTCGGCCATGACCGGACGCGACACGAGGGACCGCAGCCCGGACCGCTCGCTCTCCACTCGGCGGACGAGCGCTCGGCGCACGCGGTCGCGGGCTGTTGCCACGAGGGCCTGCTCGTGCGCGGCATCGGGGACGACCTTCTTGCCGGCGTCGGTGGGCGTGGAGGCGCGCCAGTCCGCCACGAGGTCGAGCAGGGGCGTGTCGACGTCGTGCCCGATCGCGCTGATGACCGGGGTGCGGGCCGAGGCGACAGCCCGGATCATCGCCTCGTTGGAGAAGGGGAGCAGCTCCTCGAGCGCACCGCCGCCCCGCGCGATGACGATGACGTCGACGGCGGTCATGGCGTCGAGTTCTCGCAGCGCCTCGACGACCTCGGTCACAGCCGTCGAGCCCTGCACCGCCACCTCGCGGATCTCGAAGACCACTGCGGGCCAACGGCGCCGGGCGTTCTCGACGACGTCCTTCTCGGCAGCGGAGTTGCGGCCGGTGATGAGCCCGACGCGGTGCGGCAGGAAGGGGATGGGTCGCTTGTGCTGTGCATCGAAGACGCCCTCGGCTGCGAGGGTGCGCTTGAGGATCTCGACGCGGGCCAGCAGGTCGCCGATGCCGACGGGCCGGATCTGGCGCGCCTCGAGCTGGAGCGTGCCGCGCTTGGTCCAGAAGGTGGGTTTGGCCTGCAGGACGACCCGGGCGCCCTGCGCGAGGGGGATCGGCATGGCGTTGACGGCGTTCATCGGCACGGAGACCGACAGCGACATGTCGACGTCGGGGTCGCGGAGGGTGAGGAACGCCGTGCCACCGCGGGGGTTGAACTGCACGACCTGCCCCTCGACCCACAGCTGGCTCATCCGGTCGACGTAGTCGCTGATCTTGAGGCTGAGGACGCGGACCGGCCACGGCTGCTCGGCGGTCGTGTCGGCCGCCTTGTCGGGCATCGGGCTGGTCATGCTCACCGCGCCACCCTAAAGGTGTTGCGGCCCCCCGGCGCGTCGCTTGCGTCGGCGTGGTGACTGCCGGGGCCCAACAGGTCGCAGCTTGGGTCGCCGACCACCTCGCACTCGGGCGGCCCCGGTCGATGGCATGGGTCGCCGGCGGCGCCCTAGGAGCAATCCATTCGATCCGGCGCCGCCACGGGGTCGCGGCGTGCCGGGGCCTGCTGTGCTCGAGCGGTGGGGGCGGGTCGCCGGGCGAGCGGCGAATCGGGAGGGCGGCAGGTCGCCACGTACGATGAGGCCATGAGCGAGCCAACCGACCAGTCCTCCGACAAGAGGGTCCTCCTCGCGGCGCCACGCGGCTATTGCGCCGGTGTCGACCGGGCCGTGGTGACCGTCGAGAAGGCGCTGGAGCTCTACGGCCCGCCCGTCTACGTCCGCAAGCAGATCGTGCACAACAAGCACGTCGTCAACACCCTCGAGAAGCGTGGCGCCATCTTCGTCGACGAGACGGACGAGGTGCCCGAGGGCGCCACCGTCATCTTCTCGGCGCACGGCGTGGCCCCCGTGGTCCACGAGGAGGCGAAAGCCCGAAGCCTCAAGACCATCGACGCCACGTGTCCCCTCGTGACCAAGGTGCACCGGGAAGCCGTGCGCTTCGCCGACGACGACTTCGACATCCTGCTCATCGGGCACGAGGGCCACGAGGAGGTCGTCGGCACCTCGGGTGAGGCGCCCGAGCACATCACGCTGGTCGACGGTCCGGACGACGTCGACAACGTCACCGTGCGCGACCCGGAGAAGGTCGTCTGGCTCTCCCAGACCACCCTCTCGGTCGACGAGACGATGCAGACGGTGGCTCGGCTCAAGGAGAAGTTCCCCGCCCTGCAGAGCCCCCCGTCCGACGACATCTGCTACGCCACCCAGAACCGTCAGCTCGCCGTGAAGCAGATGGCCAAGGACACCGACCTGATGATCGTCGTGGGGTCGCGCAACTCCTCGAACTCCGTGCGTCTCGTCGAGGTCGCGCTCGAGCACGGCGCCCGTGACGGCCACCTCGTGGACTTCGCCGAGGAGATCCAGCCCGAGTGGCTCGAGGGCGTGAGCACCGTCGGGGTGACGTCCGGGGCGAGCGTGCCCGAGGTGCTTGTCCGCGACGTGCTGGCCTGGCTGGCCGAGCGGGGCTACGGCGAGGTGGAGGCCGTCGTCGCGGCGGAGGAGTCGCTGCTCTTCTCGCTGCCCAACGAGCTGCGCCGCGACCTCAAGGCGCGCAAGGGCGAGGACGCCGGCACCGTTCGCCACGACGCCGCCTTCGAGGACTCCGGCTCGCTGCACTGAGGCCGAAGGCCGCTCAGGCCGACGCCTGCTCATCCCCCGGGAGGAGCGCCCGGGACTCGCGTTGGAGGTAGTCCTCGTCGCGGGCGGTGCGCCCGAGTTCGTCGGTCAGCTCCGCTGCGCTCAGCGAGCGGGGGGCCACCTCGAGCGGCTGCAGCGCCGGCGGTTGCTCGGCAGTCAGGTGCAGCTCGTGCATGCGTCGCGCCGTGACGAGGACCCGCGACTCGAGCGTGCCGACGAACTTGTTGTACTGCTCGACCGAACGCGACAGGGACTGGCCCATCGTGGTGACGTGACCGCCGAGCGTCGTCAGGCGCGCGTAGAGGTCCTGGCCGATGGCGAGCAGCTCGCGGGCATTCTGCTCGAGCGCGTCCTGCTGCCAGATGGCGCCGATGGTGCGCAGCACGGCGAAGAGGGTCCCGGGGGAGGCGAGGACGACCTTGCGCGAGAGCGCGTGCTCGTAGAGTCCGGGGTCGTCGGACAGGGCGGTCGCGAGGATCGCCTCACCGGGGACGAAGCAGATGACGACCTCGGGGGAGCGGGTGAAGGCGGTCCAGTACGCCTTGGCGGCGAGTCCCTCGACGTGACGCCGGAGCGAGGTGGCGTGCGCGGCGAGCAGCTCTGCGCGCTCGACCTCGGACACGGTCTCGCCGTGCGCCTGCAGGAAGTGCGCCATCGGGGCCTTCGAGTCGACGACGACGTGCCGGCCCCCGGGAAGGTTGATGACGGCGTCCGGCCGAACGGTCGCGCCGTGCCGGCTGACGCTCGTGACCTGTTCGTCGAAGTCGCAGCGCGCGATCAGGCCCGCGAGCTCCAGCACGCGCCGCAGCTGGACCTCACCCCACGCGCCGCGCACGGTGGAGGCGTTGAGCGCCGTGGCGAGGGTCGCCGTCTCGGAGCGAAGCGACTCGGTGGAGCGGCTCACCTCGGTCAGGCGCTCGCCGAGCTGGCCGAACTGCAGCGAGCGGTCCCGCTCGAGCGCGCCGACCTGCAGCTCGACCCGGCCGATCGTGTCGCGCAGCGGTGCCAGCAGGCTCGCCGTCGTGTCGTCGACCTGCCGGGCCGTCTCGAGGTCGGACACCCGCTCACGCAGGACGTCGCGCTCGGCCTCTGCGCCGGCCGAACGTGCGAGCAGGGCCGAGCGGGCCGAGAGCCACGCGAGCAGCCCACCGACGAGGGCGCCGACGACGAGCCCGACGAGCAGAGCGGTGAGGTCCATGCGAGCACCGTCCCAGATGCCGCCGACAGCGCGTCGGCGCGACACCCGGCCAGACGGCCTACGACAGCCGGCACGCGGCGGGGCCGACCCTGGAGGTGGCGGACGGCATACACGGCGGTCCCCTCGGGCGTCGGCGACGTCTGTTACACCTTGTCCGTGAGCGAGTACGACGACGCGACCCGGCTCGAGGCGGGCGACGACCCCACGCAGTGGCACGGGATCTTCCACGAGGGGTGGATGATCGGCAACGCCGTCAACGGCGGCATGGTCATGGCCGCCGCGCTGGGCGCGCTCGGCCGCCACCTCGCGGCCGACCCGACCGAGACGACGGAGCACGTCGACCCGGTCGTGCTCTCGGCCTACTTCATGACCGCATCGCTGCCCGGGCCCTTCACCGTCACGACCGAGGTGATGCGCTGCGGGCGCAAGCTGTCCACCGGCCAGATGACGATCCACCAGACCGGCGACGACGGCCGGCGGGTCGAGCGGATGCGCGCCATCGGCTCCTTCGGCAACCTGACCGACCTGGACGTGCAGCGCCAGGCCGCACCGCCCGGGATGCCGCCGCCCGAGCAGTGCGTCTCGGCCGAGCAGGCACCTCCCGACTTCCTCGCCAACGCGAAGTTCCTCGAGCGGCTCGACCTTCGCCTCGACCCGAGCACCGCCGGCTGGGCGCTCGGCAAGCCGTCGATGCGCGGGGTCATGCGGGGCTGGCTGCGGCTGCGCGACGGCCGCCAGCCTGACACGACGATGTTGATGATGGCGCTCGATGCCCTGCCGCCCGTCGCCTTCGACCTCGGGCTCTTCGGCTGGACCCCCACGCTGGAGTTCACCGGCCACGTGCGGCGTCGGCCCGAGCCGGGCTGGCTGCAGGTGAGCCTCGGCAGCGACACCCTCGGCGGCGGGATGATGGAGGAGGACGCCGTGATCTGGGACTCCGCGGGCAACCTCGTGGCCCAGTCGCGCCAGCTCTGTGGCGTGCGCATGCCGCGCTGACGGGGAGCGCACGTGAGCCTGAAGCTCGTCTACGAGACGCACTCGATCACCGAGGACAACGAGGCGGGCATCGCGACCGGCTGGCTGCCCGGACGGCTGTCGGAGCAGGGACGCCACCTCGCCGTCGAGCTGGGGCAGCGGCGCCCGGCTGGCGGGTTCGCCGCTGTCTACACCTCCGACCTGGCCCGCGCCGTCGAGACGGCGCACCTCGCGTATGGCGGCAGCGACGTCCCGATTCACCACGACGCGCGCTTGCGCGAGTGCGACTACGGCGCGCTCAACGGCTGCCCGGTCGCCGAGCTCGAACGCGTCCGTCTCGACCACGTCAACGCGCCCTTTCCGGGCGGCGGGCAGAGCTACCGCGACGTCGTCGAGGCGACGGCTGGCTTTCTGGCCGACCTGCGCCGCGACCATGACGGCGAGCGGGTGCTCGTCATCGCGCACTCGGCCACCCGCTGGGCGCTGCAGCACGTCCTCGACGGCATGCCGCTCGAGCGCCTCGTCGTCGCGCCGTTCGACTGGCAGCCCGGCTGGGAGTGGACGCTGCCGTGAGCCCGACGGGACGGCATACGCCCTCGTGGTCGGGCGAGCGCGCGATCGCCACTAAACTCTTGTCCTCGTGGCACTCACCATCGGAATCGTCGGTCTCCCCAACGTCGGCAAGTCGACGCTCTTCAACGCGCTGACCAAGAACAACGTGCTCGCGGCGAACTACCCGTTCGCGACGATCGAGCCCAACGTCGGGGTCGTGCCGCTGCCGGACTCGCGGCTCACGGTGCTCGCCGAGATCTTCAGCTCCGACAAGGTCCTGCCCGCCACGGTCAGCTTCGTCGACATCGCCGGCATCGTCCGCGGCGCGTCGGAGGGGGAGGGGCTCGGCAACAAGTTCCTCGCCAACATCCGCGAGGCCGACGCGATCTGCCAGGTCGTCCGGGCCTTCGAGGACGGCGACGTCGTCCACGTCGACGGCAAGGTCAGCCCGGCCAGCGACATCGAGACCATCCACACCGAGCTCATCCTCGCCGACCTGCAGACCCTCGAGAAGGCCGTGCCCCGCCTCGAGAAGGAAGCGCGGATCAACAAGGACAAGAAGGCCTCCCTCGAGCTTGCGCAGGCCGCGCAGAAGGTTCTCGAGGAGGGTCACACGCTGTATGCCGCCGGGCCGGCCGCGGGGGTCGACCTGGCCGAGGCGAAGTCGCTCGGTCTGCTGACGACCAAGCCCTTCATCTACGTCTTCAACCTCGACGAGGACCAGCTCGCCGACGCCGAGCTGCAGGCGTCGCTGCGCGAGCTCGCCGCCCCGGCCGACTCGGTCTTCCTCAACGCCAAGCTCGAGATGGACCTGATGGAGATGGAGCCCGACGAGGCGCTCGAGCTGCTGCAGAGCTTCGGCGCCGAGGAGTCGGGCCTCGACCAGCTGGCCCGTACCGGCTTCCACACGCTCGGCCTGCAGACCTACCTGACGGCCGGCCCCAAGGAGTCGCGCGCCTGGACCATCGGCAAGGGCTGGACTGCTCCGCAGGCCGCCGGCGTGATCCACACCGACTTCCAGCGCGGCTTCATCAAGGCCGAGGTCGTGTCGTTCGACGATCTCGTGGCCGCGGGCAACATGAACGCCGCGAAGGCGGCCGGCAAGGTGCGCATCGAGGGCAAGGAGTACGTCATGGCTGACGGCGACGTCGTGGAGTTCCGCTTCCAAACAACGACTGCTGGCAAGAGCGTCAAATGAGCACCAATGCCGGGGTCGGGAATATGCCCCCCGGTCCGACGGGCCGCGCTCCGCTGGTGAGGCCTGCCTATCGCATACTCGGGCGAGCACACCTCAGTGTGGCTGGGCTCTTCGCTGCCGTGGAGGTGCTGGATGAGACCCGTCGAGCGGGGAATCCGTCTACTAAAGGGCGGATGTCTAGGGTCGAGCTTGAGGTAGTCCGCTCGGCCATCGTCCTTACGTCAGCTGGGTTGGATGCGAGCATGAAGCGACTCGTGAACGACGTGGGGCGGCAGGTGGCCTGCCGCCAAGGTACGGGGGCCCGAGCGCAGTTCGAGCAGTACCTGAAGGGGCAGATGTCAAAGCCAAGTGTCTCGGATACGTTTCGTTCGGCGGTTCTGTCGGTTAACGCTTCACAAGGTTTACTTGACCTCTACCTTGCAGAGCGCACAAGAGCGAGTTTTCAAGGGAGTTCTGACCTGAAGGTCAGGGTGCGTAATACGCTTGGCATCGCCAATTCCGCCGTGCCGGACGCGGACTTGGAGAGCTTGGATGAGTTCTTTATTGCCCGAAACAAGATCGCTCACGAAATGGATTTGGTGGACCCGGCCTCCGGGTCGATGGGCCGCGTTCATCGAACTCCTGACGATGTCGCAGACAAGTGCTCTCAAGTCTTCGCTGTTGGTGCGGCGCTGGTCCGAGGGGCCGCAGAAGCCGTGAAGGCGGCTGGCGTCTGACTGACGCAACAGTCTGGCGGTAAGCGTATCGAGCGCGGAGCAGGGTGCGCGGGCATCGAGCTTGACGACTGGTCAGTCACCCATGATAGGCACCGGCGGAAGCCCAAACTCCTCGCGCACCGCTGCGAGATACCTGTCCCTCTCATAATCCACGTGCTCCCACATCCCATCGCGGAAGGTGTAGGCGTCCAGAGCAGCGCGAGCACGCTCACCGGCACTGGCGGTCCGCTCTGTGCAAACCAGCCGGACTGATTGGTATCGGTCCCACAGGGGGACTAAGAAGTCCTCTGGGGCTTCCGAGCCATCGTCGGGCATCCCCTTGGCAGCTCTCACGATGTCGTACCGGCGGTCATACTCCGCGAGGAAGGCAACGTGCGCCTCATACCGGAGGCTTCTCGCCCATACTTCGCGTTCGTGCTCCCGTTCCCGAAGCTCGCGGGCAGCTGTCTTGCGCTCCGACCACCACTGCCCCGCGAAGCCTCCACCGATGGCCAGAACCCCGCCGACGAGTGTCGTCCAAACCCCTGACCAGTCCATGAGGGCTATGGTCTCCGGCCCGCAGACTCAGGGTCTCCCAGACACGCCGAGAGTCCGTGTGAGGCAGAGAGATCGATCGGTTATGGGCCTTCGCACCTTTGGTCAAAGAAGGCCCATCCCCGTGCCAGAACGGCGTACGCCGCAAGGTACGGGTCCGCGATCTGTTCTATCCCGGCCTCAGCGATCGTCGCCCGGAGCCCGCCAGCCTCACGCACCAACGGTGAGGTGCGTCGTCTGACGAGTTGCCAACCCAGCGCATGCGCATCCCCGGACAGTGAGCTCCAGTGACGGCGGAGACTCGTTGCTTTGGCAGGGTCATTGGAGAACAGGAAGTCCGCCACCCACTCGATCCGATCCGTGTCTTTGGACTCCTGCCTCGGACCCAACGTCGGCGTTCCTTCCCAGAGCGCACGTACTCCGTCCTGCCGCTGTTTCAGGTCCCTGATCTGTCGGTCGAGCCTATCGAGGTCGCGCGATGGACAGTCGGGTCGGGACTTCTGGTCGTACTGCGCCAACCTTCGATACCACTCCCAAGCGAGTCTGAGACCCCTCTGCTGCCGCTCGTGATCGTCATCGGGGCCGACCACCCAGACGGCGGTGACCGCACCGACTAGCGCACCTCGAAGCACAGTGTGTAGGGCCGAGGCGTACCCGCGAGGTCCATCAACCACCTGAGAGGCCAACTGAAGATGCTCACTGGCGGCTACCAAGGCGACACGAGCGGTCTCCGAAGCCGGGCGCTTCGGCCAGATCGCGTCGTCTGACTGGAGTTCGGAACCCGGCTGCGGAGTCTCAAGCGATCGGCCACGGTGAACCCAGCCGTCCACGCTCGTTCGGGTCTGGAGAACTTGTTGTCTGAGGTCCACGTCGCGACCATAGCCGCGATAGGCCATGTGCCGATTATCGTGGCTTTCTTTCGACACCCGCCACTCGCCGTCCCGGAAGGTGGTCCGCGCCAGCACCAAGGGACACCCGGACGCGTAGGCGGGTGCCCCTTGGTTTGGTCCAGCGAGCTACGGGCAGGAACCCTTGCCGATGAAGGCCCTCGCCCAGCCTCAGAGCCGGACCCCTGTGCCAGCAACAGGGCGCACTGGAAAGGGAGTTTGAGAGCGCGCCCCGGGACCGGTCAGGTCAGCGTCACCTTGGTGACGAGTGCGGGCCTCGTGACTGCAGGGAGCACCCGTTCCTCCACGCGGAGGGTCTGGAGGTTGGAGCTGAAGTCCCCGCCGTCCAGTCCGATGTCCACCTGAATGCCCCGGTCGCGGGTGTAGAAGACGCCGAACCCTTCGGTGAGAAGGAAGGCCGTCCCAGCGGCTACGGAGGCGGTGGGATAGAGGGGCACCCCGTGCAGGGTGGACGGTCCGGTGCCGAACGGCTCGATGAAGTAGCTGCCGCCCGTGGAGGCTTTCTGGGTTCGCATGGTGGCGAGGTTGGTCGGGTTGATGAGCAGCGCCTTGGGGGTGACTCCGTTGAGGGCCTCGGTGGAGCCGATGGCCCCGGCGAGCACGTCGATGGCGGTGGCCAGCGTGCCGGTGGCCGTCATGATCCCGGAGGCCCCGTTGATGGTCGTGACGATCTCGGCGTTCTCCTTGCGGAGGGTGCCGAGCACCACCTCGGCTTGGATGAACTGCATCAGGAAGCCGGCGTCCTCCAGCAGCTCGTCGGTGAGCTTGGTGACGGACGCGATCTTGATGAGCGGCTTGTCGATCGGGGTGACGGTGAGCCCGGAGTCTGGCTTCTGGGCCGCTTCGGCCACGACGGCCGCGGTGGCGGCGCCCATCTGGTAGATGCGCTGGGTGGGGCCGGTGGCGTTGGCCGGGAGGAAGAACTCCCGGAGCAGCACGGCTCCGGTGCCGGGCGGCGTGGGGGACACCGCCTCTCCGGTGGTCGGCAGCAGGGTGGTTGCGCCGATCGCGGCCTTGAACCGGGTGTTGGATACGAGGGTGCGGATGGGGGCCTTGGACTGGACAGCCGCGAGCACCCGGCTCTTGGTGTCCTCGTCCCACAGGCCGCTCCCACCCGAGGGAAGCCCGTCCCGTTCGGGGTGGGTCAGGGTGCCGATCCGGGTCAGCACGCTCTTGGCGCTGTCCGGGGCGTCGGCCTTGGCGATCCGGACATCGAGCTCGTCCACCTGCCGCAGCAGGCCTTCCACCTCGTGGTGCTCGGTATCGGTCAGGTCGCGGCCGTCGTCTCCGGCCTTGGTGGCGATGAGGCGGGCCTTGGAGAGCAGCTCCACCCGCTGAGTTCGCAGAGACATGATGGATCCTCGGTTTCCTGCCGCGCCGACGGTGGCCGGTGAACGGCCCGGGCGCAGCGAACATGCGACAAGGGGAAAACGTCGGCGGCTCAACGCTGGCCGTCCCAGTAAGGGACTGGCGGACGGAGTCTGCCCAACGTGCGAGATGCTGTCCTTGCCCGGGTCGGGGTCCTCGATCTTGCCCTTGCGGGTCCTCAATCTTGCCCTTCACCGGGACCCGACTCCGGGTCCTCAGCCTTGCCCTCTCGGGTCCTCAGCCTTGCCCATCACCGAATCTCAACAGCACCAAAGTAACCCGGACCGCCGACAACGGCCAGTGTTGGCGCATAACGATGTCCGAGGAGTGCCCCTCGGGTATCCCACGGGTGCCCACCCGGGCAGCTTCTGAGCGTGAATTCCGGGCCGGCGGGTCAGCCGGGGGGTGCCGCCAGAGGAAGAGGTCGCCGAGTCTCCCTGTGCAGTCCTGTGCGGGGATAGCGGCGACACGGCGACCCAACGGGCCGGGACAAGCGGCAGCGTCGGCAGCAGGACGCCCAGTCACCACCGCAGACCCCGGGTGGGTGACCCGGGAGGGATAGGCGAACTGTCGGGGCTGTGTACCGCCGATAGTGCTCGAGAGCTCCGCGAACCCCCTTACCGGCGGTCAGGTCCCTACGCTCAGTCCTCCACAGACCGCAGGTCGTCCAAAATCTGGGCACCGAACAGCGTCGTGCCGGAGACGCTCATAACGCCGTCCCACGTGAGTGAGCCGTCGAGGAGACCAAGGCTCTGCAGCTGCTGGACCAGCGGAGCCGGATAGGTCGCAACCACAGCACGCACCTGCTCGGTCAGCTCGCGCTCGGCCCCCCGGGCCGTCGGGGCCATGTCCCCGCTGGCAATCGCATCTTGCTCGGCGCGCTTGACCGCCTCGAGGCAGCGAATGTGGGCGACGTCGATCTGTTGCAGGACGTCGACGATCAACCTCGACTCGTCGATCTTGGCGTCGTCGAGGACGGCTGCCTTAACCGCTCGGGCGAGCAACTGACGCTTGGCGGCACTCGCGGACTCGGCAGCTGCGGGGACGGCACGCGCCGCCAGAACGTCGAGCTCCTCGTTGGCCTCCAAGCGCTCGCTCAGTGCCTCTTCCCCGACGGCAGCCAGAGCTGGTTGCAGCGCTTCGAAGCCACGCTCTGTCCACCGCCGCGTCGTTGTCCTAGAAAGACCGGCCTTGAACGGCCACGGTCCGCCGCCCACCGATGCCTCGGCTGTTGTGGTCACTTCCCTTTCGCCCATGCGAAGCAGCCTAGTGCTGTGCGCACCTGCCGGCGGCGCGTGCATTCGTCGATCATCGAGCAGTCAGGGGTTCTCCGGGCATCCAGTCTCGTGCCCGGTGCAGGCGCCCCAGTTCTGGCCTCCCATCATGGTGGCCCCGCACTCGCACTCCCGCATGGTGGCGAACATGGCCTCCTCCTGACGCATCGCCTCCACGCTGGTTGGGTCGCTCGGGACGGCTGGGATCTGTTGCTGATTCATGGTCAGGTCTCCTCGGCTGGTTCGCTTGGATGTGAGCTCATGTGCGGAGTTGGTCGCGGGGTGGATCGATGGCGTGGACGGAGCGGGATCACGTTGTGGGGCAAGGGGTCGCCCCGCTGCCATGCGTCGTAGGCGCGGATCACGTCACAGAGCACCAGCCCAAGGTCAGGGGTCATGCCCTCGATGTAGAACGTGTACGTGTTGGGTTCCTTGGCCGGGGTCGTCACATCGCCCCTCCTTCCGCCTCGAGGAGTTGCTGATTGCCTGTCAGCTCGACCAGCAAGGCTCGGACAGTCGCGATGCTGGCAGGGTCGCCACGACGTAGCCGGCTGAGCCCGTTGAGGTCCACGGGCGGGGAGCCCTCGCTCGGGCCCGTACCGTTGATCGCCAACCCGAAGGCGGGCTCTGCTGTCACAGAGGTGGACTGGTCCTCGTGGGACATAGATCTGGCGGGTGGGACATAAGGGGCCTCGTCTGGGCGTGGGACATAGATCTGATCCGGCTGGGACATAGACCGGGTTCCCCGGTACATAGAGGGGAGCTCGTAGATGTTGGCTCTACGGTTCTCGATACTCCCAGCGGCCTGACCACGAACAGCGAGGCTCAGCAGCCCCTTATCGGTCAGGGCCTTCAGCAGCCGGTGGACCGTCGACTTTCGGATCCCGGCAGCGTCAAAGTCCCGGACGGGGATGGTCACTCGGAAGATGCCCCTCTTCGTGGCTTGTTCGGCGGCGTAGGCGAGGACGGCCCGTTCACCGTCCGTCAAGTCCTCGTCGGCGTCCGACACGAGGCACTTGAGGAGGGCCGCTCGACGCAGGCCTCATCGCCCACCTCTTCCGACGTAAGGGCGTCCGGGCGGCCCGTGCGCCATTCCCACGCCTTCTCCCACGAACCGTCGAGCAGGTCCTGTACGGCCTTGGCCTTCCGGGGCTGTCCGGTGGCGCGGAACCTGATCTGACGCCCCAGATTGGACCGCGGGTCATCAGCGATGAGCGGGTGGAGCTCCCACGCATCCCAGCCTCGCTGCTGGGCGCTGGCAGAGATCCTGACCAGCGCAGTCCACACGGCTCGATCTCCTTGTGCTCGCAGGTCTTTGGGCTTGACCCCGTCTCGGATCAGGTCGATGTACCGTCCCGGAAGGGCCCGATCCAGCGTCACGATCGGCGCTCCTCGTGGAGCAACGCCAAGTCCTCCGGCGTGACGGGTGCCACGGGTGACACTCGCACGAGCACCATGGACGCTGAGAGTCCGCGATCCTTGGCACGCATGACCTTTCGCTCTGCGGACGTGAGCGAGGTGTACAGCTGGCTGACCATCACCCCGTCCGACCGCTCGGCCGTCACCAGAAGGGCGAAGTCTCGACGGCGGGCGAGCCGACCGATGTCGGTGGGGTCATTCATGATGGCAGTGGATTCGCCGCTGGCCTCAGCCTTCACCAGAGGGCTGGGGTCGCCCCCTTCTCCGACCCCTGTTGGAGCGCACAGGGATTCCCGGGTCACGTCACGCACCGCCCCGGAGGATGCGAGCCAGCTTGGCATTCTGAGCCGGGGTAAGCGGTGGGGCGGCATCAACCACTCGCTTGATGTGGTCGCTCAACTGCTCGGCCTGCATGGCTCTACGGGCGGCGATCACGTCGGGGTGGTCGCGGGGCAGGGTCTTGCAGAGTGTCGCGAGGCGGGCTCGCTCGTGGGTCCATCCCATTGGGGGTGCCTCCGTGCATCACGAAATGCACGGTCAGGCCCGCGTTACGAGTTCAATCTAAGCCGTCCAAGTCCCTAGACGGTGGAACGACACTCCGGGTCAGTGAGCGACGAGACGCTTCAACGATGCCAAGCTGATTCGCGGCATCCCAGCGTCACGGAGTCCCGCGAAAATGGGATCGGCGTTGACGTCACGAACGGGCACCCACTCGCCGCACACGACGCAGTGGAAGTTCCACCGGTTGCCGGGCATGTCGGGCACCAGCTCCCACGGGGCGAGGTTGGACCCGTCCGACTTGCGAGCCCCGAACCTCCCAAGCTTGCGGGCCACCCCGTAGTACGTCTCCCGCGCCGAGGGGAGCCCATCGCCAGATTCTCGCCACTCCAGCCACCCGGAGGCGGCGGACGTCCCGGGGGCGAACGGGTGATGGACGACGGTCTTTACGAGGCAGGGCGGCTCGTTCTCCAGAGCGCCCTTGCCCTTGTGCTCGCACTCCACTCGCAGTGTGTATGTCACGACTGCTCCTTCCAGCCCACGACGACCGATTCAGGGTCGAACCTCCTGCTGCCGTGGGTTCCGGGGTACAGCGTCACCGTCAGTAGGGCATCGATGGCCGCTCGCTTCTGCATCAGGCTGGCGGAACGGAACGCCCCGGCCGGGTCTTGCGAACCAAGCAGGGACGATGCAACCCGTCCGACGCTTCTCGCCGCTAGTCGTCGTTCCCGGTCCTCTAGCTCGGCCAGCACCTTGGCCCGAGCCGTGGCGTATCGGGGGCCGTCTGTGTACCCAGCGTCGTAGTCGGCCTCAATGGTCTCCAGCCTGTCCCGCAGCTTCTTCACCTCGGTGGCTAGAGGCCCGGTGTCTGGCTGGCTCGGCAGCAGGTCGCTCAGGTCGGGGCGGGCCAGCCGTTCCATCATGACCCCCTCCACCAGAGTGTCGATGGGACCCATCGTGCGGGCAAAGCATCCGTTCCTGCACCGATACCGGCCGCCGGACCACGACCGGGTGGCCTCCCCGCAGGTCCCGCACAGGAACAGTCCGGCACCGAGGTGTCTGCGGTCGGTCCCGGTGCGAGCGGTCTTGCGCCGGGGGTCTGCCAGTTGCCCTTGGACGATGGCGAACTCCTCCTCAGTGACGAGCGCCGTCCACGTCCCCTGCTTGCCGGTGATCTTTCCTTGGTACACGGCCTGTCCGGCATAGCGGGGGTTGGTCAGGAGGGTTCGCACCGAGGACGGGTTCCACGGCATGCCGTGTCGGGTGGTGACGCCCTCCTCGGCCAACCATCGGGTGATCCCCCTCAGCGACTCCCCGGCTAGGAAACGCTTGAAGACGCCCCGGACGACCTCCGCCTCGTCGGGCACCAGCTCGCCACCGGGCGTGTACCCGGTGAGCCGGACCCCCAGCGGCGGCTTGCCCAGCTCCGACCGTTGGCGAGCGGCGGCCTTCTGGCGAGCCGACTTGCGCTCCACCTCACCACGGGCCACCGCCAGCTTGATCCGTGCGAACGTGCGCCCTCCGTCAGTGGTCAGGTCGGCCTCACCGTTGGCGGTGACGAGCTTCAGCTCTCTGCCCGTGGCGCGGTCGATCCAGTCCTCCAGCTGCCGCGGTTGGCGGGTGAGCCGATCAAGGTCCCAGCACAGGAGAGCATCAAATTCCCGGGCCTCGTAGGCCGTCACCAGCGCGTCGTACCCCGGCCGGGACTTCCGGGCGTCCGTGGCTGAGATGGAGTTGTCCACGTACTCAGCGACCACCTGCCAGCCCCGGGCCTCGGCAATGCGCTGGCAGTCGGCACGCTGGCGGTCCACAGCTAGGCCCTCCCCCGTGGCGTCGAGCGAGACGCGCAGGTACAAGGCTGCTCGGGTCGGAAGGTCGCTCATGGTCTGATGTTACTTCACGAGGGAACTCAGTGGAGTTCCGCTTCAACGTGTGATCATGCACGACCTGCCGGCGTGGACCGCCTGACGCACGAGCCGGCGAGCATGGGTCATTGGATCTTGCCTCCTGTCGGCGGGTCAGTTGGCCCAGGACGGGCGTCCAGCGCGTTGCCCCGTGGTGACCTGTTGGCAAGTGGTAAGCATGAGCCATGAGCGACATGGACCGTGACGAGCTGCGCTGCTTCGTGACGCCGACGCCCGAAGTGCTGCTCATCCGGGAGTGGCGACGATGATGTGGGGCCGCCTGATCAGGGGCATCACCGTGGTGCTCATGGCTGTCGCGGTCATCTTCCTGGTGTTCGGTTCTGGTATCGGCGCGCCCGAGCTCGCGATCATCACAGTCGTGGCAGTCGCAGGCATCGCGATCGCCATCCGGCGTGCCAGACCTTCGCAGTCTGCCCGCTGACCAGCTGCGGGAGGGCCGCGTCCAGGGCCGCGGTCGGCGAGCGCCCAGCCCTTTCTCATCTTGTCCGTTGGACTCCCCTGGGCGGCGTCGTCAACCTGACAACGACGCACGACTGCGTGGGGCCTGATTCGCAGACGGTCCCTTGGTTGTCGAAACGCGGTCCCCGCGTCGGGTGACGAGTAGCGTGATTTTCGGTCGCTCGGGGTCTTTCTAGGGAGGGTGACGTGCGAACAAAGAAGACGGCATGCTGCTCGTGCAGTTGGCGCAGTGGGGCTCCACGATGGGAATCGAGGAAGCCCAACAGACTGTCTGGGCGGACGACTTCGACCCTGAGACTGCATCGACCGATGACCTCCACGTGTCCCGGATCCTCAACTGGTGCGAGACCATCGGGACGCTCACCAAGAACGGCATCCTGGACGTCGACCTGGCCTTGGACTGGCTCTGGGTCTCAGGGCTGTGGTCCCGAGTCGGGCCGGCCGCCATGAAGCTGCGTGAAAAGCACGGGGAGCCCGGGTTGTACGAGAACTTCGAGGCGCTTGCCACCCAGCACGGTTGAGCGGGCACGCACGAATGGATCGCATGACGCTCTCGGACGGCGCCGCAGTCAACATCATCATCATCGGTTGGATCTCCGACGCGTTCGAACCTGCAGCAGGGGTCGTGCGCTCAAGCACGTTCTGACGAGTCGGCTCACATCCGGCTTCAAGGTGGCTGGCATGAGGACGCCGTGCACGAGCACCGGGGCCGCGCCGTCGAGACCGTGCAAGCGCCGTCCGGCGATGCCTGCCAATGTCATGACGGCGCCTGGGTTGAGCCGCTCACGGGGATTGGCCGACGAGCCTCGGGGAGCACGGAGCTGAAGTCCGTGATCATGCGAGTGCCGCGGAGAAGTCATGGTGTCCAAAAGGGTCCGCCAAAACGGTCTATGAGTTGTAATGAATGGGCCATTCGGCATCGGCGACCCGGACCGGGGACAGGTGGCCAGCTCCAACTTCTTTGGAGGTTCTATGTCCTTCTCCACACGAACCGTCGTGTCCGTGCTCGGTGTGGCCGCAGTGATCGGCGCAGCGACCGCCGGATCAGGCGTAGCGGCGTCCGGCAACGGCAAGCATGCTCTGCCGGGAAGCGTTCCTCCGTGGGCGCTGGCCTTGCCCACGTCGGGCGCTTCTGACACGAGTGCCCGCGTCGACTTCCGCGTCTACCTGGCCAACCGCGACTCCGACGCAGCCGCGGCGGTGGCGACCGCCGTCTCCACACCAGGCAGCGCGCAGTACGGCAAGTTCCTCACTGCGGGGCAGTACCGCACTCGGTTTGCTCCTGCCCAGGGCGATGTCGACGCCGTCTCTCGTTGGCTTCGCTCGCAGGGCTTCACCGTCGGTTACGTCCCGGCGAACCGCAAGTACGTCGAGGCGGTCGGCTCCGTGGGCCAGGCGTCCGCGGCATTTGGCACCTCGTTCTTCGACTACACGGTGAAGGGCAAGAAGCTGCGCGCCAACGCCGCGCCGCTCACCGTCCCTGACACGCTCGGCCGGGTCGAGGCGGTCCTGGGTCTGGACGACTCCGCGCAGCTCGTTCAGCACCATGCCACGTACCAGCCTCCAGCCGGCTTCCGGGTGGGCAGGCCGTGCTCCGCGTACTGGAGCGAGAAGGTCGTGCCCAACGCGGTCCACCCCGATGGTGGGACGCCCACCCCTGCGGCCGATGGCACCCAGCTGCCCACGAACCCCAGCGCCTACGCGCCGTGCGGATATGCCGGCGCCCAGCTGCAGAACGCTTATGGCGTCGCCTCGGCCATCGCGTCCGGCAACGACGGCAGGGGCGTCACGGTTGCGGTCATCGACGCCTTCGCGTCACCCACTGCGGCGGCCGACCTGGCTCGCTACTCCCGGGAGCACGGGCTGCCGGCCCCGAAGCTGACCGAGCAGGTCGCGCCGGGCATCTACAACCACCCGACGACCCGCAGGTTCGACCCGTCCGGTTGGGCCGGGGAGGAGCAGCTCGACCTCGAGGCCGTCCACACCATGGCTCCGGGGGCCAACATCCTCTACGTCGGCGCCCCCAACAACGGTCAGCCACTCGACGCCGCGCTCAACAGCGTCGTCGACAAGCACAGCGCAGACATCGTCACCAACTCCTACGGCTGGCCCGGGGAGGCGTTGCCTCCGGGCTACATCAAGCCGCAGGTCGACATCCAGATCCAGGCCGCCGCCACCGGGATCAGTGTCTTCTACTCCTCAGGAGACGCCGGTGACGAGACGGGTGGCGTGGCCGGGGCGACGCCAAGTCCCGACTTCCCCGCCTCCAGCCCCTGGGTCACGGCGGTCGGCGGGACCTCCCTCGGGGTGTCCAAGACCAACACCCGCACGTTCGAGGTCGGCTGGGAAACCGGCCGCAGCACCCTCAACGCCGGGCCGGCATGGTCGGCGCCCACGTTCCAGTACGGAAGTGGTGGAGGCACCTCGCGGCTGTTCGCCCAGCCCTCCTACCAGGCTGGTGTCGTTCCCTCCTCGTTGAGCCAGAGGTACGGCGGGGCGCCCATGCGAGTCGTCCCTGACGTCTCCGCACTCGGCGACCCGAACACGGGCATGAGCGTGGGCCAGACCCAGACGTTCCCCGACGGCACCTACTACCACGAGTACCGCATCGGCGGCACCAGCCTCTCGTCGCCGCTCTACGCCGGCATGTTCGCTCTGGCCGTGCAGAAGCACGGGCCCTACGGACTCGCCAACCCGACCCTGTACGGCGCGCGTGGGGTGACCTACGACATCACCAAGGCGCCGCTCACCACCTACCCGGGCGTCGTGAGGGTCGACTACAAGAACAGCGTGGACCCAACGGGCGGCTACACCTACACGGCGCGCTGGTTCGACTTCGACGGGCCTCTCACCATTCACGTCAGGCCGGGTTACGACGATGTCACCGGTGTCGGCTCACCCGACGGGCCGGCGTGGCTGGCAGCGGTCCAGCGGTGACAGGAGCTGTGCGTCGACCCTGACCGACCAAAGGGCTTGGCGAACAGGGCTGTTGCCGTTACCTGCCGATGTGGAAGCCGACGGCATCAGTTACTGGCAGCTCGGGTGAGAGGATCGTGCCGACCCCGTGCCGGGCGAGGTCCGGATCAGGCGGGGGCGGGAGCGCTGACCTCGTTGAAGACCTCGAACACCGTCTCCTGCGGGGGCTCGAGGAACCCGCCGGGGATGCCTTCCTGCATGCGGGGCACGAGGATCGTGTCGCGGAAGGTCTCCCAGCCCTCCTTGGTGTCGTGCACGGCGATGATCGTCCACCCATCTGCGGACGGGCCGCCCGCATGGAACTGCTGCCCGGCCGGCAGGCTCCCGTCGGCAGGGTGGACCGCCGCGATGGAGGCCTCGTACTGGTCCTTGGTGCCACCCTTGAACTGGTGGACGACTCCGTAGCTCATGAGTCTGCGCTCTTTTCTTCGGGTCGACCCCGGCCCTCGGTGGGGGCGGCCCGGAAGGTGCCGGCGGGGCTGTCCTCGACGCTACGCGGCGGCTGCAGAGGCGTCGATGGACAAACCCGATCACCTCGATTCCGTTCTGCGGGCCGCTCCCGGGCGGGGGCCCGGGCGATCACCTCGAACGAGGGCGAGCATGCCGCGGCGCCGACGGATTCTTGGCCTCGACCCGGGTGGTGACAGGCCCGGGCGGGTACGCGGCTGTCGTCGCCCCGAACGGTGACAGCCCACAGCGCCGCCCCTCGGATGCCGAGCGGGTCTGCTCTGGGGCCCTACGCAACTGCTGACAGGAAAATCATGCCGACCTCGCGACGAGGCCAGTTCCGCGTCCTGCCCATCCCGAGGTACTCGACGACGACCTCGAACGGCAGCAGGGTGTCCTGCATGGGCTGCTGCCTGCCGCTCCCGCTCGGGTGCCTGACGAGCGTCGTCGCGGTGGCCGCGCCGCTCACGGTGGCGCTGGTCCGTCGCAGACGTGCCGGCTCCTGAAGCCCATCCGCTGACGTGACGAAGCACGGAAAGGAAGACTCATGACCGACAGCCAAGCCGACAGCGCCCCGCAGAGCCCGCAGGGGGTGGATCGCAAGGCCGACGGCGGCTGCCCGGTCATGCACGACTCGGTGACCGCGCACGGCAGCGAGAGCGAGAACCCGGCGATCGACTCGCCCACTCCCAGGACGGGGGGCCGCCCGCACGGCATTCAGGACTGGTGGCCGGACCAGCTGGACCTCTCCGTGCTGCACGCCCACTCCTCCAAGGGCAACCCGCTGGGGGAGGACTTCGACTACCGCAAGGAGTTCGCGGGCCTCGACCTGGCCGCCCTCAAGCAGGACATCGTCGAGGTGCTGCACACCTCGCAGGAGTGGTGGCCCGCCGACTTCGGCCACTACGGCGGGCTCTTCATCCGCATGAGCTGGCACGCTGCCGGCACGTACCGCATCTACGACGGTCGCGGCGGCGCCGGTGACGGTGCCCAGCGGTTCGCGCCGCTCAACAGCTGGCCCGACAACGCCAACCTCGACAAGGCCCGGCGACTGCTCTGGCCGGTCAAGCAGAAGCACGGCCAGAAGGTCTCGTGGGCCGACCTGCTCGTCCTGGCGGGCAACGTGGCCCTCGAGGACATGGGCCTCGAGACGTTCGGCTTCGGCTTCGGTCGCGAGGACGTCTGGGAGCCGGAGGAGATCTTCTGGGGGCCAGAGGACACCTGGCTGGGCGACGAGCGCTACACCGGCGACCGCGAGCTCGACGAGACGTTCGGCGCGGTGCAGATGGGCTTGATCTACGTCAACCCCGAGGGGCCGAACGGCAACCCCGACCCCCTCGCCTCGGCGCGCGACATCCGCGAGACCTTCGCCCGGATGGCCATGAACGACGAGGAGACGGTGGCCCTGATCGCCGGTGGCCACACCTTCGGCAAGACCCACGGCGCCGGCGACGCCGATCTCGTCGGCCCGGAGCCCGAGGCTGCCCCCCTCGAGCAGCAGGGCCTCGGCTGGAAGAGCGAGTTCGGCTCCGGCAAGGGCGCCGACGCGATCACCTCCGGCCTGGAGGTCACCTGGACCTACCACCCCACCCGCTGGGACAACGAGTTCTTCCACATCCTCTTCGCCTACGAGTGGGAGCTGATGGAGTCCCCGGCCGGCGCCCACCAGTGGCGGCCGAAGAACGGCGGGGGCGCCGACATGGTGCCCGAGGCGCACGACCCGGCCAAGCGCCGCGAGCCCCGGATGCTCACCTCCGACCTTGCGCTGCGCGTCGATCCCGCGTACGAGAAGATCTCGCGCCGCTTCCTCGACAACCCCGAGGAGTTCCGTCTCGCCTTCGCCAAGGCCTGGTACAAGCTGCTCCACCGCGACATGGGACCGGTCTCGCGCTATCTCGGCCCCTGGGTTCCCGAAGTGCAGCTGTGGCAGGACCCGGTGCCACCCATCGAGGGCCCGCTCGTGGGCGAGTCCGACATCGCCACGCTGAAGGACGCGGTCCTGGGCTCCGGCCTGACGGTCTCACAGCTCGTCTCCACGGCGTGGGCCTCGGCCGCCAGCTTCCGCTCCACCGACAAGCGCGGCGGAGCCAACGGTGCCCGCATCCGGCTGGAACCCCAGCGCAGCTGGGCGGCGAACCAGCCCGAGCAGCTTGCGACGGTCCTCGAGACGCTCGAGGCCATCCGGCAGGAGTTCAACGAGGCCGGGGGCGCGACGATCTCGCTGGCCGACCTCATCGTGCTCGCCGGCGCAGCGGCGGTCGAGGCCGCAGCCCTGGACGGTGGCGTCCCGACGACGGTGCCCTTCCACCCCGGCCGGACCGACGCCACGCAGGAACAGACCGACGTCGAGTCCTTCCGTGTCCTCGAGCCGCGTGCCGACGGGTTCCGCAACTACCTGCGTGCCGGCGTCAAGCTGCGGCCGGAGGTCCTTCTCGTCGACCGCGCCTACCTGCTCGACCTGACCGCTCCCGAGATGACGGTCCTCGTCGGTGGCCTGCGGGCCCTCGGCAACACCGTCGACGGGGTCGGCCACGGCGTGCTCACGGACCGGCCGGGCGCGCTGACCAACGACTTCTTCGTCAACCTGCTCGCCCCCGGCTCGCAGTGGAAGGCTTCGGAGTCGGAGGAGAACGTCTACGAGATCCGCGACGTGGCAACCGGTGACCTCACCTGGACAGCCACCGCGGTCGACCTCGTCTTCGGGTCGAACTCCCAGCTACGGGCCCTCGCAGAGGTGTATGCCAGCCGCGACGCCAAGGAGAGGTTCGTGCGCGACTTCGTCGCCGCGTGGACCAAGGTGATGGAGCTCGACCGCTTCGACCTCGTCTGAGGAGGCTCTTCAGAGCTGCGTGTTGAGGTAGCGCTGCAGCTGCGCGACGGTGCGGGAGTTCCACGTCGTCGCGCCGTCCCGCCCGATGCCGAGGTAGTCCTGCATGGCCGCCATGGACCGCGGGCCCCAGACGCCAACGACGGGCGCACCGATCCGGGCCTGCAGGGCGCGGATCGTCGCGGCGTCGAACGTGCCGGTCTGCGCGATCCCGAGCCAGCGCTGCAGGGCCGTTCTCGTGAGCGGTCCGAAGTACCCGGTGACCGGGAGTCGCGGCGCCAGCAAACCGTACTCGGCCTTGACCGTGAGGACGCGCAGCACCGCGGCCTGCACCTTGGCACGGAAGACGCTGTCGGCCGCGGCCCGGGCCGTCACCGCGGTGACCATGGCGGGCAGGACCGACGGGCTCACCGTCAGCACGACGTCGCCGCCGGCGGCGATGAACTTCACGGCTCGCGCGCCGGGCGTCCAGGCCAGCACCTGGCGGGCGCTGCCGAGGTCGTCGCTGATGACGATCCCGGTGAAGTGCAGGTCGCTGCGGACCATCCCGCCGATGACCGTCGGCGAGAACACGGCGGGGTTGGCGGCGTCGATGCGCCGGTAGTAGGCCGAGGAGAGCATGAGCAGGCGGGCTCCCGAGGTGATGGCTGCCCTGAACGGTGTGATGTCGGCCGACGTCCGGGTCGTCACGTAGTCGGTGACACCGGCCGTGGTGTCGGTGTTGCCGGTGACCCGCCCGAGCCCGGGGAAGTGCTTGGCCGTCATGGCCAGGCCCGAGGCGCGCATGCCGCGCAGGAACGCCGTGCCCTTGTCGGCGACGACCGCGGGCGTGTAGCCGTACTCGCGCTGGTACTTCCCGATCGGCTGGTTCGAACTCGCGAAGCTCTTCGAGACGGTGTCCATGACGGGTGCCAGGTCGACGTCCACGCCGGACCGGAACACCTGCCGGCCCCACGAGGAGGCGGCGCCGGTGAGCGTGGTGTCGGACCAGGTGCCCTGCGTCAGGGCCGTGGGCATCCGCGAAAACCCGGGCCCCTGCAGCACCTGGACGTAGCCGCCTTCCTGGTCGGCGGCGATGAGGAGGGGCACACCGGCGGTGGCCGCCGAGGTGGTCAAGGTGTCGACGCCGGCCGTCAGTCGGCGGACGGGAGCCGCGCCCGCGGAGGTGCGGCCGGTGAGGACGAGGTTGCCGACGTGGTAGCGGCTGATGGCGCTCGTCGTCGCCGAGCCCAGCCCGGTCACCGGCCCTCCCACCATGAAGAGCTGGCCGATCCGCTGTGCGGTCGTCATGCGGTCGTAGACCGCTCGGGCCTGCGTCGACGGTGTCGACGTCGTGGCGGCAGCCGCGACGAGGGGGGATGCCGGGGCGGCAGGAGCGCCGGTCCCCATCGGCACGAATGCCGCGATGGCCACAGCACAGAGGGGGACTCGGGCGCGCATGGCCGACCACCTAGCGTTTCGAAGGGCTTGCCGAGGGCGGCGCTTCCGAGTCTAGGCTCGCCGGCGTCGCCCGGCCAGAAAGTCGCGGACACCGGTGTAACGCTGTGGCCCCCTGCGCCGATGGAGGGGTTGAAGAGGCGCCACTCGGACCCCCGAGCGAGTGGCGCCTCTCTCCTGTCCGGCGCCGGGATCGAGGCCGCTGGACCCGCCGAGCGACTCAGCCCTTCGGTGGCAGCACGACACCGAAGCCGGCCACCGCCAGCCGTAGCAGCACCTGTCCCGGCGCGAGCAGGTCGACGATGCGGGCGGCGCTCAGCAGCTCCAGCTCGGCGAGCCGGACGGCATACGCCCCCGCCCCGGCGAGGCGCGCTCGCTGGAGCTCCGTCGTGTTGTGCCACACCTTGCCGCGGGCCTCGCGCAGGAAGCGCGCCGAGGCTGTGTGGTTGAGCGGGGCCAGCACGCGGTCGAGAGCACTCCTCGCGCTCTGGGCGCTCAGCTCGTCGTCCTCGGCGGCGACCCGGGCCGACAGGACCTTGTCGATGCGCTCGTGGTCGCGCCGGCGCCGGTCGAGCACCACGGGGTCGGCGAAGTCGGCGTCGCTGATGACCCCCAGCAGGGCCTGCGGCAGGTCGTAGTTGATGTGCGCGTTGATGCCGAGGAGCACCTGGCGCAGCGGCGGCAGATCCGGGGGAGCGTCGAACGCGAGCCGCCACGGCCGCGGCGCCCGGTCTGCCGGATCAGCCGAGAGATCGGCGGCCAACGCGTCGAGGTAGAGGTCGGCGAACACGACGTCCCACCGCTCCACCCACCCTGGGTCCTCGAAGGCGGCCGCCTCGATGGCCGCGCCGACGGCCTGCGTCGTGCGCTGGTAGGTGGCGAGGAACGTTCGCCGCCCGGACAGCTCTGCAGGCAGCGACTCGAGGATCGCGCTCATCCGGTCGAGGACGTCGTCGATCGTGCGCCCGCCGACGGTCCCGGTCATCGTGATCTCCTCACGCACGCCGCCCCTCGCTCCTATTCTGGGGCGAGGGCCACGCGGCGTCAGTCGAATCCGGACGCCATCGCGTGGGGCTCTCCTGAGCGAGGGGGCCAGATGACACGACCGACGTGGGGACCTCGGTCCTTCGACCCCGTCACCGTCGGCCAGCGCGAGACGGACGCGTGGGTGGCCTACTACCGGCGCGAGTGGGCGGCGTTCCTGCGGGCCTCGGTGGCGGTGGTGGCCGCCGGCTTCGGAATGAACCGCCGGGACACCGTGCGGGGTGCCTGGCTGGTGCTGCGCGCCAACCAGGCGTGGGCTCCATCTCCCCGCAACGACCCCCACCGCGCACGCGAGCTCATGCGCCGGTTCTACTCACTCGTGGCCACCGCGGGAGGCCTGTTCTTCGACCCGTCCCGGGCTGCGGCCCTCGAGGTCGAGTGGTGGCGCCTGCACCGCGAGCACCAGCACGACGGCGCCGTGACGACGGAACAGCTGGTCGGCGCGCTCATGGACCTCAACGCGTACGTGTATGCCGTGGATCCCGAGCACGTCCGGACGGCAGCGGCTCGGCGCGTGGAGGCGATGGCCCTCTCCGACGCGTGGGTGCGGGGCGGCTGCTCGATCGCGGACCCGCTGCTCGCCGCCGAGCGCCGGGCGCTCGTCGCGTCGTATGCCGCCCTTCGCGATGCGGTCGGCCGCTCGAGGGTGTGAGCGGCGTGGAGCGAGTCCACCCCGATGCCCGGCCGGGGACGTCCGAGCGTGACGACCGCGTCCTCCCCGCCACGCGCGCCCTGGCCGTGGTGCTCGTGCCGATCCTCCTCACCGCCTTCGTCATCCTCTACGGCTTCCCGGCCGACACGCGCCGACTGTTCGCTTGGACCATCACGCCGCCGCTGACGCCGATGGTGCTCGCCTCGGCCTACCTCGGCGGCGCCTGGTTCTTCGTCCGAGTGGTGCGCGAGCCTCGCTGGTGTCGGGTCGCCGCCGGGCTGCTGTCGGTGGCGCTCTTCGCCGCCCTGCTCGGCGTCGGGACCGTCCTGCACTGGGACCGCTTCAACCACGGCCACGTCGCGTTCTGGCTGTGGGCGGCGCTCTACTTCACCGCTCCCTTCCTCGTGCTCGCCACCTGGGCTGCCAACCAGCGGCTGGCGGCGCCGCCGCTCCCGGACGAGGTATGCGTCGGGCGGCTGGCGCGCGTCCTCATCGCGGGGGGTGCCGGGCTGGCGCTCGTGCAGGGGCTGGTGATGTTCGCGGCGCCGTCCCTGGTCATCCCGGTGTGGCCGTGGCAGCTGACGCCGCTGACGTGCCGGGTTGTCGGCGCGGTCTTCTGCCTCGGCAGCGCGGGACTGGTGGTGATCGGCGACAGCCGGTGGGTCCGCCTGCGGCTCATGGTCGAGGTCGAGGTCGTGATGCTGACCCTCATCCTGGTCGGCATGGTGCGAGGCCGGGCATACCTTTCGACCGACCGCCCACTGACCTGGCTGCTGCTCGCCGGCTTCGTAGCCACCCTCCTCGGTTCGCTGCGCCTCTGGTGGCTCATGGACCGGCAGGTGCGTGCAGGGCAACGCCCGGCCGGAGGCGGTGCCCTCAGCGCGGCGTGAGGACGACGAAGGGCAGCCCCTCGCAGACGGTGGCCGTCCACGCCGGGTGGTCGACCGTGGCGCCGGTCCGCCACGCCTCCACCGGCAGGTCGCGCAGCAGGTCGCCAGTCACCCAGGTGGGGTCCGATGACGTCACGACGCGGCCGGACCCGTTGACGAGGACGCACGTGCGGTCCACCGGCCCCATGACGTCGAGAAGGTGCTCCTCGAACCACGCGACCAGGACGTCGACGCCGACGACACCCTTGAAGGAGCCGGCCACGAGCAGCGGCTGGGTGAACGTCAGGGTGTACTGGTCGGTGCAGAGGTAGTCGACGTAGGGGCCTGTGACGTTCCGATCGCCGGTGTGCAAC
Organism: Terrabacter sp. FW104-15G4B; assembly: GCF_058790095.1. Classification (NCBI taxonomy): domain Bacteria; kingdom Bacillati; phylum Actinomycetota; class Actinomycetes; order Micrococcales; family Intrasporangiaceae; genus Terrabacter; species Terrabacter sp. FW104-15G4B. Next base: position 60,574 of record NZ_JBYTCI010000003.1, on the reverse strand, counting down.
GGCCGCGCGTACCAGGGCAGCTCGGTGTAGTCGCGGAAGCCGATGGCGCGGGGGTCGGTCTCCGCGGCCAGCTTCGCGATCGTCGTCGTGCCGCCGCGCGACTCGACGGTCCACCACTCGAGCCAGTAGGGGGCGTCGACGAGAACGTCGGGTGCGAGCACGGCGCCGGCTCCGGCGACGGGGGTCAGCGGGTCGGCGAGCAGGGCGCGGCAACGGGCCTCGATGCCGAGATCGGCCCGCCTCGGGGCGTGCAGCGACAGCGACGCCTGGAGCAGGCGGGCGAGGCCGTCGAGCTCGCCGAAGACCCGGCGACCGAAGTCGCAGACCCAGCAGGCGACGTCCGCGTCGGTCGTCGTGGTCGTCATGGCCTCCTCCGCGATCGGCTCTCGCGGTGCAGCGCCTTCACCGCATCGAAGAGCTGTCGGACATGATCCTCCGCGCAGGCCCGCGCCGTCGCCGGTTCGCCGAGAGCCACCGCCTCGACGATGTCCTCGTGCCCGGTGTCTGCGGCGCGAGGCCTGACGGCACCGACCTGAGCGTCCGCGAGCCAGAGCACGGGGCCGATCTCGCGCTGCAGCACCATCTCCTCGCGGGTCAGGCGGGCCGACTGCGCCGTGGCGGCGATCTCGAGGTGAAAGGTCCCCTCGTGCCGGGGTATGCCGCTCGGCTCCTCCGGGCGGCCCGCCATCGTCGCGAGGCGGCGCAGTCGGGCCACGTCCTCCCTGTCGGCCCGCTCGGCCGCGAGCGCCGCGCAGTGCCCGCTGATCGCGCAGTAGTGGTCGGCGAGGTCGCGCAGCTCGCCCAGGCCCACCCTCGCGAGCCGGGACATCAGGGCGGCACGGCCCCCGTCCCGGGGGGCCTTGACGAAGGAACCGCCGCCGCGACCGCGTCGGGTCACGATGAGGTCGTCACTGCGCAGCGTGCCGAGGGCCTCACGCACGGTGGCGGTGGCGACGCCGAAGCGGTCCGCGAGGTCGCTCTCGGGTGGCAGCATGCTGCCGTCCGGCAGCAGGCCGAGCGTGATGGCCTCACCCAGCCGGCGGCGTACGGCATCGGCACGGCCCTCGGCCGGCAACGGCGCGAAGACGGCGGCATACGGGCCCAAGGGCATCGACCGGTCCGCCATCCCACCTCCACAACAGTTTCGCCATTCCGGTTGCGCTCAAACATATGGACCCATACGTTTTTCGTCCAGAAGCACCACCGAGGACCTGGAGGAGGCCGCATGGCCACCGAGACGGCGCCCGCGACGCCCGCCATCCGGCTGAGCGGGCTCCGCAAGGAGTTCGCCGGCAGCCCGCCGGTTGTCGCCGTGAGCAGCATCGACCTCGACGTGCGGGCCGGCGAGTTCTTCTCGATGCTGGGCCCGTCCGGCTCGGGCAAGACCACCGTGCTGCGGTTGATCGCCGGGTTCGAGGAGCCGACGAGCGGGCGCATCGAGCTCGCGGGCCAGGACGTCACCCGGCGCCAGCCCTACGACCGTGACGTCAACACCGTCTTCCAGGACTACGCGCTCTTCCCCCACATGAGCGTCGCCGAGAACGTGGAGTACGGCCTTCTCGTCAAGAAGGTGGCACGCACAGAACGCCGCGTTCGCGTGGCGCAGGCCCTGGACCAGGTCCGGCTGGGCGACCACGGCAGTCGCCGGCCGTCGCAGCTCTCCGGCGGCCAACGACAGCGCGTCGCGCTGGCCCGTGCCCTCGTCAACCGACCCACCGTCCTGCTCCTGGACGAGCCGCTCGGCGCCCTCGACCTCAAGCTGCGCGAGCAGATGCAGGTCGAGCTCAAGGGCATCCAGCGCGACGTCGGCATCACCTTCCTCTTCGTCACCCACGACCAGGAGGAGGCACTCACCCTCTCCGACCGGATCGCCGTCTTCAACGCCGGGCGCATCGAGCAGGTCGGCACCGGCCACGAGGTCTACGAGAGCCCGGCCTCGGCGTTCGTCGCCGGCTTCGTCGGCACGTCGAACCTGCTCACCGGGCAAGCCGCCCGGGCCGTGATCCGGCGCGACGGCTCCTTCGCCATCCGCCCGGAGAAGATCCACGTCGTGCGGCCGGGGTCGCCCACGCCCGACGGGCTGATGAGGGCCGACGGCACCCTGGAGGAGGTCGTCTACGGGGGGCCCGTCACGCGCTACGTCGTGGCCCTCGACGCCGGAGGCCGTCTGACGGCGCTCGAGCAGAACAACGGGGCCAGGAGGCAGGGGGCAACGCTCGCTCGCGGGCAGCGCGTCTCGCTCCATTGGCGGCCGGACCACGTCATCGACGTGCCGGGCACGCCCATGCCCCAGCCGTCAACGCTCGCGGCACCACCACTGCAGTCATCCACAACGACATGAAGGAGATCGGCGTGCGCACGTCAAAGACGTCCCTGATGGGGACAGTGGCGGCCGTGGCCGTCCTCGCACTCGCGGGGTGTGGCACCCCAACGCCCACCTCGGCGGCCGGCAGTGCAGCAGCCGGCGGGATGCAGGTGCCCGACCTCAAGGCCCTCGGCAAGCTCGGCACCCCCGAGGGCCAGGTCAACGTCCTCGCGTGGCCCGGCTACGTCGAGGACGGCAGCAACGACCCGAAGGTCGACTGGGTCAGCGACTTCGAGAAGTCGTCCGGCTGCAAGGTCAACGTCAAGACGTTCGGCACGTCCGATGAGGCCGTGCAGCTCATGCGGACCGGGCAGTACGACACTGTCTCGGCCTCTGGCGACGCGACCCTGCGCCTCATCGCCGCCGGCGACGTGGAGCCGGTCAACACCTCGCTCATCACGAACTACCCGGACATCTTCGACTCCCTGAAGATGAAGCCCTGGAACTCGGTCAACGGTGTCGCCTACGGCATCCCGCACGGCCGCGGCGCGAACCTGCTGATGTACCGCACTGACCAGGTCAAGCCTGCCCCCGACTCCTGGGCCGCCGTGTTCGACCAGGCAGGAGCGCAGAAGGGCAAGGTGACGGCATACGACTCGCCGATCTACATCGCCGACGCGGCGCTCTACCTCATGGCGACCAAGCCGGAGCTGAAGATCAAGGACCCGTACGCCCTCGACGAGACCCAGCTCGCCGCCGCCGTCGACCTGCTCAAGGCGCAGAAGGCCAACATCGGCGAGTACTGGTCCGACTACCTCAAGGCAGTCCAGGCGTTCAAGAGCGGCTCGACCACGGTGGGGACGACATGGCAGGTCATCGCCAACCTCGCCCAGTCCGAGAAGGCGCCGGTCGCTGCGGTCCTGCCCAAGGAGGGCGCGACAGGCTGGTCCGACACGTGGATGGTCGGCGCCAAGTCGAAGAACAAGACGTGCGCCTACAAGTTCATCGACCACATCGTCTCGCCGAAGGTCAACGCGCAGGTCGCCGAGTACTTCGGGGAGGCGCCGGCCAACAAGCAGGCCTGCGCCGAGACGGCGGATCCCAACCACTGCAAGGTGTTCCACGCGGAGGACGAGGAGTACTTCTCCAAGGTCCGGTACTGGACCACACCGATCAGCGCCTGCCTCGACGGTCGGACCGACGTCAAGTGCACCGACTACGCGGCGTGGACCAAGGCCTGGACCGAGATCCGCAACAGCTGATGGGCCACCGCCGAGGCCTGGCGGCACTGCTCGGGCCACCGATGCTCTGGCTCGTCGTCGCCTACCTCGGCGCGCTCGCGGTGATCTTCGCGACGGCGTTCTGGACGACGGACCCGTTCACGAACCTCGTCGTGCGGACCTTCACCCTGGAGAACTTCCGTGAGCTCCTCACGCCGACGTACCTGGGCATCATCGGCCGCACGCTGCTCATCGCGGTGATCGTGACCGTGCTCTGCGTCGTGATCGCGGTCCCGTTCGCCTTCTTCATGGCACGGGTGGCTCCGCGCGGGCTGCGTGGCCTGCTGCTCGCCGCGGTGCTCGTGCCGCTGTGGGCGAGCTACCTCGTCAAGGCGTATGCGTGGCGGACCATGGTGGCGCCGGGTGGGGTGCTCGATGCCACGGTCGGGTGGACGCCGGGCTACGGTTTCGGCGCCCTCGTGCTCACGCTGACCTACCTGTGGCTGCCCTACATGGTGCTGCCCGTCTACGCCGCGTTCGAGCGGCTGCCGGAGAGCCACCTCGAGGCGAGCGCCGACCTGGGCGGGCGGCCGACCACGACCTTCCGCCGCGTCGTCGTGCCGGCGCTGCTGCCCGCGGTCGCGGCCGGCTCCGTCTTCACCTTCTCGCTCTCGCTCGGGGACTACATCGCGGTGCAGATCGTCGGGGGCAAGCTCCAGGTGCTCGGCACGGCCGTGCTGCAGAACATCACGCTCGACCTGCCCTTCGCGGCAGCCCTCGGCACGGCGTCGGTCGTGATCATGGTCCTCTACCTGCTCGCCGTCCGGCGCACGGGCGCGCTCGAGAGCCTGTGAAGCCGGCGATGAGGGGACTGCGATGAGGAGGCGACCATGAGACCGGGACGCGGCGCCAAGGTGGCCCTGACCGCCTTCGCCACCCTGGTGCTCGCCTTCGTCTACGTGCCGCTCGTCGTCGTGGCGGTCAACTCGTTCAACAGCGACCGCACGTTCGGGTGGCCGCCCCCCGGCTTCACGACTCAGTGGTGGCGGGCAGCGTTGCAGGCACAGGGCCCTCGCGACGCCCTGCTGACGTCGGTGAAGGCGGGACTCGGCGCGACGGCGATCGCGCTCGTCCTCGGCACCCTGCTCGCGCTGGCGCTGACCCGATACGACTTCTTCGGGAGGCACTCGATTTCGATCCTGGTCATCCTGCCCATCGCGTTGCCCGGGATCGTCACCGGCATCGCCCTGCAGTCGGTCATCCAGAACATCCTGAGCCCGGTCTTCGGTATCGGGGCCGGCCTCTTCACGATCATCGTCGGCCACGCGACCTTCTGCATCGTCATCGTCTTCAACAACGTGACGGCTCGCATGCGCCGGCTCGGGGGGTCACTCGAACAGGCGTCCGCCGACCTGGGTGCACGTCCGATCACGACGTTTCGACGCGTCACGTTCCCGCTGCTGCGCTCGAGTCTGCTGGCCGGGGCCCTGCTCGCCTTCGCGCTGAGCTTCGACGAGATCGTCGTGACGACCTTCACTGCCGGTCCTGACACCCAGACGCTCCCGATCTGGATCTTCAACAACCTCTTCCGCCCCAACCAGGCCCCGGTCGTCAACGTTGTGGCCGTCGTGCTCATCCTCGTGTCGATCGTCCCGGTCTGGGTGGCCCAGCGGCTGGGCGGCGCGGACGCCGCGGAGAGCCGCCTGTAGCCACCGCTGGCGGGCGCTCGAGCCGGCCGTCTTCGGCCCGGCGCCGCCCTGGCTCACATCGCGAGACGGTAACGGTTCGGGTTCAGCGAGGGCGCAACTTCAGCGTTTCGGGCTAAGAACCTGTTGCAGGGATGCTCGGTGCGTTAGCGTCCCCGAGACGAGACGCATTCGCAGCTGCGCTCGAGACGATCGTCAGGTTCAGCGACGACCGAAGGGAACCCTGAGCAACGGAGGTGCGACGCCTTGTCCGAGATCCACAGAGACGTCGAGGTCGGTGGCCGTACAACGGTTGAGACGCTCGACCTCGCGCAGGAACCCGGCGGGAAGAAGATCGAGGGTCGCACTCCGTGGCAGCTGGCGCGGATGCGCCTACGCCGCGACCGGCTCTCGATGATTGCCCTCACGATCTCCTGTCTCGTCGTCCTCATGGGCGTCCTGGCGCCCATCCTCGGCGCGCTCGGCATCCTCAAACCCTATGACTTCAACCCGGAACTGATCGACCCGGCCCTCGGCGGCTACCCGATCGGGCCGCTGGGCGGTATGTCGTGGACGCATCCGCTGGGGGTCGAGCCCGGCACCGGGCGCGACACGCTGTCCCGAGTCGCGCTCGGGCTGACGTTCTCGCTCATCGTGGCCCTCAGTGCGACGCTCATCGCCGTCGTCGTCGGGACGGTGCTCGGACTCATCGCCGGCTTGCTCGGCTCCTGGGCCGACTGGTCCATCTCGCGCTTCGCAGACATGGTGCTGGCGTTCCCGCTCGTCCTGATGCTGCTCGCACTGTCCGGCATGTTCATCGAGGTCATCGGAAAAGTGGTCCCGAACGACAACGTGGCGACCGGGATGTACATCATCTTCGTCCTCGGCTTCTTCGGCTGGCCGGTCTTCGCCCGCATCATCCGGGGCCAGGTGCTCTCGATGAGGGAGCGTGAGTTCATCGAGGCCGCGCGCAGTCTCGGCGCGTCCAACGCGAGGATCTACTTCAAGGAGCTCTTGCCGAACCTGTGGGCGCCGATCCTCGTCTACGGCACGCTGGTCCTTCCGGCCTACGTCTCGGCCGAGGCAGCGCTGTCCTTCCTCGGGGTCGGCATCAAGCCCCCCACGCCGACGCTCGGCAACATCCTGGCCAACTCGGTCAACTACGCCTCGAGCGTCCCCGTCTTCTTCCTCGTCCCCGGTCTGGCGATCGCCACCGTCGTCCTGAGCTTCAATCTGCTCGGCGACGGCCTCCGCGACGCCCTCGACCCGAAGGCGGACCGATGATGCCTGCAGTCTCAGCTTCTGTGAGGCACATGGAAGATTGCCCTCGGCAACCGCCCGAGGGTGGGTGCGCCGCTACAACGGTGCGTTTCATCAAAGGAGTGGTATGAGCAGCAGCAAGAGGACTACGGCCCTCGCGGCTCTGGGGATCGCTTCCGCGCTCGGAGTTTCCGCGTGCGGCGGGGGTGGCACCACAGGTGGCACGACATCCGGATCCGGTGCAGCAGGGGGCGCCCAGAAGGGCGGCACGATCTACTGGCTCACGAAGCGGCCGGCCGAGCACATGGACCCACAGCGGACCTACATCGGCCGCGACATCTTCAACCAGCAGCGCCTGGTCTACCGCAACCTTGTGCAGTTCCCGTCGGGCAAGTCGGGCGCTGCTGCGATCGTCCCCATGGCCGACGTGGCCACCGACGCGGGCAAGAGCTCGGACGGCGGCAAGAAGTGGACGTTCACGATCAAAGACGGCGTGAAGTGGGAGGACGGCAAGCCCACGACGTGTGAGGACTTCAAGTACGGCTTCTCGCGCAACTTCGCCACCGACGTGCTCACAGGCGGACCCTCGATCTACCCGCTCAACTTCATGCCGTCCGTCGCGAAGGCCTACAAGGGGCCCTACCTCAAGACTGGCCAGGAGGTCTACGACAAGGCCGTCACCTGCAACGGCAACGTGCTGACGTACAACTTCGAGAAGCCCTGGGTCGACTTCCCGCTGGCCGTCGCGGGCCTGAACTTCGCCGCACCGTTCCGTCAGGACAAGGACCAGGGCGACAAGAACAACTACGTCATCTTCTCCAACGGTCCCTACAAGGTCCAGGGGGGCAAGTGGACGAAGGGCACGGGCGCGACCTTCGTGCGCAACGACCAGTACGACCCCAAGACGGACGGCGGCCGGCAGGCGAACCCCGACAAGTTCGTGTTCACCGAGGGACTCACCAACGAGATCATCACGCAGCGTCTCATCGCTGACGGTGGCAACGACAAGTACGCGGTCACCGACCGCGTGATCCCGCCGGCGTTCTACAACCAGATCACCGGTGATGTCGCGAAGCGTGCGACCAACGTCGTCTCCCCGTACACCTTCTACATCCTGCCCAACTTCAACAAGATGAAGGACCCCAAGGTCCGGCAGGCTCTCGCCATGTCGACCGACCGGGCGGGCTACATCAACGCCCTCGGCGGTCAGAAGGCGGCGACGATCGCGAAGAGCATCATCGCTCCGGATCTGCCTGGCTACAAGGACAACCCGGCCTTCACCATGCCACCGCAGGGTGACCCCGCGGCCGCGAAGAAGCTCCTCCAGGAGGCCGGTGTTCCGGTGCCCTACCCGATCACGTACACGTACCAGGGCGGCACGCCGACCAGTGACAACGCGGCGGCGGCCCTGAAGGCCGGTTGGGACAAGGCTGGCTTCAGTGTCAAGCTCGCGCCCCTGACCGACACGTACTACGACGTGATCCAGAACCCGGCCAACAACTCCTTCGACGTCACCGAGGGTGGCTGGGGTGCTGACTACCCGTCCATCTTCACGGTGCTGCCGGCGCTGTTCGACTCGCGGATCAACCTGACGGGGAAGTCCAACGGCCAGGACTACGGCAACTACAAGAACCCCGACGCCGAGAAGATCATGGACGAGGCTGCTGCGGCGACGACCCAGGATGCCGCGAACATCAAGTGGCAGGAGCTCGACGCGTTCCTCGGAAAGGACGTTGCCTACATCCCGAACTACATCCAGAACTTCTACTACCTGCGCGGTTCTGGTGTCGGCAACTACAACCAGAACCCGGCAGTGAGCATGTACCCGGACCTCGGCGTGATCAGCGTCAACAAGTGAGCGGCTGACCACGGATCGGTGCGTCGGTCCTGAACTGGACCGGCGCACCGGTGGGGGGCGAAGGACTCCGCCCCCACCCTCACCGTTGATGGTCCGCCATTCTCCGCACTCCAATTCACACCCACTACCGGAAGGACGAGCCCCAACACGGGGCGACAACGTACATGTACTCGTACATCGTCCGCAGAGTGGCTGTCGGCATGGTCATGATCCTGGCCATGTCGCTCGTCACGATGTTGCTGTTCTTCGCCAGCCCCGCCGACCCGGCTCGCTTCACGTGCGGCAAGAACTGCACGCCGGAGCTTCTCGAGCAGAACCGCAAGGCGCTCGGCTATGACCAGCCGGTCCTTTCCTACTGGGTGGACTTCACCAAGGGACTCTTCGTCGGCAGTGAGTTCCCCAAGGATCCGGAGCTGAAGAAGTCGGCGCCCGAGACCATCGCCGAGTGCCCGGCGCCCTGCCTGGGATACTCGCCGCTGGCGAGTCGACCGGTGCGGGACATCGTTGCCGAGAAGCTCCCGGTCTCGGTTTCCCTTGCCATCGCGGCCTTCATCATGTGGATGGTCGTGGGAGTCGGGCTGGGGATCGTGTCCGCCTTGCGCAAGGGTCAGGTTGCCGATCGTGCGATCGTGGGGACCGCCCTGATCTTCTACGCCTTCCCGACCTTCTTCATCGGCTTGTGGCTCTACATCTTCCTGGCGCTCAAGTGGGGCCTTGTCCCCGTTCCGACATACACCCCCATTGCCGAAGGTGGTGTGCTGACGTGGCTCCAAGGACTCTTCCTGCCCGCGCTGGCCCTTGCCCTCGTCTACATCGCGGGCTACATCAGGCTCACCCGGGCCTTCGTCCTCGAGGTCCAGGGGGAGGACTACCTGCGGACTGCGCAGGCGAAGGGACTCACGTCCGGACGCATCCTGTTCAAGCACACGCTCCGCGGAGCGTTGACCCCGATCGCCACGGTGGCGGGTCTGGACCTCGCGGGTCTCCTTGGCGGCGCCATCATCACCGAACAGATATTCAACTACGACGGACTCGGCCGGGAGGCGGTGAGTGCAGCCACGACCTATGACCTCCCGGTCACGGTCGGTATCGTGCTTGTTGTGGCGACATTCGTGATCGTCGCCAACATCGTGGTCGACGTGCTCTACGCGGTCATCGACCCGCGCGTCAAGTACAGCTGACCACGACCCGGCCGCTGCGCCACGAAGGATTGGACAACGCATGAGCACATGGGTGCCCTCCGAGGGGACCAGCGACGCGCTGCTCTCCGTGCGCGACCTCAAGGTGACCTTCCCGACCGAGGACGGACTCGTCAAAGCCGTCGACGGGCTCACCTTCGACCTTGACGCGGGGCAGACGCTCGGCATCGTGGGAGAGTCCGGATCGGGCAAGTCCGTCACGAGCCAGGCCATCATGGGCCTGCATCGAGGGACCCGCGCCGTGGTCGAGGGCAGCATCAACTTCGAGGGCAAGAACCTGCTCAAGCTCAACGACGACGACCTGCGGGCCATGCGCGGACGCGACATCGCGATGATCTTCCAGGACCCGCTCTCGGCCCTGCACCCGTACTACTCGGTGGGCAACCAGATCATCGAGGCGTACAGGGTGCACCACCGCTCGGCCTCCAAGGCTGCGGCGCGCGCGCACGTCATCGACATGCTCGGCAAAGTGGGCATCCCCAACCCGCAGAAGCGCATTGACGCGTACCCCCACGAGTTCTCGGGTGGTATGCGCCAGCGCGCGATGATCGCGATGGCACTCGTCAACACACCGCGCCTCGTCATCGCCGACGAGCCGACGACGGCCCTGGACGTCACCGTGCAGGCCCAGATCCTGGATCTGCTCGTGGACCTGCAGAGCGAGATGGAGTCGGCGATCATCATCATCACCCACGACCTCGGGGTCGTGGCCGAGATGGCTGACAAGATCATGGTGATGTACGGCGGTAAGGCGGTCGAGGGCGGCACGGCCGACCAGACCTTCTACTCAGCCGAGCACCCGTACACCTGGGGTCTGCTGCAGTCGATGCCCCGCATCGACCAAGAGCGCCTGGCACGGCTCCGGCCGATCCAGGGCAACCCCCCGTCGCTCATCAACCCTCCGTCGGGTTGTGTCTTCCATCCGCGCTGTGCCTACCGGGACGACGAGGAGCTCGGCTGTTCGACCATAGTCCCCGAGTTCGACGTAGGCGACTGGCACCCGGTGCGGTGCCTGATCCCGGCACCGAAGCGCAAGTTGATCTTTGACACGGAGATTAGGACGCCCTCATCGTGACGAACCAACCGGACTCCGACGTGGTCAGCCAACCGGACTCCGACGTGACCAACCAACCGGACTCGGACGTGATCCTCGAGGTTAAGGACCTCAAGAAGCACTTCCCGACCCGAACCTCCGGGATCATCCGCCGGCCGTCCGACCCGGTCAAGGCTGTTGACGGCATCTCCTTCACGGTGCGCCGCGGCGAGACCCTCGGCCTCGTGGGCGAGTCGGGATGTGGCAAGTCCACGGCCGGCCGCACGATGCTGCAGCTGCTCCCGCCGACCGGCGGCTCCATCCACTACAACGGTCGTGACATCACGGGCGCCCACGGCCGCGACCTGCGACGGCTGCGCACCGAGATGCAGATGGTCTTCCAGGACCCCTACGGCTCGCTCAACCCACGACAGACCGTCGGCGCCATCGTCGCTGCCCCCTTCGACATCCAGGGCATCAAACCGGAGGGGGGCGTCAAGGCCGAGGTGCAAGGACTCATGGAGCGCGTGGGCCTCAACCCGGAGCACTACAACCGGTACCCGCACGAGTTCTCTGGGGGCCAGCGCCAGCGCATCGGCATCGCCCGCGCGGTCGCCCTGCGCCCCAAGCTGATCGTGTGCGACGAGCCCGTGTCGGCCCTCGACGTGTCGATCCAGGCGCAGGTCGTCAACCTGCTCGAGGACCTCCAGGCCGAGTACGACCTCACCTACGTCTTCGTCGCGCATGACCTGTCCGTCATCCGACACATCAGCGACCGGGTGGCCGTGATGTACCTCGGCAAGTTCATGGAGGTTGCCGAACGCGACGAGCTCTACAAGAACCCGCTCCACCCCTACACGCAGGCCCTGCTCTCAGCTGTGCCGCTCCCGGACCCGCGCAAGGAGAACAAGCGCGAGCGCATCCTGCTCACGGGTGACCTGCCCTCGCCCATCAACCCGCCCTCGGGTTGCGTCTTCCACACGCGCTGTCCGAGGCACCGCGAGGAGCTGAGTGAGACAGAGCGGAAACGGTGCACAACCGAGGTTCCTGTGCTGGAGAACCGGGGCGGTCACGAGGTCGCCTGTCACTTCGCCGGTCCCCCCAAGGTCGCGGTGCTGTAGCCCCGGGCCGTCAGGCATCGGTCTCGTCGTCGAACTGGCCGAGGACCCGTTCGAGGAGGTCCTCCATCGTGACGAGCCCGATCGGGCCGGCCGGCCCGTCGACGAGGACGAGCTGGGCGTGCTGGACCCGCATCGCCGACACGGCGTCGAGCAGCGAGAGACCGGCGTCGAGGTGAGTCGTGGGAGCCGTGACGGTGGTGACCGGCGCGCCGGGCGCGGCTCGCACGATGTCGCGGACGTGTGCGATGCCGAGCGGCGCGCCCCCCTCGCGGACGACGAGCCGCGAGCGGCCCGTCTCGCGCGAGACCGCCTCGGCCTCGGAGCACGTTGCGGTCGTGGCGACCCCGACGGCCCGGTCGATCGGCACGACGACGTCGACCAACGGTGTCGAGTCGAGGTCGATGGCCCCGGTGAGCACCCGGTGCTCCGGCTCGGCGAGCATGCCGTGGTCCTTGGAGCTCGCGATGAGCAGCTGCAGCTCCTTGGGGCCGTGGACCTGGCCCAGCTCGTCCTGCGGGGTGACGCCGACGAGCCGCAGGCACCCGTTGGCCATGGCGTTGAGCAGGCTGAGGGCCGGGCGCATCACCCAGGCGAACCCGCGGAACGGCAGCGCGAGCAGGACGGCGGATCGTTCCGGGTGCGCGATGGCCCAGGACTTCGGGGCCATCTCGCCGACGACCATGTGCAGGAAGACCACGATGCCGACCGCCAGCACGACCGAGACGACGTATGCCGCGGCCTCCGGGACGCGCACGAAGCTGAAGACGGGGGTGAGCAGCTCCGCGACGGCAGGCTTGGCGAGGGAGCCGAGGCCCAGGGTGCAGAGGGTGATGCCGAGCTGGGCGCCGGCGAGCATGAGCGAGAGCTCGCGGCGGCCTCGGACCGCGGCCCGGGCTGCGACGCTGCCGCGCTCGGCGAGGTCCTCGAGCCGGTGCCGCTTGCTCGCGACGAGGGCGAACTCAGCGGCCACGAAGAAGGCGTTGAGCACGAGGAGCAGGAGCGAGACGAGCAGGGCGGTGATCATCGGCCCGCCTCCGTCCGCGCGTCGGCCGGGCGGTCCGCGGCAGCACCGTCGCTGGTGTCGACGCCTCCCGGGCCGCTGGAGTCGCTCTCGAGCGACTCCAGGTCGGACATCAGGTCGAGCACCTCCACGCGGACGGACGACGGCACGTGCCGCGCGACGGCCTCGACGGTGAGGCGCACCGAGACCGGCAGGTGCCGGGTCTCGGGTTCGTGCTGGTGGTCATGGGCCCTGGCGTCGTCGTCGAGATCCGCTGCGGCGTCGTCGGACTGGTCGCCAAGGTGGCGCTCGCGGACGACCTCGCGGCGTGCCTGGAGGCGCACCTCGTCGCCCACCACGGCCATCCGCCCGAGGTCCTCGAGGATCAGCCCGCTGAGGGTCGAGTACTCGTCGCTGCTCTGCAGCCGCAGGTCCGTCGCGGTGTCGAGCTCGTCGAGGCGCAGGTGGCCGGGCACCACCCAGGTGCCGGCGGCGGCCTCGACGACTCCCGGCTCCGGCGCGTCGTCCTCGTCGAGGATCTCGCCGACGACCTCCTCGGCGATATCCTCGAAGGTCACGATGCCGGCGAAGCCACCGTGCTCGTCCACCACGACGGCGAGCTGCCGGTGGTCGGCGCGGATCTGTTCGAGCACCCGCGGCAGGGGCGCGCTCGTCGGCACGACCGTGGGGTCGGACACGACCGAGCCGACCGCCGTGGTGCTGCGCCGCGCGGGCTCGACCGACAGCACCTCGGCGATCCCGGCCACGCCGACGATGTCGTCACCGTCGCGGCCGGTCACCGGGAAGCGGGACCAGCCGGTGTCGAGAAGGTCCACGAGCTCGGAGACTGGGGCGTCCGCGTGGATCGTCGTGACGCGGACGCGTGGGGTCATGACGTCGCCCGCATCGAGCTGGCGGAAGCGCAGTCCGCCCTCGAGGACGTCGGACAGGTCGTCGTCCAGCAGGCCGCCTGCGTGCGACTCGTCGATGATCCGCGTGAGATCCTCGGCCGTGGCGCCCTGCTCGAGCTCCTCGACCGGCTCGATGCCGGCCTTGCGTAGCAGCGTCGTCGAGGCCCGGTCGAAGAGGCGCACGACGGGACCCGCGACCCGGAGGTAGACGAGGGTCGAGCGGCTGAGGGCACGGGCGAGCGGCACGGTGCGGGCGATGGCGTAGTTCTTGGGGGCGAGCTCGCCGAAGACCATCTGCACGACGGTGGAGAAGACGAGGACGGCCGTGACCGACAGGCTGAGCCGGGCGGCATACGACATCGAGGAGTCCAACAGCTCGGCGAGGCCGGTGCCCACGAGCGGCTCGGAGACATAGCCGACGAGCAGCGCGGTGACCGTGATGCCGAACTGCGCGGCCGAGAGCGTGAAGGACAGCTGCGAGGTGACGCGCAGCGCCCGCGCCGCCGCGGGGTCCCCACCCTCGGCGAGCTGCTTCAGGGCGTTGCGGTCGACAGCGACGTAGGCGAACTCCTGGGCGACGAAGTAGCCCGTCGCCGCCGTCAGCACCAGGATCAGTGCGACACCGAGCCCGATGCCCAGAGCGGTGCTCATGCGATCACCACCCGAGGGGACGAGTGGTGGGGGAGAGGTGGCCGGACCGGGTCCGGCCAGGGACTATGGCCCTCCCGGGACTCGGACCGCGAGTCGGAGCGTGACTGGGATCGCATGCCGACAATCCTAGGTGACCGTGCCGGGGCGCTCAGCCGCTCGCGGGAGCGCTCCCGGCGGCTCGGGCACCGAGCCGGGCGGCCTCCTGGCTGATCTGGTGGGCCAGCTCGACGTCGAGCTGGGTGAGCCCGCCCTCGGAGTGGGTGGACAGCGCGAAGGACACCGTGCGCCAGCGGATGTCGATGTCCGGGTGGTGGTCCATCGTCTCGGCCGCGGCCGCAACCTCCTGCACGAGCGAGATGCCGGTCAGGAAGGCCGGTGCCTCGAAGGAGGCCCGGATGGTGTCGCCGTCCCGTGTCCATTCGGGCAGCGCAGCCAGCAGGCGCCCGACCTCCTCATCGGTGAGCAGTCGTGTCATGCGTCCAGTAAACGCCTCCGGCACGCACGGGGTCAGGTCCACGTTCGTGTGAGAGCATCTCTCCCGCCATGAGCAGCCCTGTCCCCGTCCCGCACCCGGTCCGCCTCGTCGTGGGAGCGGCCGTGGTCGACGACCTGGAGCGCCCGACCCGGCTGCTGTCTGCCCGCCGCACCGAGCCGTCGGCGCTCGCCGGCGGCTGGGAGCTGCCCGGCGGCAAGGTCGACGACGGTGAGTCCCCGCTCGCGGCCCTGCACCGCGAGCTGCTGGAGGAGCTCGGCGTGCGCGTGCGCCTCGGCGCCCACGTGCCGGGTCCGCAGCCCGGCGCCACGTGGCCGCTCGGCGAGAGATACGAGATGCTGGTGTGGCTCGCCGAGGTCGTCGAGGGCACGCCCGAGCCGATCGAGGACCACGACGAGCTGCGCTGGCTGGGCCTGGAGGAGCTGCGTGCCGTGGCCTGGCTGCCCGCAGACCTACCCATCGTCGAACGGCTCGAGGCGATGCTCGGGGCCGGCCCGCGACCCTGACCACCACCGAACGACCCGTGACGCACACCGCCCCTGTGACCCGTCACACGACCCACGACGCCGTGGTCCGAAGCACCTCCGAAACCCTGAGAGACTGTTCCTCATGCCCATGAAGACCCGCGCGGACATCCGCAACGTCGCCATCGTCGCCCACGTCGACCACGGCAAGACCACCCTCGTCGACAAGATGCTCTGGCAGTCCGGCGCGTTCGGCGAGCACCAGCACGTCGACGAGCGCGCGATGGACTCCGGTGACCTCGAGCGGGAGAAGGGCATCACGATCCTCGCGAAGAACACCGCCGTGCACTACACCGGCAAGGCGGCCGCCGACCGCGGGCTGACCGACGGCGTCACCATCAACATCATCGACACCCCCGGCCACGCCGACTTCGGCGGTGAGGTCGAGCGCGGCCTGTCGATGGTCGACGGCGTCGTCCTGCTCGTCGACGCGTCCGAGGGCCCGCTTCCCCAGACCCGCTTCGTGCTCCGCAAGGCGCTCGCCGCGAAGATGCCGGTCATCCTCTGCATCAACAAGGTCGACCGTCCCGACTCGCGCATCGCCGAGGTCGTCGACGAGGCGTACGAGCTGTTCATGGACCTCGACGCCACGGAGGAGCAGATCGACTTCCCGATCGTCTACGCGTCGGCCAAGGCCGGTCGTGCGTCGCTCGAGCGCCCCGACAACGGTGGCCTCCCGGTCGGTGAGGACCTCGAGGCCCTCTTCGACACGATCCTCGAGACCATCCCCGCGCCGACCTACGACGACGAGGCCCCGCTCCAGGCCCACGTCACCAACCTCGACGCCTCCAACTTCCTCGGCCGCCTCGCCCTGCTTCGTGTCTTCAACGGCACGATCAAGAAGGGCCAGCAGGTCATGTGGTGCCGCCACGACGGCTCGCAGCAGCGCGTCAAGATCACCGAGCTGCTCATGACCGAGGCTCTCGAGCGCAAGCCCGCCGAGGAGGCGCGTCCCGGCGACATCATCGCCGTGGCCGGCATCCCCGAGATCACCATCGGCGAGACCCTCGCCGACCCGGAGAACCCGATCCCGCTGCCGCTCATCACCGTCGACGAGCCCGCCATCTCGATGACCATCGGCACCAACACCAGCCCGATGGTCGGCCAGGTCCGCGGCTCCAAGGTCACCGCCCGCATGGTCAAGGACCGCCTCGACAAGGAGCTCATCGGCAACGTGTCGCTGCGCATCCTCAACACCGAGCGTCCCGACGCCTGGGAGGTCCAGGGCCGTGGTGAGCTCGCGCTCGCCATCCTCGTCGAGCAGATGCGACGCGAGGGCTACGAGCTGACCGTGGGCAAGCCCCAGGTCGTGACGCGCGAGGTCGACGGCAAGGTCCACGAGCCGGTCGAGCGCCTGACCATCGACACCCCCGAGGAGTTCCTCGGCGCGATCACGCAGATCATGGCCGCCCGCAAGGGCCGCATGGAGCAGATGACCAACCACGGCACCGGCTGGATCCGCATGGAGTTCCTCGTGCCCAGCCGTGGCCTCATCGGCTTCCGCACCGAGTTCCTCACCGAGACGCGCGGCACGGGCATCGCCCACCACGTCTTCGAGGACTACGAGCCGTGGTTCGGCGCCATCACGACCCGCACCAGCGGCTCGCTCGTCTCGGACCGCAAGGGCGTCGTGACGTCCTACGCGATGGTCAACCTCCAGGAGCGCGGCACCCTCTTCGTGGAGCCGACCACCGAGGTCTACGAGGGGATGATCGTCGGCGAGAACTCCCGCGCCGACGACATGGACGTCAACATCACCAAGGAGAAGAAGCTCACCAACGTGCGCGCCTCCTCCTCGGACAACTTCGAGAAGATCGTCCCGCCGCGCAAGCTCAGCCTCGAGCAGAGCCTCGAGTTCTGCCGCGAGGACGAGTGCGTCGAGGTGACGCCCGAGTCGGTCCGCATCCGCAAGGTCGTCCTCGATGCGGGCGAGCGCGCGCGCACCGCCTCGCGGGCGCGGTCGGCAGCAAAGGCCGAGGGCTGACCGACCCGTGCGTGTCGGAGGACGTGTCGCAGGACGTGTCGGAGGGCAGGTCGCGGGACCCGGCGTCGTGGGTCGGCTGAGGCGGTCACTGGCCGTCGCAGCCGGCGCTGCCCTCCTCGTGGCGGGCGCAGTGGCGTGCTCGGGCGAGTCCCAGCCCACGTCGACCCAGGGCGCCCTCGGCGCGGCCTCGTCGCCGCCGGAGGGGCGCCCCCAGTCGGGAGGCACCCTGCAGGTGCTCGTGTCCGGCACCGTCGCCACATGGGACCCGCAGCTGATGTACGTCGGCCCCGAGGCGTTCTTCGCCCAGCGCACCTTCGCGCGGGGCCTGACGGCATACGGCACGGGCGCACAGCAGCGCGCGGTCCAGGCGGACCTGGCGACGGACACGGGCCGCCCGAGCAACGGCGCCCGCACGTGGGCGTTCACGCTGCGTGAGGGGGTGGCGTGGGAGGACGGTTCGCCGATCACGTGCGACGACGTGCGGCACGGCGTCGCACGGACCTTCGACCGCCGCACCCACGTCGGCGGCACCAACTACGCCAGCTACCTGCTCGACATCTCGACGACGGTGACGCCCGAGGGCGTCGAGAAGCCGGTCTACGCCGGGCCGGCCGACCGGGCGCACCAGGCTGACTTCGACCGGGCGGTCTCGTGCGCGGGACGCACGATCACCTTCCGCCTGCGCGATGCCGAGCCGGACTTCCCGCACATCGTGGCGCTGCCGGAGTTCGCGCCACGCAAGGCGTCCGCCGACACGTCGAGCGACAAGGCGGGGTATGCCGTCGTGTCGAGCGGTCCGTACCGTCTGGCGAAGCCGTGGGTCGTCGGCACGGGCGGCACCTTCGTGCGCAACCAGCACTGGGACCCCCGCACCGACCCGATCCGCAAGGCCTACCCCGACGAGATCCGGGTGAGCTCGGGGCTCGGGGAGGCGTCCGTCATCCAGCGCCTGCTGAACCAGGAGGGGGACGACGCGTATGCCGTCTCGTGGGTCCAGGCGAGCCCGACCCTGCGCAACCAGGCCGGCACCGACCTGCGGGCCCGGCTGACCTTTCCCTACACCGGCAACGTCGACTACCTCGCGGTCAACATGCGCAGCCCGGTCATGGCCAACCCGGCCGTCCGCCAGGCCCTGGCCCTGTCGACCAACCGCGCGACCTACGTCGCCGCCACGGGCGGCGAGGGAGCCGGCACGCCGAGCTGGTCGATCCTCTCACCCTCGGTCGACCCCCGCTTTGTCCAGGTGCCGTCCGGCTCCCGCGTGGAGGGCGACCCCGAGGCGGCCCGCCAGGTGCTGCACCGGGCCGGCGTGCGGCTGCCGGTGCGGCTGCGCGTCGTGTACGCGCGCTCGGTGCTGGCCGACAAGGCGTATGCCGCCCTCGCTGCAGGGTGGGAACGCGCCGGGTTCGACGTGGAGCTCACCGGAGTCCCGCCGGAGGAGTACTACGAGACGGTCGAGAAGCCGAGCTCGGTCGGGTCCTTCGACCTCTTCCGAGGCGTGTGGACCCCGGACTGGCCGTCTGCCGGTGGAGTCCTGCCGGCTCTGTTCGACCCGCGCATCAACATCGACTCCTCGGGTCCCGGGCAGGACGTGGGCTACTTCAGCAGCGACGCCGTCAACGCCCTCATCGACAAGGCCGACGCGACCGGCGACCCGGCCGCCCGCGCCAGGGTGTGGGAGCAGGCCGACCAGGCGATCCGCGACCAGGGCGGCTACCTCGCCCTGGCGGCCACCAAGGCGCTGTACCTGCACGGCTCGGGAGTCAGCTCGTACGAGGACCACGCCGTCGGCGGCATCGTCGACCTCGCCACGGTGTCCGTGCGCTGACGCCCCGACCACCCCTTCCCGGAGAGGACCCTCGTGCCGCGACTGCTCTTCGTCCACGCCCATCCCGACGACGAGACGCTGACGTGCGGCATCGCGATGGCTCACCACGTCTCGCGGGGGCACGAGGTGCACGTGCTCACCTGCACCTTGGGGGAGGAGGGCGAGGTCATCCCGCCCGGCCTGGCCCACCTCGAGGGCGACCCGGACGACCGACTGGGTCCCCACCGCCACGGTGAGCTGGCCCGGGCGCTCGCGCGCATCGGGGCGCAGGGCCACCTGCTCGGGGCCGACCCCGCGGCCGGGCGACTCTCGCGGTTCCGGGACTCGGGCATGGTCGGATCGCGCGCAGCCGCGAGGCCGGAGGCGTTTGCCGGTGCGGACCTCGACCTGGTCGGCGGCCTGGTCGCGGACCTCCTGCGCGAGCTGCGCCCGGACGTCGTCGTCACCTACGACGAGCACGGCGGTTATGGCCACCCGGACCACGTGCAGACCCACCGGGCCACGCGCCGCGCCTTCGAGCTGCTCGACGACTCCCAGCTGCCCCGGCGAGCCTACGAGATCCTGACGCCGTCGAGCTGGGCCGTGGAGGACCGCTCCTGGCTCCGCTGCGCCGACCCGGCCCTTCTCGACCCCACCGGCTGGTGGGCGCACCAGGACCTCGGGCGCGGCGCGCCCGATGCGCCGCGGCTCGTCGTACCAGCCCCCGGCGACGCGTTCCCGCCGTCCGTCGTCGACGACGACCTCGTGACGCACGTCGTGCTCGATCAAGCCGCCCGCGCCGTCAAGAACGACGCTCTGCGGGCCCACGCCACGCAGGTCATCGTCGCCAGCGAGGACGTGCACGCCCTCTCCAACCTCGTCGCGGCGCGCACCACCGGGCGCGAGGGCTTCCGGCAGGTCAACCCGCGCACGTGGCGGCCCACCGGCCGCCGGGGGAGCGACCTGCTCGACTGACTGATCGAAAGGGCGATCCGTCCGCTCTGGCCTGCTGGTGACGGCGTCCGCCGGACGGACTGCACTTTCGATCGGGGACGGAGTGCTCTTTCGATCGTCGGGGGACTCGGCGCGTCGGTTGGCGGCCGTCGGGCACCGGGAGCGCTACCTTCGTGCCACTCGACCCCTGCACGGAGAGCCCATGTCCGACCACTGGCACGACCGGCGCAACGACGAGCGCCGCGAGGAGCGCCGCGACCGACGTCGAGAGCGACGCTCGACGGCCGCACGCCTCCTCGCCTCCGTCGTCGTGCTCGGGGGCGGCTATGCCGGCCTGTGCCTCTGGTCCTCGCAGCACGTGCCGGCGACGGCCTCCGTGGGAGGCATCCAGATCGGTGGCATGACCCCCGAAGCCGCCCGCACCTCCATCGCCAGGGGCGCGCACTCGCTGCTGCAGAGCCCGATCGCCCTGAGCGTGCCCGGCCGGCCGGAGCCGGTGCAGGTGGTGCCCCAGGAGGCTGGCCTCTCGGTCGACACCGAACGCTCGCTCGAGGGGCTCACAGGTCTCGTGCTCGACCCCAGGGTGGTCTGGGACAAGCTGACCGGAGCGGTCCGCGAGCCGCTGCTGACAACGACCGACGACGCGGCGCTCACCACCTATCTGGCCCGGCTGGCGCCGAGCCTGGCCGTCGCGCCCGTCGAGGGGCGAGTCACCTTCCCGGGTGGGCTGGTGTCGGTCGACCTTCCCGATCCGGGACGAGCTCTCGATGTCGCAGCCACGAAGCTCGCGCTGCGCCGGGCGTTCCCCGACTACTCATCAGCGGCGGCCGTCTTCCGTGAGATCCCGCCACAGGTCAGCGCAGAGCGGCTCCAGCAGGTCGCCTCGCAGTTCGGGAGCACCGCTATGTCCGGCTCCCTCACCGTCGTCGCCGGGAGCACGCAGGTCCTGGTGCCACCAGCGGCGTACGCCCCCATGGTGTCGGTGGTGCCCGACGGCGCAGGCGGCCTCGCGCCGCACTTCGACATGCCGGCCCTGGCTCGGCTCGTGCTGGGCAAGGTCAAGGTGACGACCCGAGCGGCGAGCAGTGCGCGGTGGGTCTTCGAGCCAGGCAACGGCAAGCCGCGGCTCGTTCCCTCGGTCGACGGCCTGGCCGTGGATGAGCAGGCCCTCGCCGACCGGGTGGTCGCTGCCATCTCGGGGCCCGACCGGACCGTCGACGTGCAGGCGTCGGCGGCCCGCCCACCGTTCACGACCGAGGACGCGCAGAGGGCGGGCGTCAGGAGCCTCGTCGTCGACTTCCAGTCTCCGTTCCCGACCGATGACACGTCGCGGACCCACAACCTCGTCGTGGCGACGCAGCGCATCAACGGCACCTACATCCCACCGGGAGGCACCTTCAGCCTCAACGGGATCCTCGGCGAGCGCACCGAGGACAAGGGGTATGCCGACGGCACCGTCATCATCGACGGCCGCCTCACCCGAGGCACCGGCGGCGGCATCAGCCAGGTCTCCACGGTCGTCTACAACCTGGCGTACTTCGCCGGGGTCGACTTTCTCGAGTTCAGCCCTCACGCGTTCTTCATCCCCCGCTACCCCGAGGGTCGCGAGGCCACTGTGTACTGGCCGACGATCGACAACAAGTGGAAGAACGACACGTCCTTCGGGATGCTCCTGCAGACGTGGGTCGACGGCGGCGTCGTGCACGGCCGGGTGTGGAGCACGAAGACCTGGGACATCGCCTCGGTCAAGGGGCCTCGCCGAAACGTCGTGCCGCCCAAGACGGTTCGCACCGACAGCGTCAAGTGCTACCCGCAGCAGCCCAACCCGGGCTTCGACGTGACGGTGACCCGCCAGTGGCGCCGTCCCGGCTCCCCAGCGGTCGTCAGGAGCGAACCGGTCACCACGCACTACGTGCCGGAGGACCACATCGTCTGCACGAACCCGGCCGCCACCCCGCCGTGACCGGAGCTTGTGGGAGCGCTCCCCGTCAGGAGGCGGGGCGCGCGAGGTAGGTGTAGTGGTGGTGCACGCCGAAACCCAGCCCCTCCCAGAACGCCACGCCGTCGGCGTTGTCGGCCGAGACCTGGAGGTAGATCGCCGGCATGTTGTTCTCGCGGGCGACCATCGCGACCGCCGACACGATCGTGGCGCCGAGGCCCTTGCGGCGGTGGTCTGGGTGCACCCACAGCCCGAAGATGCCGGCCCAGCCGGGGTGGATCGCCATTCGGGCCAGCGCGACGATGCGGCCGCTCTCGGGGTCGTGCACCGACAGGAAGAGCTGGCCCTCGCTGCCGGTGAGCACGGCCTCGGTCGCGCCCGGCACGATGGAGCGCTGCTCGCCGTAGCTCATCAGCCAGTCGAGCTTCAGCTCGGCATCAGCCGTCACGGGCACGGACTGCTCGGTGAGCGGCGGCACGGCGGCCGACAGGCCCGTCATGACGAGCACCCGCTGCCACTCCGGGCGGTCCCCGCCGACCACGTAGCCGCGCTCCAGCAGCGCAGCGGCCGCGGGCACCTGCTCGAGCTGCGAAGCGCGCTCGCCGTGGACCTGGAAGATCGGCGGGCGCCCGCGGTCGGCATACCAGCGCTCGACGAAGTCGATCGCCTTGTCGAGCGGCAGGCTCGGGTCGCCCACGACGAGCGCGGAGTTGGCCCGACCGGTGAAGCCCTCGGAGGAGCGCAGCACCCAGTCGCCCAGGCCGCCGCGGTCGAGGGCCTGCCAACCCTTGGCCATCAGCTTCTCGAGGTCGTCGGCGGAGATGCGCTCGTGGGCACGGCCCGGCCGGCTCGCCGGCGGCGGGACGTTCTTGGCCGCCACGACGTCGGCACGGATGAGCTTGACCCGTTCGGTCCTCGTGTCGACGACGAGGAAGTCCTCGTTCCGCGCGACGAGCTCGCCCAGGAAGTCGGTGGCGGCTGCCTCCGAGCCCTCCTGGAGCCGGTAGCGTACGACCACACGACTGCCGACCGTCAGCCCCGCGCTGAGGCGGTGCCCGTCGGTGTCGTCGCTGCGGGCCGAACCCTGGTCCAGGCGGTTGCCCTCGATGCTCTCGGGGCCCTCGAGGCCGCCCTCCGGGGTGGTCTCATCCGTGGGGTCGTGCATGGGCTCGCCGTTCATGTCCGGCATAATAGGCGGTGCAGCATCCGCTCCCGAACGCTCCATAGCAGGAGGCCCGCTCCCCATGACCTACGTCATCGCCCAGCCTTGCGTCGACCTCAAGGACCGCGCCTGCATCGAGGAGTGTCCGGTCGACTGCATCTACGAGGGCAAGCGGTCGCTGTACATCCACCCCGACGAGTGCGTCGACTGCGGCGCCTGTGAGCCCGTCTGCCCGGTCGAGGCGATCTACTACGAGGACGACGTCCCGGAGCAGTGGGCCGACTACTACAACGCGAACGTCGAGTTCTTCAACGACCTCGGCAGCCCCGGCGGAGCCGCGAAGCTCGGCGTCATCGACAAGGACCACCCCCTCATCGAGGCCCTGCCGCCGCAGGAACACGACGAGTGACGGCTCCGGTCCGAGGACTCGACCTCCCGGACTTCCCGTGGGACTCGCTCGCGCCCTACAGGGCGCGAGCGGTCGCACATCCGGACGGCATCGTCGACCTGTCGGTCGGCACCCCGGTCGACCCGACCCCCGAGGTCGTACGCCGGGGGCTGGCCGAGGCGGCCGACGCGCCGGGCTACCCCCTCACCGTCGGCACCACGGACGTGCGCGCGGCGATCTGCGAGTGGTTCGAGCGACGTCGCGGCGTGACCGGCCTCGGCCCTGACGCCGTCCTGCCCACCATCGGCAGCAAGGAGCTCGTCGCCTGGCTGCCGACGATCCTCGGCCTCGGCACCGGTGACCTCGTCGGCATCCCCGAGGTCGCCTACCCCACCTACGACATCGGCGCGCGCATCGCCGGCGCGTCCAGCGTCGTGGCGCAGTCGCTGACGAGCCTCGGCCCGCTGACGGCGGCCACCACGCCGAAGCTGTTGTGGCTCAACAGTCCCGGCAACCCCAACGGCCAGGTGCTCGGCGTCCCGCACCTGCGCAAGGTGGTCGCCTGGGCCCGCGGGCACGGCGTCGTCGTGGCCAGCGACGAGTGCTACGCCGAGCTGGACTGGCGAGAGGGCCAGGTCGGCACGTCGACGCCCAGCGTCCTGCACCCCGACGTGAGCGGTGGATCCCATGAAGGCCTCCTGGCCGTCTACTCGCTCTCGAAGCAGTCCAACCTCGCCGGCTACCGCGCGGCGTTCCTGGCCGGCGACCCCACCCTCGTGCGCAGCATCCTCGAGGTCCGCAAGCACGCCGGAATGATCATGCCGGCACCCGTCCAGCACGCCATGGCGGTCGCCCTGCGCGATGACACCCACGTCGAGTCGCAGCGAAAGGCGTACGCCCGCAGGCGCGAGCAGCTGCTCGCCGCGGTCACCCGCGCGGGGCTGCGCATCGACCACTCCGAAGCGGGGCTCTACCTGTGGGCCACGCGCGAGCAGGACTGCTGGACAACGGTTTCGGAGCTGGCCGACCTCGGCATCCTCGTGGCTCCCGGCTCCTTCTACGGCGCCGCCGGCGCCCAGCACGTGCGCATCGCACTGACCGCGACCGACGAGCGCATCGCGGCTGCCTGCTCACGGCTCTGACCGCTGGGCGGCGGGCGCCGGGGTACGTCGGAGGTGCCGCCGCGGCGAGGACCTGTTTTCTCAGCCGCCCCGACGCTGGGGTAACGTCGCTCGCGGATACGTCCGGCGACGTTGGCCGGAGTTACAGGAGGCGAGGAACAGTGACGAAGGCAGTGGACGCGACACTCAAGGTCGCAGACAAGGAACTCACGTTCCCGGGAGTCGATGCCGTCGACGGCAACGACGGGCTCGGAGTGGGGTCCCTGCTCAAGGAGACCGGTCTCGTCACGTACGACGTCGGTTTCGTCAACACGGCGTCGTGCAAGAGCGCGATCACCTACATCGACGGCGACGAGGGAATCCTGCGCTACCGCGGCTACCCCATCGCCGAGCTGGCGGAGAAGTCCTCGTTCGTCGAGGTTGCCTACCTGCTCATCTACGGCGAGCTGCCCACTCCCGAGGAGCTGACCCGCTTCGAGGACCTCATCCGCCGGCACACGATGCTGCACGAGGACCTCCGCGCGTTCTTCAACGGCTTCCCGCGCGACGCGCACCCGATGCCCGTGCTCAGCTCGGCCGTCTCGGCCCTCGGCACGTTCTACCAGGACAGCCTCGACCCCTTCGACCAGGAGCAGGTCGAGATCTCGACCGTCCGACTGCTCGCCAAGCTGCCGACCATCGCAGCCATGGCGCACAAGAAGAGCGTCGGGCAGCCCTACATGTACCCCGACAACTCGCTGTCGTTCGTCGAGAACTTCCTGCGGATGACGTTCGGCTACCCCGTCGAGCCCTACGAGGTCGACCCGACCGTCGCCAAGGCCCTCGACCTGCTCTTCATCCTGCACGCCGACCACGAGCAGAACTGCTCCACGTCGACGGTGCGCCTCGTCGGCTCCGCCCACGCCAACCTGTTCAACTCGGTGTCGGCCGGCATCCACGCACTCTCTGGCCCGCTGCACGGCGGCGCCAACCAGGCCGTCCTCGAGATGCTCGGCAAGCTCCACCAGTCGGGCGACGACCCGAAGAAGTTCATGGAGAAGGTCAAGAACAAGGAGGACGGTGTCCGCCTGATGGGCTTCGGGCACCGCGTCTACAAGAACTACGACCCCCGCGCGGCGATCATCAAGAAGGCCGCTGACGACATCCTCGAGAAGCTCGGCCAGAACGACCCGCTCCTCGAGATCGCCAAGGGCCTCGAGGAGATCGCCCTGGCCGACGACTACTTCGTCGAACGCAAGCTCTACCCGAACGTCGACTTCTACACCGGTCTGATCTACAAGGCCATGGGCTTCGAGTCGAAGATGTTCACGGTGCTCTTCGCCATCGGCCGCCTGCCGGGCTGGATCGCCCAGTGGCGCGAGATGATGCACGACCCCGAGACCAAGATCGGCCGCCCCCGCCAGATCTACACCGGCGAGCCGGAGCGCAGCTACCCCGCCTGAGCCCCCTGGCTCGGCCTACACCGTCGAAAGGCCACAAACCGGGCCGTTCGTGACGCCGCTGGGCGTCCGGAGAGCCCGGTTTGTGGCCTTTCGACGTTGGGTCAGTGCAGGTCGACGGTGACGGTCTTGCCGGCCGCCCCCGAGGACCAGCCCTTGTCACCGGAGGCGCGGTCCCAGACGCGACCGCCGATGGTGACCTTCGTGGCGCCGTAGAGCTCGGCCCGAGCAACTGCCCAGTGGGCGACGGCCCAGGCCGTCGTCGCGTCCGGCGCAGTGACCGTGAGCGTTCGCTCGCCGGCCCGGACCGACGTCACGCCCATCTGCTCGGCGAGGTCGCTCGCCACCCGCTGCGGCGACAGGCTGGTCCGGGCGGCGTCGAGCCGGCACGTCAGCCCGGCGGGGGAGCGGCCGGTGAGGGTGGAGGCGAGGACCCGGCCCTGGCTCTCGTGGTCGCGGTACGCCTCGGGGAAGCCGCTCTTCTGCACGCGCTGTGCGATCTTGGTGATGTCCGCGGACTCGTAGCCCTGGTACTTCTCCAGGGCGTCGTAGAAGGCGTTCGTGGCGTGCACCGGGTCGAGGATCTGCTTCTCGCTGCCCCAACCCTGGCTGGGCCGCTGCTGGAAGAGCCCGAGCGAGTCCCGGTCGCCGTAGCGCAGGTTGCGGATCTTCGACTCCTGGAAGGCGGTCGTCAACGCGATCGTGGCGGCTCGGGGTGGCATGTCCCGCCTCATCGACAGCGCTGCGATGAGCGCGGCGTTGGCGGTCTGCTCCGGGTCGAAGGTCTCGGTCATGCCGGACGCCGCGATGGTGCACTGCGGGCTCACGACGCTCTGGATGAGGTAGCGGCCGCCGAACCACGCGCCCGTCGCCACCAGGGCGAGCACCGCCAGGACCACGACCCAGCGGCGCCGGCGACGCCGGGCTGCCGGCATACGACCCCGCGGTGCCCGGCGTGCAGGAGCCCGGCTGCCGGACGCACCGCTAGCCCTGCCCGGCGTCGCGCTGCGCGCCGGGACGCGGCGCCTGGAGTCGGCGAGGGTCGGGCCCGGTCGGTTCTTCGGCATGGGGTCCTCAGCTGTGCGGCTCTGGTCTGAACCGGGTCGGGGGCCGGTATCGGTCAGTCGTTGGAATGGAGCGCGGCGTTGAGGGTGATCCCCGTCCCCGCCCGGTCGCGAGCCTCGACGGCGCCGGTGACGCTGTTTCGGAGGAACAGGATGTTGCTCGCTCCCGACAGCTCCTTTGCCTTGACCACGGTGCCGTCGGGAAGGGTCACCTTGGCGCCGGCCGTGACGTAGAGCCCGGCCTCGACGACGCAGTCGTCGCCGAGTGCGATGCCGATGCCTCCGTTGGCTCCGACGAGACAACGCTCGCCGATGCTCACGCGTTCCGTGCCGCCGCCCGAGAGCGTGCCCATGATGGAGGCGCCCGCCCCGATGTCGGAGCCGTCACCGACGACGACGCCCTGCACGATGCGCCCCTCGACCATCGAGGTGCCCAGGGTGCCGGCGTTGAAGTTGCAGAAGCCCTCGTGCATGACCGTCGTGCCCGCCGCGAGGTGCGCGCCGAGGCGCACCCGGTCGGCGTCGGCGATGCGCACACCCTGGGGCACGACGAAGTCGGTCATCCGCGGGA
Source organism: Terrabacter sp. FW104-15G4B (assembly GCF_058790095.1). Classification (NCBI taxonomy): domain Bacteria; kingdom Bacillati; phylum Actinomycetota; class Actinomycetes; order Micrococcales; family Intrasporangiaceae; genus Terrabacter; species Terrabacter sp. FW104-15G4B. Next base: position 32,885 of record NZ_JBYTCI010000003.1, on the reverse strand, counting down.
ACTTGTCGATGCCGTGGACCGAGACGTGCTGACCGGATGTGCGCAGCCGCAGTCGCGTCTGCTCGAACCCCTCGACCGGGCAGGCGCCGAGGCTGGTCCACACGATGTTCGGCAGGACTCCGAAGATGCCGTCGAGGTTGATGGTGTTGGGCTGGACCAGGCAGTGCGACAGCAGGTGCAGGCGCAGGTAGGCGTCAGGCGCGTCCGCGGGGGCGGCGTCGAGGTCGATCTCGACGAGGCGTACCTCGGTGCTCACCCGCCGCACCGTGTCCTGGCCGGCGAGCGACGCAAGTCCCGTCGGGGCGGGCGCATCGGCAGGCGGCGTGCCGAGCGCCGGCTGCGGGAACCAGGTGTCGAGCACCTGACCGTCCTCCGTGATGGTGGTCAGTCCGTGTCCCCATGCGCTGCGCTCCGACATGCCGGCAAGGATATGGGGACGGCGCGAGACGTGCGACGTGGACCCGCCGGACCGCGACGCTCGGGGCCGCCGGCTCCGGATAACCTTCCGCGTATGCCGTCGACCCCGCAGTCCTCCGACCTGACCGCTGACCGGACCGCCGAGAAGGCCGTCGCCACGGAGCCCCGTGGCTCCGCGACGCTCGACCTGTCCACCGACGTCACGACGCTCACGGCAGCGGTCTGCGACATCGAGTCGGTCAGCCAGAACGAGGCGGCCCTCGCCGACGCCATCGAGGCGGCCCTGCGCCCGCTGGCGCACCTCGAGGTCATCCGGGACGGCAACACCGTCATCGCCCGGACACACCTCGGCCGGGCCGAGCGCGTCGTGCTCGCGGGGCACATCGACACGGTGCCGCTGACCGACGTGCCCAACCTGCCCACCAGGCGCGACAACGGTGATCTCTGGGGTCGCGGCACGGTCGACATGAAGGGTGGCGTGGCCGTCATGCTCCGCATTGCGGCGCAGGTCACCGAGCCGACTCGCGACCTCACCTTCCTCTTCTACGAGTGCGAGGAGATCGACGCCGCCTTCAACGGTCTGGCGCGCCTTGCCGACACCGCACCGCAGCTGCTCGCCGGCGACTTCGCCGTGCTCCTCGAGCCGACCAACGGCGCCATCGAGGGCGGCTGCAAGGGGACGCTGCGTGCCGAGATCGTCACCAAGGGCGTCGCTGCCCACTCCGCCCGCCCCTGGAAGGGCCACAACGCCATCCACGACGCCGCCGCGGTGCTCGCACGCCTGACGGCCTACGCAGCCGAGACGATCACCGTCGACGGACTGGACTACCACGAGGCGCTCCAGGCCGTCGGGATCAGCGGCGGCGTCGCCGGCAACGTCATCCCGGACCGGTGCACGGTCACCGTCAACTACCGCTACGCGCCCGACAAGGACACCGAGCAGGCCCTCGCGCACGTGCGCCAGGTCTTCGAGGGCTTCGAGGTGACGCTCTCCGACGCGGCCGACGGCGCCCGGCCGGGCCTGCACCTGCCCGCCGCCCGGGCCTTCATCGAGGCCCTCGACGTCCCGGTCGACGCCAAGGAGGGCTGGACCGACGTCGCGCGCTTCACGGCCCTCGGCATGCCGGCCGTCAACTACGGCCCCGGCGACCCGAATCTCGCGCACATGGACGACGAGCGCTGCCCGGTGCAGCAGTATGCCGACGCCGAGGCCGCACTGCTGCGCTGGCTACGCTGACGCGGCCGCATAGGCTGGCGCCGTGAACGACCACGAGCCCGCGGCCACCGCGGCCGGGCAGCCCTCCGAGGACCGCCGACAGATGGGGCCGGTGACGATGCGCCGGCACAAGGTGCCGCCGACCACCACGGACCAGCGGCTCCTCGAGGCGCACCAGCCCAACGAGTGGCTGCACGCCGACCCGTGGCGGGTGATGCGCATCCAGTCGGAGTTCGTCGAGGGTTTCGGGACCCTGTCCGAGCTCGGTCCGGCGGCCGCCGTGTTCGGTTCCGCGCGCACCCGAGCCGACGACCCGGCATACGCCCTCGGGGTGAAGGTGGGCCGGCTGCTGGCCGAGGCGGGCTACGCCGTCATCACCGGCGGGGGACCGGGCGCCATGGAGGCGGCCAACAAGGGCGCCTTCGAGGCGCGGGGCACGTCGGTCGGCCTCGGCATCGAGCTGCCCTTCGAGACCGGTCTCAACGAGTACGTCGACCTCGGCATCAACTTCCGCTACTTCTTCGCCCGCAAGGTGATGTTCCTCAAGTACTCCCGCGGCTTCATCGTGCTACCGGGCGGCTTCGGCACCCTCGACGAGCTCTTCGAGGCCGTGACCCTCGCGCAGACCCAGAAGGTCACCGAGTTCCCCATCGTGCTGATGGGCGTCGCCTACTGGCAGGGCCTGATCGACTGGCTGCGGGACACCGTGCTGGAGAGCGGCATGATCGGCACGACCGACCTCGACCGGCTGATCCTCACCGATGACGCGCAGGAGGCGGTCAGGGCGATCCGCACCTACGAGGAGCCGACGTCGTGAAGTGGTTCATCCTGTTCGTCGGGATCGTCGTGCTGTGCTTCGTCGTCGCCCTGATCCTCGGCCTGGCCGGTGGCGGCATGGGCCGTCCGGCGCCGAGCCTCAGCCACGAGCCACTGCCGGACGAGCCGATCCGCGATGCCGACTTCGACGAGCTCGTCTTCGACGTCGGTCTTCGCGGTTACCGCATGAGCCAGGTCGACGGCGTCGTCGACCGCCTCCGGCGCGAGCTGCGCGAGAAGGAGGAGGAGATCGCCGTCCTGCGTGGTGACGCTCCGGTCTCCGAGACCGAGCCCGCGGAGCCCGCCGAGCCCGCCGAGCCCGCCGAGCCCGCCGAGCCAGCTGAGCTGGCAGAGACCGCTGAGCCAGACGAGCCCGCAGAGCACGCCGAGCCCGCGGCCCCGGGATCGCCCGACGAAGCCGCCGCGCAGTCCGATCGGACGGTCGGCCGCGAACGCACCACATGACCGAGGTGCTCGCCCTGCGACCGCGACGCGTCTTCCTCGGCTGGGTGCTGGCGATCTACGCCCTCGCCCGCGTCGTCACGACCACGATCCTGCTGCTCGTCATGCAGCACCAGGTGCCGTCCGGCATGACCGGCGGCGAGCACGCGCCGGTGACGTACTTCCCCTTCACGGCGTTGTGGGACGGGCAGTGGTACCAGGTCATCGCGCAACACGGCTACCCCTCACAGCTGCCCGTCGGTCAGGACGGCGTCGTCCAGCAGAACCCGTGGGCGTTCTACCCCCTCTTCCCGCTCATGGCCCGAGCCGGGATGGCCCTCACCGGGCTCGGCTTCCCGGCCGTCGGCTCGACGATCGCACTGCTCTGCGGTGCCGGGGCCGCCGTGCTCATGGGGCTGCTGCTGCGCGATCGCATCGGTGAGCCCGCGGCATACCTCGTCGTCGCGCTGTGGGCCAGCTTCCCGGCGGCGGTGACGCTGCAGTTGGCCTACACGGAGTCCTTGGCGATGCTCCTCCTCGTGGCGTACCTGTACGCGCTGGCCAGGGAGAGGTGGCTGGTGGCGACGGTCGTGGCGCTGCTCGTGGGCCTCTCGCGGCCGATCGGCGTGCCGCTCGTGCTGGTCACGCTCGTCGTGGTGGTCCTGCGCTGGCGGCAGCGACGGGCGCGCCCGCTCACCAGGGCAACGTATGCCGCCATGGGCGCCGCGCTCGTCGGCTGCGGTGTCGCGGGGCTGCTCTGGCCCGCCATCGCCTGGTGGCGCACCGGGGTCCGCTCGGCCTACACCGACACGATGGCGTCCTGGCGCGGCTCGGGGACGGTCGAGCCCTTCAAACCGTGGGCCGGCATGTCGGACTACGTCTTCGGCGACACGTGGGGCCCGGTCATGCTCGTGGCCGTGCCGCTCTTGATCGTCGCCATGGTCGCCGGGCCGTGGGCGCGTAACCTCGGAGCCGACCTGCGCACCTGGACACTGGCCTATCCGGCCTACCTCGCCGCGGTGCTCGACCCGTACACGAGCATCTTCCGCTACCTCGTGCCGCTCTTCCCGCTCCTCGTCGTCATGCTGGGAGCCGGGTGGGCCGACCGTCGCGGCAACGGCTGGAAGCGGCTGTTGTGGCGGTTCGTGCCACTTCTCGTGCTGTGCATCGTCGGGCAGTACTACTGGACCGACATCCTGTGGCGCTTCATCCCCCCGAGCGACTACCCGCCGTGACCTGAGGGGCCGCCCGCTCCGGGCTCCGAGGGTGGTAGACCTGCTGATGATCCGGCGTCGGGTGGGGTGATCACCCCACCGGCACGCAGACCATCGCGCAGACCATCGGGTTCGCGTCCACACCTCTCCGGCGCCGCGCCGCCTCCACAGGGGAGCGACTGCGCCAGCGAGGACCGGCCTGTCACGAGCAGTCTTGGCACACCGTCGCGCCGCCGAGGGGAGGCTCAGGCTCGAATCAGGAACCGGTGTAGGTGGGCTTCTCCTTGGCGAGGAAGGCGTCGACGGCCGCCCGGTGGTCGCTGCTGCCACCCGTGAGGGCCATCAGCTGCGCCTCGTTGGCCAGGGCGTCGGCGAGGTCCGTGCCCGCGGAGTGGGCCACGGCGCGCCGGATCGAGCCGTAGGCCAGGGTCGGGCCGTCGGCCAGGGTGCGGGCCAGCTCGGCGACCGTGCCCTCGAGCTCGTCGGCGGGCACGACCTTCGTGACCAGGCCCATCGCGAGCGCCTCCTGCGCCGACACGGTGCGCGGCATGAGCAGCAGCTCCTTCGCCCGGGCCGGCCCGACCAGGCGTGGCAGGGTCCACGAGGCGCCCGAGTCGCACGAGAGCGCGATGCCGGCGAAGGAGGTGTTGAGCCCCGCCTGCTCCGACGCGATTCGGAAGTCGCAGGCGAGCGCGAAGCTCATCCCGGCTCCTGCCGCCACCCCGTTGAGGGCGGCGACGACCGGCTTGTTCATCGTGGCGAGCGCGAGAACGATGGGGTTGTAGTGGTCGGTGACCGTCGTCGCGAGCGTCGAGGTGGGGTCATCGAGGCTGCGTACGTGCTCCTTGAGGTCCTGCCCGACGCAGAAGGCGCGACCGCTCCCGGTCAGCACCACGCACCGCACGCCGCGGTCCTCGCCCACCTGCGCCAGGGCTGCCACGAGGGCGTCCTTCAGGGCGTTGTCGAGGCTGTTCATCGCCTCGGGGCGGTTCAGCCGCAGCCACGCCACACCGTCGGCGACCTCGACGAGAAGTGGTGCGGGGGCGGGGGAGCCAGGCGTCTGCGTCATGGGCGCCACTCTGGCCCAATCCGTCTCGCGGTGGAAGCGCGGCAGGCCCCGCAGGCCCGCGACGTGCGGTCAGTCACATCTCAATTAGGTCTCGCAAACGAGACACGGGATAATGGGGCCAAAGACCGAGGATTCCTAGGGAAGGGGAACCATGGCAGCAATGAAGCCGAGGACCGGCGATGGCCCGCTCGAGGTCGTCAAGGAGGGCCGCGGCATCGTGCTGCGGATGCCCCTTGAGGGCGGCGGGCGTCTCGTCGTCGAGATGACCCCCGACGAGGCTGCGGCTCTGCGTGACGCGATCCAGGGTTGTGACGGCGTCAACTGACCCTTCGCCGGATCCAGGTTCGACGGCCCCCGACCTCACGGTCGGGGGCGGGCCCCGTCTCCCATTCCCCTCGAGCAGCGGGCGTATGCCGTCCGGCCGGCCGGACGTCATACGTGTTCTCAGCGCTTGACCGCCACGAGCAGGCCCTCGCCGACGGGTAGCAGTGACGCGGTGAACTGGTCGTGGTCGCGGATGGTGCGGCCGACCTCGCGCAGGGTCCGGGTCTCGGAGTCGCGGTTGGCGGGGTCGGACTCCTTGTCGCTCCATGTCATGACGAGGGTGCCGCCGCGGCGCAGCAGGCGCGTGGCCTGGGCGAGGTAGTCGGGGTACTCCTGCTTGTCGGCGTCGACGACGACGAGGTCGTAGGCGCCGTCGGTCATGCGGGGGAGCACCTCGAGGGCGCGGCCGGCGATGACGCGGGTGCGCTGGTGGGCGATCCCGGCGGCGCCGAACGCGTCCCGCGCCGCACGCTGGTGCTCGGTCTCGAGGTCGATCGTCGTGAGGATGCCGTCGGTCGGCATGCCGCCGAGCAGCCACAGGCCCGACGCGCCGGCGCCCGTGCCGACCTCCATGACGGCCTTGGCTCCCGTCGCCGCGGCGAGCATCTGCAGGACGCCACCGACACCGTTGCCGACCGGTGGCGCACCGAGCTCCTCCCCGCGGCGGCTGGCCTCCTCGACATGCTCGCTCGGGGTGACGAAGTCCTCGGCGTGCGACCAGGCGGCGACCTTCTGCGAGCTCATGTTCGTCACCCTACTGTGACCACGTCGGACGACTCGGCACACCGCCGCGGGAGACCGGGTAAGGATTGTCGTATGGACGAACAGGACCAGCCGATCCCGCAGCACCGTCGGCCGGAGGGCGTCGACGACGCCACGGTGGAGGCCCTCGGCAAGCTGTCGGAGGCGTTCGAGGTCGTCGAGGACGCCCGCGGTCACCTCTACCGGTTCCACCGGCTGACCGGCACGGCGGACCTCGCCCTCGGGGATGCCGTCGACCTCTTCCGCCAGGCCGGTCACGACGACCTCGCCGACCGGCTGGAGACCGAGCTGGTCGGCCGCAACGTGCTCGAGGGCCGGTGGACCTTCCAGATCGTCGAGGACTACGACGACGACTACTACGCGACGTTCAAGAGCCTCGAGGCCGCAGCCCGCGACGAGCTCGTCGGCGGGCGTCGTCACCTCTACGAGGCGGAGATGAAGGAGGACCGGCGCACCCACGGCCGGCGTCACCATGAGGCGGTGCCCCACGACGGAAGCCCGCAGGCGCCCTGAGCGCGGCCCACAGGTGCCGCACAGGTTGCGGCTGGCCACCCGACAGCCCCATCCGAGACCATCATCGGGAACGAATGGCCGACTGATGACGTTCAAGTCGTTGAAACCCCTGCGTGAAAGGGCCACCCCCTCGTGAGCACCAGCGTGACATCCACCTCTCCCACCCCGGTGGAGGCCGAGTCGACGTGGACTCCTCCCACCTGGGAGGAGATCGTCGAGCAGCACTCAGCGCGCGTCTACCGCCTGGCCTACCGGCTCACGGGCAACCCGCACGACGCGGAGGACCTCACGCACGACGTCTTCGTCCGGGTCTTCCGGTCGCTGAACTCCTACCAGCCCGGCACGTTCGAGGGCTGGCTGCACCGCATCACGACCAACGTGTTCCTCGACAAGATGCGCCGCAAGCAGCGCATCCGCTTCGACTCCCTCCCGGAGGACGCCGCCGGCCGGCTCGCCAGCCTCGAGAAGGGCCCGGAGCAGACGTACCACGACTCCCGTTTCGACGACGACGTCCAGCGCGCCCTCGACGCCCTCGCCCCGGAGTTCCGCGCGGCGGTCGTGCTCTGCGACATCGAAGGTCTCAGCTACGAGGAGATCAGCGCGACGCTCGGCGTCAAGCTCGGCACCGTCCGTTCGCGCATCCACCGCGGCCGCGCCCAGCTCCGGGAGGCGCTCGCGCACCGTGCGCCCGAGGTCGCCGCCGCGGCCCGTCCCGCCAAGCCCGAGTCCCGCGCCGCGCGCGCCGGCCTGCGCCTTCCCGGTCGTCGCGTCGCCGCGAGCTCACGCTGATGGAGCCGGAGGTCATGTGGTGACGCCGCACCTCAAGGGCTATGTCCGGGCGTACGTCGACAGGGCGCTGCCGCCCGCGATGTTGCACCTCTACGACAAGCACCTCGTGTGCTGCGAGGTCTGCCGGGCAGCCGCTGACCAGGAGCGCCGGATCGTCGCCGCGCTACGTTCCGACACCGGAGTGCCGATGAGCCTGCGCAGCTCGCTCATCGGTCTGGCGTCCTCGGCGCAGGACGAGCGCCGGCCGGCGACGACCGGCCCACGCACCTCGCGGGCCCCGGGAGTTCCGGTGCCGCCCGTCGGGTTCCGTATGCCGTCCGCCGCGTCGTACGACCCCGTCCCCACCGTGCGTCCGACTGCTCCGGCGCTGCACCGCTCGCCGATGCGCGCCGCCGTCGTGGCCTCGATCGCGGCCGGTGCGTCGGTGGCCGCAGCGTGGGGCCTCGCGGTCTCGCCCGTCCCCGGGTCCCGCGCCCCGCTGGTGCGCGGGCCTGTTGCGACGTTCGGCGCGAGTCCCGTCAGTGCGGTCGATCTCGGTGCGACGGTGCTGCCCGGGAGCCAGGTCCTGTCCTCCTCGGGCGATGCGCGGCGGTCCGGGGCGGCTGGCGCCGGCAACCTGCCCTACTGGGTGATGACGACTCGCTCGTCCACCGTGGATGCGCCCCCGACACCCGGCTTCCCGACCGTCACCGTGGCCCCTGTTCGGGTGGTCAACGTCGGTTCGGCACAATCAGGCCCATGAGCGACGAGTCGAGGACGCCGGCCCCCGAGCCGACCGCAGCTTCCGAGCCGGCCGAGCCGACCTCAGCTCCCGAGCCCGGGCCGGCTCCGGAGCGCGAACAGACCGGCATCATCGACCTCCACGACACGCGAGCCATCCGGACCGATGCGCCGTCGCCCGCGCCTGTGCCCGCGCCTGCCGGTCCCGCTGAATCGGGCGACGCCTGGTTCGACGTCTTCGGCAGCGAGCACCCGACCGAGGGGCCGTCCGTCCCGGCCCGGGCCGACGCGTCGTGGGGCAGCGACCGCGCCGATGCGCTCGCCGAGGATGCACACCACCGGTCCGCGTACGCCCCGCCGGTCGCCGACACGCCCGCACCTGCCGTTTCGGGGTCGCGCGTCGCGTCGCCCGCCACCGGTCCCCGCAGCGCCGCCGACGCGCAGCCGAGCAGTGACCACGCCTCGAACCAGCCGGCATACGTCGGCCCGGTGCCGCACCAGCCCGACGGCGAGCCGGAAGCGGGCCTCCCTGCGCCGGGCGGCGTGCTGCTGACGGACGAGCGCACCTCGGCACGACGGCCTCGTGGCCGCGGCAGACTCGTCGCGGCCGTCGTCGGCCTCTGCCTGCTCTCGGGCGTCATCGGGGGCGTCACCAGCCAGCTCGCCGAGGACCACGTCAACCTCGCCGGCTCGACCCTGCCCGACCCGGGGCCCGGTGCCACTCAGCGCCCGGCCGGCTCGGTCGCGAACATCGCCGCCGTCGCGCTCCCGAGTGTCGTCACCATCAAGGTCGACGGCGGCAGCGAGGGATCGGCCACGGGCTCCGGCTTCGTCATCGACGGCAAGGGCCACGTGCTGACCAACAACCACGTCGTCGAGGGCGGCGTCAACGGCGACATCGAGGTCGTGCTGAGCAACGGCGACACGGAGAAGGCCTCGATCGTCGGCCGCGACGCAAGCTATGACCTCGCCGTGCTCAAGATCGCTCGCAGCGACCTCACGCCTCTGCAGCTCGGCCCGTCCGACAAGGTGGTCGTCGGCGACCAGGTCATTGCCGTCGGTGCCCCGCTCGGTCTGGACCAGACCGTGACGACGGGCATCATCAGCGCCCTGAACCGGCCCGTCACGCCCGGTGAGGGCAGTGAGTCCTCCTACATCAACGCGATCCAGACCGACGCTGCGATCAACCCCGGCAACTCGGGCGGCCCGCTGCTAGACCTCAACGGCAAGGTCATCGGCGTCAACAGCGCCATCGCCCGGGTACCGGGCACGAGCGGCTCGACGGGCGGCAGCATCGGCCTCGGCTTCGCCATCCCCAGCGACCAGGCGCGGCGCACCGCAGACCAGCTCATCGCGACCGGCAAGGCCACACACCCGATCATCGGCGTGAAGCTCGACCGCACCTTCTCCGGCGAGGGCGCCGAGGTCGTCGCGACTCCCGACGCCGTCACCTCCGGCGGGCCTGCGGCCAAGGCGGGCGTCAAGGCCGGCGACGTCATCGTCGGCTTCGAAGGCAAGCGCGTCCGCACCCCTGACCAGCTCATCGTCTCCATCCGCGCGCGGGCCGTCGGCGACACCGTGACGCTCAAGGTCGAGCGCGGCGGCAAGGAGCTCGAGCTGCGGATGACGCTGGAAGCCGATCCGGCCAGCTAGAGCTCAGCGCGCCGCCATAGGATGGCCCAGCCGGTACGCGTGGAAGCGAGGGACTGTGTTCGACATCAACGGGTGGGAGCTGCTCCTGCTCGGTGTCCTGGCGATCCTCATCCTGGGTCCCGAGCGACTGCCCGAGTATGCCGCGAAGTTCGGCAAGTTCGTCCGCCAGGCCCGCAGCATGGCCGACCGTGCCAAGCAGCAGCTCAAGGACGAGATGGGCCCGGAGTTCTCCGACGTCGACTGGCGGGCCTACGACCCGCGCCAGTACGACCCGCGCAAGATCGTGCGCGACGCACTGTCGTCACCGCCCGACGAGGACTACGAGCCGTCGCCCGCCGCCGACAAGCCGGTCAGCACGCCGCAGGGGCACAACCCCCTGATGCCGACGCCCTGGGACGACGAAGCCACCTGAATCTCTGACCCAGAGGTATCACTGTCCCCTTCGGGCGTTATGGTCAGACCTTGATGCCTGCCGACCCGACCTCGCACCCGCCCGCCTCCGTCCGGTCCCTGTGGCGCCTGCGGGGATACCTCCGCCCGCACCGCTGGGCCCTCGTCGCCATGTTCGCGGCCTCGATCGCCGGCGTCGGCCTGTCGATCGCCATCCCGCTCGTGACCCGAGCCATCATCGACGGACCCATCACCCGGCACGAGCTGGGGCCGGTGCTGCCGCTCGGCCTGGCCGCGCTCGCCCTCGGCATCCTCGAGGCGGTGCTGATCTTCGTGCGGCGATGGGTCCAGTCCAACGCCGTTCTCGGGCTCGAGACCGACCTGCGCCGCGACCTCTACGAGCGGCTGCAGTCACTGCCCATGAGCTTCCACACGCGGTGGCAGTCGGGCCAGCTGCTGTCCCGCGCCACCACCGACCTCTCGGCGATCCGGCGCTTCAGCGGGTTCGGCCTGCTCTTCCTCGTCATCAACGTCCTGCAGGTCGTCGTGGTGACGACCGTGCTGCTCACCATGTACTGGCCCCTCGGGCTCGTCGTCGCGGCGACGGCCGTTCCCATCATCTGGCTCTCGATGCGCTTCGAGAAGGCCTACGTCCTCGTCTCGAGGCGGGTGCAGGACCAGCAGGGCGACCTCGCGACGCAGGCGGAGGAGGGCGCCGTCGGCATTCGCGTCATCAAGTCGTTCGGACGCAGCGACCACGTCGCGCGCCGCTACGACGAGGCCTCCCTGGAGCTGCGCGCGACGAGCCTCGACAAGGTCCGGCTGTCGGCGAAGTTCTGGACGTTCCTCGAGGTCATCCCCAACCTCGCCGTGGTCATCGTGCTCCTGCTCGGCGCCATCGGGGTCGGCAAGGGCGCGCTGACCCCCGGTGAGCTGGTCGCCTTCATCACCCTGATGCTCTCGCTGGTCTGGCCCGTGTCGTCGCTCGGTGTCATCCTCGCCATGGCGCAGGAGGCCATGACGGCGGCAGCTCGCGTCCTCGAGATCTTCGACACCGAGCCAGACATCGTCCCCGGTGACCGCCACGTGCCGGCTCCACGGGGGCACCTGCGCTTCGAGCACGTCGACTTCGCCTTCCCGGACGCCCCTGACGAGCCGGTGCTCCGCGACGTCAACCTCGACCTGCCACCCGGAGAGACCGTGGCCCTCGTCGGCGCAACGGGCTCGGGCAAGACCGCCTTGACCGCCCTCGTGCCGCGCCTCTTCGACGTCACCGCCGGTCGCATCACCATCGACGGGGTCGACGTGCGCGACCTCGAGCTCGTCGAGCTGCGCAGCCTGGTGGCGACCGCCTTCGCCGAGCCGACCCTCTTCTCCATGAGCGCCCGTGAGAACGTCACGCTGGGCCGGGCCGACGCCCCGGAGGAGGAGGTCCTGGCGGCCCTCGAGATCGCCCAGGCCGGCTTCGTCCACGATCTCCCGTGGGGCCTCGACACCCGCATCGGCGAGCAGGGCATGTCGCTCTCGGGTGGCCAGCGCCAGCGCCTGGCTTTGGCCCGCGCAGTGTTATCGCGACCGGCGGTGCTCGTCCTCGACGACACCCTGTCCGCTCTCGACGTGCACACGGAGAAGCTCGTCGAGCAGGCGCTGTCGAGCGTGCTGTCCGAGACGACCGGCCTCGTGGTCGCGCATCGAGCCTCGACCGTCATGCTCGCCGACCGGGTGGCGCTGCTCGAGCGCGGCACCATCACCCACGTCGGCACGCACCGGGAGCTGCTGGACACCGTCCCGGCCTACCGCGAGCTGCTCGCCGCAGACTCGTCCGACCCGTCCGACTCGTCCGCGCCGTCTGACGCGCCGGCCTCCGAGGGAATGCACGTATGAGCACACCGGCCGAGCAGTGGCGCGGTGTCGCCGACGGCGACGTCGAGGGGGACCTGACGGCCGAGACGTCGGCGCGGCTCGAGGGCCGCTCCCGCCGCCTGCTGGGCGAGGTCCTGCGCCCTTGGCGACGGGCGCTGTGGTGGCTCATGGTCGTCGTCGTCATCGAGAACGCCGCCCGGCTGTCGATCCCGTATCTCGTCAAGGAGGGCATCGACACCGGGATCCCGCCGATCCGCGAGTCCGGCGACCTCGAGCCGCTGCTGCTGGTCGTCGGCCTCGTGCTCTTCGCGACGGTCGCTCAGGCCGTGGCCCGCAACCTCTTCCTCGTCCGCTCCGGCCTCATCGGCCAGGACATCCTGCTCTCGATCCGCCGACGCGTCTTCCGGCACTTCCAGCACCTGAGCCCGGCCTTCCACGACCGCTACACCTCCGGTCGCGTCATCTCGCGACAGACCTCCGACGTCGACGCCATCTACGAGATGCTCGAGACCGGCTTCGACGGCCTCGTCACGGCAGCCCTGACGCTCGTCGGTACGTCGATCCTGCTGCTCGTGCTCGACGTCAAGCTCGGCATCGTCGCGCTGCTCTGCGGTCCGGCCCTGGCGCTGCTGACCAACTGGTTCCGCAAGGAGTCCGCGAAGAGCTACCGGGCCACGCGTGAGAAGGTCGCCCTGGTCATCGTGCACTTCATCGAGTCGATGAACGGCATCCGCGCGGTCCAGGCCTTCCGCCGCGAGCCGCGCAACCAGGAGATCTTCGACGACGTCAACGACCAGTACCGCCGCGCCAACCTCGTGGCCTTCCGGCTCGTCGCCTGGTTCATGCCCGGCATACGGCTCATCGGCAACGTCACGATCGCCGCCGTGCTGCTCTACGGCGGCTACCTCGCCTACCACGGCGAGGTCACCGTTGGTGTACTCGCGGCGTTCCTGCTCTACCTGCGACAGTTCTTCGAGCCGATGATGGAGATCTCGCAGTTCTACAACACCTTCCAGTCGGCCTCCGCCGCGCTCGAGAAGCTGGCCGGCGTCCTGGACGAGGCGCCCGACGTGCCCGAGCCGACCGATCCGGCGGAGCTGGCCGACCCGCAGGGCGAGGTGCGCTTCGACGGCGTGCAGTTCTCCTACGTCGACGGTGCCACGGTGATCCCGGGCCTCGAGCTGACCATCCCGGCCGGGCAGACGGTGGCGCTCGTCGGCACGACAGGGGCCGGCAAGACGACGATCGCGAAGCTGGCCACCCGCTTCTACGACCCCACCCGAGGAGCTGTGCTCCTCGACGGCATCGACCTGCGGCGGCTGGCCTCCGACGACCTGCACCGGGCCGTCGTCATGGTGACCCAGGAGAACTACCTCTTCAGCGGCACCGTCGCCGACAACATCCGGTTCGGTCGTCCGGACGCCACCGACGAGCAGGTCGAGTCGGCCGCGCGCTCGCTCGGAGCGCACGACTTCATCGCCGCCCTCCCGCAGGGCTATGACACCCCGGTCTCCAACCGTGGTGGCCTGCTCAGCGCCGGGCAGCGCCAGCTCGTCGCCTTCGCGCGCGCTTTCCTCGCCGACCCTGCGGTGCTCATCCTCGACGAGGCGACGTCATCGCTCGACGTTCCCTCCGAGCGGCTGGTGCAGCAGGCGCTGGGGACCATCCTCGCCGGGCGCACGGCCATCGTCATCGCCCACCGGCTCTCGACGGTCGAGATCGCCGACCGCGTCCTCGTCCTCGAGCACGGCCGGGTCGTCGAGGACGGCGCGCCGGAGCAGCTCGTCGCCGCCGGGGCCGGCCGCTACTCCGACCTGCACCACGCCTGGGTCAGCTCCCTGGCCTGACGCCCGCCCCGATCAACCAAGAGAGCAATTCCCCCGAGCGAAGGAGCAGTTCGTCCGATCGGACGAACTGCTCCTTCGATGTGGGGGTGCGAGGTCAGGGGTGGAGACGAAACGCTCTTTCGGTCGGAGTCAGCGGCCGGCGGGGGTCAGGCCGAGGGAGCGGCCGGCAAGGCCGCGCGCTCGTGACCCGAGCCGGCGGGCGATGCCCCGCAGGGCCACTGCCGCGGCGGAGTCCGGCGTGCTGAGCACGACAGGAGTGCCCGAGTCGCCCCCCTCACGCAGTCGCGTGTCGAGCGGGATCTGGCCGAGCAGCTCGACCGGGGCCCCGATGCTCTTCGTGAGCGAGTCGGCGACCGCCTGGCCGCCGCCCGAGCCGAAGATCTCCTGGCGGGTGCCGTCGGGCAGCTCCAGCCAGCTCATGTTCTCGATGACACCGACAACCCGCTGGTGGGTCTGCAGGGCGATGGAGCCGGCGCGCTCGGCCACCTCGGCCGCCGCCTGCTGCGGGGTCGTGACGACGAGGATCTCGGCGGTCGGGATGAGCTGCGCGACGGAGATGGCGATGTCGCCGGTGCCGGGCGGCAGGTCGAGCAGGAGCACGTCGAGGTCGCCCCAGAACACGTCACCGAGGAACTGCTGCAGCGCGCGGTGCAGCATCGGGCCACGCCACACGACGGGCTGGTTGCCGGGGACGAACATGCCGATCGAGATGACCTTCACGTCGTGGCTGATGGGCGGAAGGATCATGTCGTCGACCTGCGTCGGGCGCTGCTGGACGCCGAGCATCCTCGGCACCGAGAAGCCGTAGACGTCCGCGTCGACCACGCCCACCCGCAGGCCCTGCTCCGCCATCGCGGCAGCGAGGTTGACCGTCACCGACGACTTGCCGACGCCACCCTTGCCGGATGCGACGGCATACACCCGCGTGAGGCTGTTGGGCTTGGCGAAGGGGATCTCCTTCTCCGGGGCGCCACCACGCAGCTGCGAGCGCAGCTCGGCACGCTGCTCGTCGCTCATGACGTCGAGCTCGACCTCGACGGAGGTCACACCCGGGAGGGCCAGCAGCGCGTTGCTGGAGTCCTTGGTCAGGGTGTCCTTCATGGGGCAGCCGGACACGGTCAGGAAGATGGCGAGGTCGACCTTGCCCGCGTCGTCGATCTCGACCGACTTGACCATGCCGAGCTCGGTGATCGGCTTGCGGATCTCGGGGTCGTTGACCTTCGAGAGCGCCGTGAGCATGGCGTCACGGCTGGGCAGTACGGCGACAGACATGTGTTCCATCGTATGCCGGGTCCTGCTTGACCCAGACCACGGCGGGGGTGCGCTCGCTCACCCTCCGTGGCGCGTGTCCTGGGCCTCGTCGTCGGCACGGCGGATGAGCGACCGGTCCTCGAGCTCGTCGAGGAGCGAGCGCAGCTCGGACCGCACGAAGTCACGAGTGGCCTGCTCGCGCAGCGCCAGACGCAGCGACGCCACCTCGCGCGTCAGGAACTCGGTGTCGGCGAGGTTGCGCTCGTCGCGGGCCCGGTCCTGCTCGAGGGCCACGCGGTCGCGGTCGGCCTGGCGGTTCTGCGCGAGAAGGATGAGGGGCGCGGCATACGAGGCCTGGAGGCTGAGCATGAGCGTCAGGAAGATGAACGGGAACGCGTCGAAGATCAGCGGCGGCGGGGCGAGGACGTTCCAGGCGATCCACGCCGCGACGAACACCGTCATCCCGATGAGGAACTGGGCCGTGCCCATGAAGCGCGCGAACTTCTCGGACAGGACGCCGAAAGCCTCCTGGGTCATGGGCACCCGGGGCAGCACGCGGGCGCGCTGCTCCTGCGGCTGGTCGAGCTTGTCGAGGCGCACCGCCCGCGTGCTGGTGCGCCGCTCGGCGCGCTCGCTCACGGCTTGACCCCCAGCTCATGGCGTTCCTCGCGCCAGTCCTCGGGCAGGATGTGGTCGAGCACGTCGTCGACCGTGACGGCGCCGATGAGCCTGCCGTCGTCGTCGACGACGGGCAGGGAGACCAGGTTGTAGGTCGCCAGGGTGCGGGTCACGGTCTCGAGCGACGCGCTGGCGGCCACGGGCTCGATCTCCTTGTCGATGATGGAGCCGACGGCGGCGTGCGGCGGCTCGCGCAGCAACCGCTGGATGTGCACGAGCCCGAGGTAGCGGCCCGTCGGAGCCTCGAGCGGCGGCCGGCAGACGTAGACCATCGAGGCCAGCGCAGGCGCCAGCTCCTCACGGCGCACGGTGGCCAGGGCCTCGGCGATGGTCGCCTCGGGCCCGAGGATCACCGGTTCGGTCGTCATCATTCCGCCGGCGGTGTTCTCGTCGTACGCCAGCAGCCGGCGCAGGGGAGCGGCCTCGTCCGGCTCCATCAGCTGGAGCAGCTGCTCGGCCTGCTCGGGCGGCAGGTCGGCGAGCAGGTCGGCGGCGTCGTCGGGCTCCATGGCCTCGAGGACGTCGGCGGCCCGCGAGTTGGCGAGGCCGGCGAGGATCTCGACCTGGTCGTCCTCGGGCAGCTCCTCGAGGACGTCGGCGAGCCGCTCGTCGTCGAGGGCGGCCGCCACCTCGGCACGGCGCTTCGGGTTGAGGTCGTGGATGACCTCGGCGAGGTCGGCCACCTTGAGGTCGTCGTAGGTCTCGAGGAGGCGCTCGGCGCTCTGTGCGCCCGCCTGCTGGTGCAGCCCCACGACGTCCCGGATGTCGACGAGCATCGTCTTGCCCGAGCGGCGACGGGTCAGGCGCGACATGGCCTTCGAGGCCGAGGAGACGCCGGCCGGGGCCTGCCGCACGAAGACGCGGGTGCCGAGCCAGTCGCGGCGGGGCCCCTGCTCGATCGCGAGATCCTCGACGAGCGCGTCGGCGAAACCGGCCTCGACGGCCTCCGGCGTCGTGACCTTGACCGTGCGGTCGAACAGCTCGGCTGCGACGAGGACCTCGTTGGTGCGCTGCTCGAAGCGGCGCATGTTGACCAGGCCCGTCGTGATGACGGCACCGGCGTCGATCGAGGTGACCCGAGTCATGGGCACGAAGACGCGGCGCCGGCCGGGGACCTCGACGACGAGACCGATGACGCGGGGCTGCGGCCGGTTGGCCGAGAACATCACCACGACGTCGCGCACGCGCCCGACCTGGTCACCGAGCGGGTCGAAGACGCTCAGTCCGGTCAGGCGCGCGACGAAGACGCGGGTGCTCGCACTCATGGGGCCTAGGCTAGGGGGTCAGCGTCCGCGTCGACGGCTGCCACGGCGTTGGCGCTTCTTGCGCAGCTTGGCGCGTTCCTTCGCGGCGCGGCGGGCGGCCTTGGCGTCGGCGCGGGCCCGCTTGCGCTGAGCCTTCTCCTCGCCTCGGCCACCCCAGTGCCACGGTCGCCAGGAGGTCGTCGTCGCGGCGGTCCTGGCGGGGGGCTCCCGGTGGTCGGTGGCGGCATACGACCCGGGGGACTCGAGCGGGCTGTCGAAGGGCACGAGTGCCGTCACGGTGCACTCCGCGGCCCACCGCGTCACCGAGTCATCGACTGAGTTGAGCCGCGAGCCGCGCAGCACCTCGGTGGCGCGCTGCCACTCGGGTGTCCCGGGCTCGAGCACATGGGTCCGTGCCCGGACGGTGAGCAGCCGGCCGCCGGTGTCCTTGCTGCGCAGGATGAGCCGGACCTCCTCGGGCAGCCACGGCAGGGGCTGCTCGCCCGGGCCGCTCACGACGAGGGCCGCGCCGTCGTCCCAGGCGTGCCACGCAGGCCACGTGCGGTCGCCCGCGACCTCGATCCACAGCAGTCCGGACTTGGACATCGCCTCTCCGAGCAGCGCCGTGGCGCTCGCAGCCGGGGAGACGGTCGCCTCCGGCGACGGCCGAGCGCCAGCGGGAGTCGTCTGCTGGGTCAGCCGCTCGGGTGCGCGCTCGGTCACACCGCCACCCTAGTGATCCCGCCCTCATCGGTGGAGTGCGTGACTGTCGTCATAACGCGGTTCGCCGGCCCGTTGCTACGTTGACGCCCATGCGCAGCGCCAAGGACTTCTTCCGGCCGCTCGCGGTGGGGGCGCCGATGCCCCTGACGCAGGTGCCCGCCCGCCCGTCACGGGTCATCCACTTCTTCGACCCCAGCAACCCCAAGATGGCCGCGAAGGTGCCGAGCCTCGTCGGCACCGTCGACGTGCTCCTCGGCAACCTCGAGGACGCCGTCAAGGCCGACCGCAAGGAGGCAGCGCGGGCCGGGCTCGTCGAGATCGCGAAGGCCACCGACTTCGGCGAGGACACGCAGCTCTGGACACGCATCAACGCACTCGACAGCCCGTGGGCGCTCGACGACCTGACCACCCTCGTCACCGAGATCGGCAACACGCTCGACGTCGTCATGGTCCCCAAGGTGCAGGGCGCCGAGGACATCCACTACGTCGACCGGCTCCTCGCCCAGCTCGAGGCCAAGGCGGGGCTGACCCGACCGATCCTCGTGCACGCCATCCTCGAGACCGCCCGCGGCATGGTCAACGTCGAGGAGATCTGCGGCGCCTCGCCCCGCATGCAGGGGCTCTCGCTCGGACCCGCCGACCTCGCGGCAGACCGGCGGATGAAGACGACCCGTGTCGGGGGCGGGCACCCCGGCTACCTCGTGCGCACGGACCCGGTCGGCGGCGACATCACGGGAGAGCGCGCCACTGCGCAGCAGGATCTGTGGCACTACACCATCGCCCGCATGGTCGACGCGTGCGCCATGCATGGCATCTACCCCTACTACGGCCCCTTCGGCGACATCCAGGACGTCGTCGCCTGCGAGGACCAGTTCCGCAACGCGTTCCTGCTCGGCTGCGTCGGCACGTGGTCGCTGCACCCGGTGCAGATCGAGATCGCCAAGCGGGTCTTCAGCCCCTCCGCCGAGGACGTCGCCCACGCGCGCCGCGTCGTGGCCGCCATGGGCGACGGCACCGGCGCGGTGATGCTCGACGGCAAGATGGAGGACGACGCCAGCCTCAAGCAGTGCCTCGTCATCGTCGAGCTCGCCGAGCGCCTTTCGAAGGCCGATCCAGCGCTGGCCGAGCTGTATGCCGTCGCGCCCGTCGCACAGGAAGGCTGAGCTGCCATGCCCGCCGAGCCCGCGGCATACCGCCCCCGTCGTTCGGTGCTCTACCTGCCGAGCTCCAACGAGAGGGCCCTGGAGAAGGCGAAGTCGCTCCCGGTCGACGCGCTGATCCTCGATCTCGAGGACGCGGTGGCGCCCGAGGCCAAGGTGGCCGCACGCGAGCAGGCCTGTGCTGCAGTGCAGTCCAGCGAGTATGGCCGGCGTGAGCTGACGATCCGCGTGAACGGTCTCGGCTCCGAGTGGCACGACGCCGACCTGGCGGCCGCTTGTACGGCCGGTCCCGACGCCGTCGTGGTGCCCAAGGTGAGCTCGGCCGACGAGGTGCGCGGGCTGGTCGCTGCGATGGACGCCGCGGGCGCGCCGGAGCGCACGCGGCTCTGGGCGATGGTCGAGACCCCGGTCGCTGTCCTGCACGCCGAGGAGATCGCCCGCGCCTCCGACCGGCTGGCCTGCCTCGTGCTCGGAACCAACGACCTCTACAAGGAGCTCGGGGCGAGCTTCGCGCCGGGACGAGCGGCCATCCAGACGTCGCTGCAGCTGGCTGTCCTCGCTGCCCGCGCCGCGGGTGTGGCCCTCCTCGACGGAGTGTTCAACGACGTCAAGGACGCCGAGGGCTTCCTCGCCGAGGCGCGTCAAGGACGCGAGCTGGGCTTCGATGGCAAGACGTTGATCCACCCCGGCCAGGTACAGCCCTGCAACCAGGTCTTCGCCCCGAGCCCGGAGCAGGTCGAGGAGGCGCGTGCGGTCATCGCAGCCTTCGAGACGGCGCAGGCCGAGGGCAAGGGTGTGGTCACGCTGAAGGGCCGCCTCATCGAGAACCTGCACGTCGACACGGCCCACAAGGTCCTCGCCACGGCGGAGGCCATCGCTGCTCTCGGCTGATGTGCCGGGTCAGGTGACCGCCCCGAGCTTGTCCGGGTTGCGGATCGCGTGCAAGGCGGTGACGCGGTCGTCGTCCACGGTGAGGAAGAGCACCGAGTCGATGCCCTCGACCGACGTCATGACGACTGCCAGCTCGCCGTTCACGGTGCGCAGGTGCGGCGCCAGACCCTCCACGTCGGGCCGGCCGAGGACCCCGACCAGCCAACGGATCACCTTCTGCGCGCTCTGGATCGGCCGCAAGGCGGCCTTGCGGAGCCCACCCCCGTCGGTCACCAGCGTCACGTCGGGCGCAAGCACCTCGAGCAGGCCCGCGACGTCACCTGTGGACGCGGCCGCGAGGAACCGCTCGGTCACCTGACGGTGGCGGGCCGTGTCGACGACGGAGCGCGGCTGCCGTGCCTCGACGTGCGAGCGGGCCCGGTGCACGAGCTGCCGGACAGCGCCAGGGGAGCGGTCGAGGGCCCCGGCGACCTCGCCGGACGGCATACCGAACACCTCGGCCAGCACGAACGCCGCACGCTCCAGGGGACTCAGCGACTCGAGGACGATGAGCATCGCCATCGACACGTCGTCGGCGAGCTCGGCCGCAGCCGCGCCATCGTCTCGTGGGTCGCTCGACACCGGCTCGGGCAGCCACGGACCGACGTAGCTCTCGCGGCGGGCTCGCAGCTGCCGCAGACGGTTCAGCGCCAGCCGCGTCGTGATCGTCAGGAGGTACGCGCGTGGCTCGTCGACCGTGGACGCGTCGACGGCGCTCCACCGGATCCACGCCTCCTGCACGACGTCCTCAGCGTCGGAGTGGCTGCCGAGGAGCCGGTAGGCGGCACCGACGAGGAGGCGGCGATGCTCCTCGAAGACGGCGGTCAGGTCGTCGGTGCGGTCATCGTTCACCGGGCAGGCACCTCGCCGTGGTCCTTGAAGCCCTGGCTGGTCAGGCCGAGGGCGGCGTTCGTGCGGGAACGGAGGTTCTCCAGCGAGATCATCGCAGTCAGCTCGACGAGCTGCTCGTCGGTGAGGTGCGTGCGCAGTTCGGCCACCTGTTCGTCGGTGACCTCCGGCGGCGTGGTGGTCATCGCCTCGGCGTAGGCGAGCACCGACCGCTCGAGCGGCGTGTAGACGGTGGCCTCGCGCCAGTCGGCGAGGTGCTCGAGCTTGGCGACGTCGAGGCCGTTCTCGCGCGAGACGTACCACCCGAAGTCGATGCACCAGCTGCAGCCGGCCTGCGCCGCGACGGCGGCGCACGCGAGGTCCTTGAGTCCGGCCTCGACGCTCGACCACTTCTCGACGGACAGCTCGAACCGAGAAACCGACAGCAGCACCCGCCGGTTGTGCATCATCGCGAGCCCGGGCTCGAGGACGGCGCCGTACCGGCGCCGGCTCCACGCGGAGACGAACCGGACCAAGGGTGTCCGGCGGTGCTCGAGGGGCACCCGGGCGCCGGGCGAGCGCCCGGTGACCGGCGTGAGCGGGGTGGTGCGGATGTCGGACATTCGACTCTCCTCGGTCGGGGCGCCGCTCCCGGCGCCGTCGAGGAATGGACACGCCCCAGGAGCCGGATGTGACATCGCGCTGCGCGGGTCACGGGTCGCGGTACACGCAGGGGGAGACCGGAGCATCAGGAACGGGCCGCGGCCCACGCCAGCTCCGCCTGCACGTTGCCGCTCCAGAAGTCGTCGTCGTGGCCTCCCGCGGTGAAGTGGGACTCGACGCCGGGCAGGCGACGCGCCAGGACGCGGTTCGCCGAGATGAAGGGGTCGGACGTGCCGCAGTCGAGGCGCACCGGGATCCCCCTCAGCCGTTCGAGCCGGTTGAAGATCGAGTGGCTGTCGAAGTCGGCCCGCCCGTCGTAGGCGCGTACTGGTGTCTCGCTGCCCTTCTGCCACAGGGCGGCGCTCGCGGCGACGACGCAGCTGACCCTCGAGGAGCCGAGCTCGCTGGCGAGAAGCAGCGCCCCGAAGCCGCCCATCGACCATCCCAGCAGGGTGACGGGAGCTGAGCTCGACAGCCCGGCAGCCCTGAGCGCCACGGGGATCAGCTCGTCACGGACCATCGCGCCGGTGTCACTGCCGTCCTGTCGCGCGTGCCAGTAGGAGTCGCCTCCATCGACGGACACGAGCGCCATCCCCGACGGCTCGACGGCGTCAGCGAAGCCGAGATCGAAGGCGTCGTCGGCGGACCCGCCGAAGCCGTGCAGTGCCACGACGAGCCCGCGAGGTGGCCCGGAGCGTGGCACTGCCAGGCGCCACTTCGGCGCCTCCACCCCGAAGCTGTCGCTGAGCACGCCGTCCCTAAGTGCTGGTCCCGTCGCCGACGTGCAGCCGGCGACACCGGACACGGCGGCCAGTCCGAGGGCGCCGGCCAGCAGGGCGCGCCGGGAGAGTCTGCGACGATCACGCATGGCCGGAGCGTAGGGCCGGTGCGGCACCCGCAGCCGTCACCGCGCCAGGGAAACCTCAGGGCGCCTCACGCGTTCAACCGGCATGAGCCAGGACTCGCAGGCGGGCCAGCGTGGACCGACCGGCCCAACCCGCCGGCGGGTGCTCACCCTCGGGGCGGTCGGTGCTCTGGGGGCCGTCGTCGGCGGCGGCGCGTATGCCGTGTCGCGCGGTGCCGGCCTCCCCTCCCTCCCGCAGCTGCCGGCTGTGGGCGAGCCGTGGCCGCCGGAGCTGCGCATCGAGCCGCGTCCGGTGGACTTCGGGGAGCTGCAGGCACGGCGCGCGATCGGCTGGGCGGCGCACGTGTACGAGGTGAACGGGCACGCGGTCACCTACTACGTGACCGAGCCGTTCGGGGCGCGCCTCGACCGCTGGCTGGCGCTGCACCGCCGCCACGTGGGGCAGGCCCCGGACGAGATCCGGTCCTACGGCGCGTGGGTGCGCGGGTCGTCGACGTCGTGGCACAGCTCCGGCGAGGCCATCGACATCGCGCGCCTACGCTCCGACGGGCGTGACCTCAGCTCCCTGCGCCACGACCAGTGGCGGGACGCCCCGGCGAGTGAGCTGCGTCGCCGCCTCGCGCTCTACTGGCGCACCGCGGCGGGGCTGCACCACGAGTTCGCCGACGTCCTGACCTACCTCTTCGACGCCGCGCACGACAACCACATCCACGTCGACCTCGGGCGCTTCGGACCAGAGCGGCCGCGGATCATCCGGCGCTCGAATGCGCAGGTGCAGGCGGTGCAGGCGATGTGCCGGCACGTGTGGGGCCGGACCGACGTGGAGATCACCGGGGAGTTCGACGACGTGACCCGTTCGGCCACCACCCGCATACTCGAGCAGTCCGGCGGTCCGGGCGAGCTCGCCGACAGCCGGGAGGCCTGGCAGGCCTTCATGGTCGCCACGATGGAGCAGGCGTAGCACAAACGACGGGACGGCGACCCTGCGCCCGATCGTAGGATCGAGGCCATGGCCAAGACCGTGCTCACGCCCCAGTCCGAGGACTTCCCCCGCTGGTACCAGGACGTCGTCGCCAAGGCCGAGCTCGCCGACAACGGGCCGGTGCGCGGCACGATGGTGATCCGGCCGTACGGCTACTCGATCTGGGAGCGGATGCAGGCCGACATGGACCGGCGCATCAAGGAGGCCGGGGCGCGCAACGCGTACTTCCCGCTCTTCATCCCGGAGTCCTACCTCACGCGCGAGGCGGAGCACGTCGAGGGCTTCAGCCCGGAGCTGGCCGTCGTGACGCACGCCGGCGGCAAGGAGCTCGAGGAGAAGGTCGTCGTGCGCCCGACCTCCGAGACCGTCATCGGCGAGTTCATGGCGAAGTGGACGCAGAGCTACCGCGACCTGCCGCTGCTGCTCAACCAATGGGCCAACGTCGTGCGGTGGGAGCTGCGTCCGCGCATCTTCCTGCGCACCAGCGAGTTCCTGTGGCAGGAGGGTCACACCGCCCACGCCACCGAGGAGGATGCACGCCTCTACGCCCAGCGGATCCACGAGGAGGTCTACGCGGCGTTCATGCGCGAGATGCTCGCCATGCCGGTCGTGCTCGGCCGCAAGACGAAGCGCGAGCGGTTCGCCGGGGCGACGAACACCCTTGCGCTGGAAGGGATGATGCGCGACGGCAAGGCGCTGCAGATGGGCACGAGCCACGAGCTGGGCCAGAACTTCGCCAACGCCTTCGACATCACCTACCTCTCCGAGCAGGGGCGACAGGAGACCTGCTGGACGACGTCGTGGGGCAGCTCCACCCGCATGCTCGGCGGGCTCATCATGTGCCACGGCGATGACCACGGCATCCGCGTCCCGCCGCGGCTGGCGCCCGTCCAGGTGCTCGTCATGGTCGTCAAGGACGGCGAGGGCGTCGTGGAGGCGGCACGTCAGGTCGTCGCCGACCTGATCGCCCTCGGCGTGCGGGCGGAGCTCGACGCGCGCGTCGACACGCCCTTCGGGCGGCGCGCCGTCGACGCCGAGCTCAAGGGCATCCCGGTCCGCGTGGAGGTGGGCCCGCGCGATCTCGCGGAGGGCTCGGTGACGCTCGCGCGCCGCATCGCCGGCGGCAAGTCCTCGGTGCCGCTCGGCGCCGTCGTCGACACGGTGACCCGCGCCCTCGACGAGGACCACGATGCGTTGTATGCCGCCGCGCTGGCCCATCGGGACGCGAACACGTCCGCCGTCGCCACCCTCGAGGAGGCCGAGGAAGCCGCCCGCACCGGCTGGGCGACGATCCCGTGGTCGACGCTCGGGCCGGACGGTGAGGCCACGCTCGCCGAGTCGGCGGTCACGGTGCGGTGCCTGACGATGCCGGACGGGTCGGTACCGACCTCGGAGTCGGACGAGGGCGTGCTCGCCGTCGTCGGGCGGGCCTACTGATGGGTGCCGGCGCTGCCCAGGCACGCGAGCCGGACCGGAAGGCCCAGCCGGAGGTGCTCACCCCGCTGCTGCGCGACCGCGAGAGCATCATGGTCTACGACCGGTCCCACGTGCTCGAGCCGCACGCCCTGCGCGCCATCCTCGAGGCTGCCAGGTGGTCACCGTCGGCCGGCAACTCCCAGCCGTGGGGCTTCGTCGTGGGGCTGCGCGGCGACGACACGCACACGGCCATCGTCGAGGTCCTCTCGACCGCCAACCAGGCCTGGGCGCCGTCGGCGTCGGCGATCATCCTGACGCTGCACCAGGTCGCCACCGACGAGGACCACGAGATCGCCTACAGCGACTACGCGATGTACGACCTCGGCCAGGCCGTCGCCCACATCACCGTGCAGGCACGCTCGATGGGCCTGCAGGTGCGCCAGTTCGCCGGGTTCGACCATCGCGCCGCCCAGGCGGTGTTCGCCGTGCCGCCGCACTGGGCCGTGACGACCGGCATCGCGCTGGGAGTGCCCGCAGGGCCGGACGATGACACCGAGATCCCTGCCTGGCTGCGCACCCGGGCTCGACTGCCCCGCTCGCGCCTGCCGCTCGAGGCCTTCGTGCACTCCGGGAAGTTCGGCCACCCAGCGGACTTCCTCACCGACTGACGGAGAGCAAGACGGATGGAGGCCACCCCACGAACGGGTGGCCTCCATCACGTCTGCAGTCCCCTCGGCCCCCCGCCTGCGAGCTCACCAGCGCGACGTCGCCGCAGCCATGAGGTCACCGAAGAGCAGACCCTCGTCGGCGGCATACCCACGACGAGTGAACCAGTCACACATGTTTCGCGTGTCGCGTTCGAGGAACTCCGGCCCGTGCGGGTTGCCGATGACGTCGACGACCTGCGGCCAGTCGATGAGGACCAGCCGGGAGGCGTCACCCTCACCTTCGAGCAGCACGTTGTACGGCGAGAGGTCGCCGTGCGCCCAGCCCAGCTCGGCAAGCCGGAGCATGGCCTCGCGCAGCTGGTCGAAGAGCACCGGCAGCAGGTCCGGGTCCGGGCGCACCTGCGCGAGGCGTGGCGCGGCCCGACCGTCGGAGGTGCCGATGAACTCCATCAGCATCTCGTCGTCGGACATCTGCACCGGGTAGGGCACCGGCAGCCCCTCGTCCCAGAGCCGGACCAGCGTCTCGAACTCGGCGAAGGCCCAGAGGCCGCTGATCAGCTCCTTGCCGAACGAGGTGCGGGTCCGGATGGCCCGCGTCTCGCGCGACTTCCGCACGCGCCGCCCCTCGAGGTAGCCCGCGTCGCGGTGGAACATGCGGTGCTTGCTCGACCGGTAGCGCTTGCCGGCCATGACGACGTCCCGGTCCGGTGAGCCGGGCACCCACCGGCGCACCAGGTGGACGTCCGCCTCCTTGCCGGTCTTGAGCACCCCGAGATCGGCCTCGACGGCGCCGAGATCGGTGATGACCCACTCGGGGCGTGGCTTGGGGCCGTGAGTCGCGCCGTCCCAGCTCGACCACCGCTCGCCCTCGGGAGGGCCGTCGGGGGCGGTGTCGACCGCGTACTGCTCGGCCTCGAGCTGGGGGGTGCGCCGGCCGGTCAGCCGGGAGTCACCGACGTCGAGGTCGTCTTCGTGAAAAGCGTTGAATGACAAGAGGACTCCAAGGAAGAAGAGATGTGGGCAGGCATGCCCGGGGCCGTCATCGACATGTCGCCCTCCTTGGGTCCGGTGCGCCGGTCGTGCACCGCCGCGCTCGCGACCGAGACTCCCGCACGCCGACGGCGCAGCGCAACCGCTTTTCCGGGATGCCCGGTGGACGGGGGTTTTCGGCGAATCGGTATCACCGCACCGTCCCGCGGCTCTACCGTGACGAGGCGTGCACAGGTCGGGTTCGTCTCGGAGGGGAGCCAGGTATGCCGTCCGCGTCCTTCGGCGGGGGAGCACTCCGTGTCCGTGTGCCGCGCGGCTACGACGCGTCGCCGGCGAGCGACCGCAGCGACCGTGACCTGCCCGACGATCCGCGCGCAGCCCAGCGCGCAGCGCTCGTCAAGGCCCTGAGCAGTGGCGACTTCGTCGTCGTCGACCGGGTCGACCTGACGCCCCGTCGAGAGCGCCACCTCGACGGCAGGCCGCCGACGAACCGTCCCGGCACCGTGAAGCTGGACGTGGACGTGCCGGCCGACCACGACGCGGTCGTGCTGCTCGAGCATGACGGGGTCTACTCGTGGCACCTGCCGGTGGGCGCGGCCGACGGCAGGCGTTCGATCGACCGTGGCCCTCGTACCGTGTCGTTCTCCCTCTCCGTCCAGCCCGAGCGGCCCCGCCGGCCGCTCCGACGCGCCCGTGCCCTGCACACCTCCCCGGCCCGCCCGGACCGCGGCCTGCTCGGCGACCTCGCTCACGGCGCCCTGCAGGCGATCGTGCTGCGCTTCGCCGCACCGGTCGTCGTCGGCCGGGCCGTCGAGCACCTCGAGTCGACGGTCCGGACCGGGCTCGTCCACGTCACCGGAGGAGCCCTCGAGCAGTGGAAGCCGGTCGACAGCCTCGCGGAGGTGGGCCTGCCCACTGATCGGCCGGCACGGGTGCTGCTCCTCGTGCACGGCACCTTCTCGTCGACCACCGGCGGCTTCGGCGCGCTCGCGCTCACCCCCGGGGCCGAGGGCTTCGTCGACACGCTGGTGGCCGCATACGACGCCGTCATCGGTTTCGACCACCGCACCCTCAGCGTCGACCCCGAGCGCAACGCGCGCGACCTGCTGGCCCTGCTCGCGCCGCACGAGAGTGGGCTGCTCATCGATGTCGTCACGCACAGCCGGGGAGGCCTCGTCACGCGGTCGCTCGCCGAGTCGGTGCTGCCGGGCTCCGGCCTGCCGGTGGGCGTCGAGTCGATCGTGTTCGTCGCGGCCACCAACTGCGGCACCCACCTGGCCGCCCCCGAGCGCTGGCACGACCTCGTCGACCTCTACACGAACCTCGTCATGGTCGCCTCGACCGGCCTCGCGCTCGTGCCGGGCGCCGCGCCCTTCGCCGCGGTCGTCGGCGGCGTCGTGCGCGGCATCAGCGCGCTTGTGAAGTACCTCGTCTCGTATGCCGCGACCGGCGAGGGCGTGCCCGGCCTGGCCGCGATGACGCCGGACGGCGACTTCGTCAAGGCCATCAACACGACCCAGCCCGGCCAGCCCGAGCCGGGGACGAGCTGGTACGTCGTCAGCTCGGACTTCCACGTCTCCCTCGTCGACGACCACCACAACCCGCCGGAATTCCCACGGGAGCTCGCGATCGGGCTCGTCGAGGGCTTCGTCGACGGGCTCTTCCACGGCGGCAACGACCTCGTGGTCGACACCGACTCGATGTCGGCAATCGACCTGCCCGGGGGCGGCTTCGTCAAGGACACGTTCGCCCTCGGCACCAACGACGTCGTCTACCACGTGAACTACTTCGCACAGCTGTCGGTCATCGGCGCGATCTCGCAGTGGCTTCCGCTCGGCCTGGGCGCCTCCGACGAGGAGGCGCAGCCGGCCGAGTGGATGACCTCCGGACCCGCGCCCGAACCGGTCGGCGGTGACCGTGGCCTGGAGCGTGCCGAGGCTGAAAGGCGGCCGTCTCGCGCCGTGCCGGCTCGTGCAGTGCCGATGCCCTCGACGGCTGCCCGGCCACCGGCCCGGGCCGAGAGGACGACCGCGGCCGAGCTCGCCGCCGAGATGCCCTCGCTCGTGACGCCGGGCGCCGACTTCACCGTGCGCGTACGCCTTGCCCGAGGGGAGCTGTCGGCCACGCAGGGCACGGTCCACGCGTCGCAATCCGTCCACGTCGCGGAGGGTCGCCCGGTGACCGTCCAGGTCTACGGCAAGGACAACGCCCGGGTCGTCGACACCGATGCCAAGGTCTTCGGCCTGCCCGACGGCGCCTGGGCGAGCGAGCTGACCTTCTGCCTCCGTGCGCTGGCGGTGGGGCCGGTGCGCGTCACCGTCGTGCTGCGACAGGGCCGCGTGCCGGTGGCGAGTCTCACCCTCGAGTCCACGGCCGCAGCAGCCGCGGCGGTGCTCCCCGCTCCCGTGACGGCCGCGGCCCACGCAGGCATCGACGCCCCCGAGCTCGACGGCCTCCCGTGCCTCGACATCGTGGAGGGCCGGCGCGTGACGGGGGAGCGGGTCTACAGCTACGCGCTGCGACTCGTGCCCGGAGAGCCGGAGCGCGTCTTCGAGTCCGCGCCGATCGGCGGCCGCGACGACTTCGTCCGTGACCGGATCGCCGAGGTCGAGCGCGTGATCAAGGATCCCGACCTCACGCCCCGAGAGCGCCTGTGCCAGCTGCAGAACACCGGCACCCTGCTCTTCGACCAGTTCTTCCCCGAGGACATGCAGGACTACCTCTGGAAGCATCGGCACCTCGTGCACGACCTCATCGTCTACACCGACGAGCCGTCCGTGCCGTGGGAGCTCGTGCACCTCAAGCCCGCACGGGGCAAGCGCGGCGTGAAGCCGTGGTTCCTGGCCTCGGGCGGACTCGTCCGGTGGCAGCTCGGCAGCTTCCCGCCGCGGACGGTGCGCGTCCGGCGCGGCCACGCGCGGTCGATCTGCCCCGTCTACGCCGACCCGATGTTCCGCAACGACGCCGGAGTGGCCGAGGCCGGCTACCTCGAGGACCGTTTCGGCGCCAAGCCCGTGCCCGCGACCCCGAGGGGCGTCGAGCGCCTGCTGCGTGGCGGCAGGTTCGACCTGCTGCACTTCTCGGGGCACGGCGCTGCGAGCTCGGACGACATCGCCGACGCCAAGGTGCTGCTGCGCGGCCGGCGGCGCGGCTCCACCGTCGTCCAGCAGTACCTCAGCTCCACGGACGTGGCGCAGAACCTCGACTGGACCGGCCCCGACGCCGTGGGGCCCCTCGTCGTGCTCAACGCGTGCCAGACAGGGCGGTCCGGCACCCTCTTCACGACGGTCGGCGGCTTCGCCAAGGCGTTCCTCGACGCAGGTGCCTCGGCCTTCGTCTCGTGCCTGTGGTCGGTGCAGGAGGAGCCGGCGCGCGTCTTCGTCGAGACCCTCTACCAGGAGCTGCTCAAGGGCACCCCGATGTCTCGGGCCAGCTCGCTCGCCCGAGCCGCCGCCCGCGACGCCGACGACCCGACGTGGCTCGCCTACGTCGTCTACGCCAGACCGGACGCCGTCCTCGAGCTGGTGTGAGACGGCATACGCCGCAGTCGAACCCGCCCAACCGGACGGGTCCACCCAGAAGGAAGGAAGGGTCATGGCACGCAGGGCTCTGTGCGTGGGAATCAACGAGTTCGAGTCGCTGCCGCAGACGAGCTGGCTCAGCGGCTGCGTCAACGACGCCGACGACGTCGCCAAGGCCCTGCGGCCGCTGGGCTTCACGGCCCGCACGACGACGGTGCTGACCGACGCCGGTGCCACCAAGACGGCGGTCATGGCAGCCCTGACGCAGCTCGTCGACACCGCCAGGTCAGGCGACCACATCGTCTTCTCCCTCTCGAGCCACGGCACGCAGGTGCCCAACGAGCCGGGAGGCGACGTCGAGCCGGATGACCTCGACGAGGCCTTCGCCTGCCACGACATCCGGCAGAAGGGCGACCAGTGGGACCGCGACACCGTCATCGTCGACGACGAGCTGCGCGATCTCTTCGCGCGCGTGCCCTCCGGTGTGCTGCTCGAGGTGCTGCTCGACACCTGTCACAGCGGCACCGGCCTGAAGGACCTCGAGGAGATCATGCAGGCCCAGCTGCTCGGCCGGAAGCCGCGCTTCCTGCCCGCTCCCACCCGTGCCGGGCTCGAGAAGGCACGCAAGCTGCGCGCCGTGGCGCCCCCGCGCACCGTCGACCGCAAGGCCCTCGTCGAGCTGACGAGGAGTCCCCGGACCGCCTCCAGGCCGGTGCTCTACGCGGCCTGCAAGCCCAACCAGACGGCGTCCGACGCGACCTTCGACGGGCGCTCCAACGGTGCGTTCACCTACCTCCTCCTCAAGGCCGTGAAGGCCCACTCGACCGCCACACGGAGCGACCTGCTCCGCTCGGTCACCGCCGGGCTCAGGGACGGCGACTTCAGCCAGCGGTCGACGCTCGAGGGACCGACCAAGTGCAGGAAGGTCCCCTTCGGACAGCCCTGGTAGGCGCGGCGGCCGGGACAGGCGGGGGGACGACGAGCCGCCGGTGACCGACGACACAGGTGTCGACACTCACACGCACGGGCACTGACCACGCCGGCGACCCGACGGCATACTCGGTCCGAGTTGACCGCGAGCCCAGACGCAAGGTGGATCCGAGCATGTCCCGACTGCAGCAGACCGACGGCCTCACCGAGGAGCAGACCGAGCTGGTCAAGCTCGTGCGCGAGTTCGTCGACGAGCAGATCCTCCCCGTCGCCACCGAGCTCGAGCACCGGGACGAGTACCCCCAGGCGATCGTCGACGGGATGAAGGAGATGGGGATCTTCGGGCTGATGATCCCCGAGGAGTACGGCGGCCTCGGCGAGTCGCTGCTGACCTACGCCCTCTGCGTCGAGGAGATCGCGCGCGGCTGGATGAGCGTCAGCGGCATCATCAACACCCACTTCATCGTCGCCTACCTGGTGCTCCAGCACGGCACCGAGCAGCAGAAGCAGCACTACCTGCCGAAGATGGCGACGGGCGAGATCCGCGGAGCCTTCTCGATGAGCGAGCCCGGTTGCGGCTCGGACGTGTCGGCGATCAAGACCAAGGCCGTCAAGGGCGACGACGGCGAGTGGTCGATCAGCGGTCAGAAGATGTGGCTGACGAACGGCGGGTCGGCCAACCTCGTGGCTGTCCTCGTCAAGACCGACACCGGGGCTGACTCGGTCTACCGGAACATGACGACCTTCCTGGTCGACAAGGAGTCCGGCTTCGGCGAGACCGCCCAGGGCGTCACCGTGCCCGGCAAGATCGACAAGATGGGCTACAAGGGCGTCGACACGACCGAGCTGCTCTTCGACGGGCACCGCACCACCGACGCCCAGATCCTCGGCGGCGAGCCCGGCAAGGGCTTCTACCAGATGATGGACGGCGTCGAGGTCGGCCGCGTCAACGTCGCCGCGCGTGGATGCGGTGTCGCGAGAAGGGCGTTCGAGCTCGGCGTCTCCTACGCCCAGCAGCGCGAGACGTTCGGCAAGAAGATCGTCGACCACCAGGCGGTGCTGTTCCGACTCGCCGACATGGCCGTCAAGGTCGAGGCCGCGCACGAGATGATGGTCAAGGCCGCCCGGAAGAAGGACTCCGGCCAGCGCAACGACCTCGAGGCCGGGATGGCGAAGTACCTCGCGTCGGAGTACTGCTCGCAGGTCGTCGAGGACAGCTTCCGGATCCACGGCGGCTACGGCTACTCCAAGGAGTACGAGATCGAGCGCCTGTACCGGGAGGCGCCGATGCTGCTCATCGGTGAGGGCACGGCCGACATCCAGCGGATGATCATCGGCCGCCGGCTCGTCGAGGACTACAAGCTCAAGTCCTGAGTGTCCCTGCCTCGCCCCGACCGGGGATGGGAGGATAAGGCCATGAGCCTGCAACCGAAGGGTCCGGGGGGACGCCCCGGATTTGCGACGCTGTCCCTCGAGTACCCCCTCTCGCTCGGGGTGTTCGAGAAGTACACCGAGGCGCAGAAGGCCGTCGACACGCTGTCCGACAACCAGTTCCCGGTCGAGAACTGCCTCATCGTCGGCACCGACCTCAAGCAGATGGAGCGGGTGACGGCCCGGCTCACGTGGGGACGGGTCGCCCTGGGCGGTCTGCTGTCCGGCGTGTGGCTCGGGCTCTTCGTGGGCCTGATCCTCTCGCTCTTCTCGCGCCCCTCGAACCCGACGACCCTGTTGCTCTACACCGCGCTCTACGGCGCCGTGTTCGGCCTGATCTGGTCGGTGGTCGGCTACGCCTTCACCCGCGGGGCGAGAGACTTCTCGTCGGTGAGCCAGGTGGTGGCCACCCGCTACGAGGTCTTCTGCGAGCACAAGTTCGCGCAGCAGGGTCGTCAGATCCTGGCCGACGCGGGCATCGTGGCCACCGCGACCGCGCCCGTCACTCCGCCCGCGGCCCAGCCCGGACCGCCGCCGGCCGTCTGAGCCGGGCTCGACCCCGCCTCCACCC
>NZ_JBYTCI010000002.1:165100-320464 GCF_058790095.1 Terrabacter sp. FW104-15G4B | reverse complement strand
GCGGCGGGGCGCCGGTAGGGTGGGCCCGTGAGCGATGCCCCCATCACGTATGCCTCGGCCGGAGTCGACGTCGAGGCGGGTGACCGGGCCGTCGAGCTGATGAAGGCCTCGGTGCGGCGCGCCACCCGGCCTGAGGTCGTGGGCGGCCTCGGCGGCTTCGCCGGCATGTTCGACGCGAGCGCGCTCGCCCGGATGACGCGCCCGATCCTTGCCACGAGCACCGACGGCGTCGGCACCAAGGTCGCCATCGCGCAGGCCCTCGACAAGCACGACACGATCGGTTTCGACCTCGTCGGCATGGTCGTCGACGACATCGTCGTGTGCGGCGCCGAGCCGCTCTTCATGACCGACTACATCGCGACCGGCAAGGTGGTGCCCGAGCGCATCGCCGCCATCGTCGGCGGCATCGCCCGCGCGTGCGAGGAGGCGGGCGTGGCGCTGGTCGGCGGCGAGACCGCGGAGCACCCGGGCCTGCTCGACCCTGACGAGTACGACGTCGCAGGCGCCGCCACCGGCGTCGTGGAGCATGCCGCCGTGCTGGGTCCGCAGCGCGTCGCCGACGGTGACGTCGTGATGGCCCTGGGCAGCAGCGGCCTGCACAGCAACGGCTACAGCCTCGTCCGGCGCGTCTTCGCGAGCGCCGGCTGGGAGCTGGGCCGCCACGTCGACGACTTCGGCCGCACGCTCGGCGAGGAGCTGCTCGAGCCGACCCGCATCTATACCGGGCCACTGCTCGAGCTGATCGCCGCCGACGGTGTCGACGTGCACGCCCTGAGCCACGTCACCGGTGGTGGGCTCGCCGCCAACCTCGCGCGGGTGCTACCGACCGGCACCTTCGCCCGCGTCGACCGCTCGACCTGGAGGCCGCCGGCGGTCTTCCGCACGGTGCAGGACCTGGGCCGGGTGCCGCAGGCGGACATCGAGCGCACCCTGAACCAGGGCATCGGCTTCGTGGTCGTTCTCCCCGAGGCCGACGCGGACCGTGCGATCGAGCTGAGCGAGGCGCGCGGCATCAAGGCCTGGCGGCTCGGAGAGGTCGCGACGCGGGAGCGTGCGGAGGCCGACGGGCTCATCGCGGACGACGCCGAGATCGTGCACGGCGCCAAGGGCGTGGACGGGGGCGCCGTGCAGGTCGTCGGGCAGCACCCCACGGCCTGACCGGCGCCCGCGCCGGGAGGCGGCACACGGCCTACCGGCGCTTCGCGGCATACCGCGCCGGGAGGCCTACGCCGGGCATGACGAAGCCCGCTCACCCCGGAGGGTGTGCGGGCATCGATGCGTCACCCCGACGCCAGCCTGCCGCTCGGGCCGGCCGGGACGTCGGGCTGTAGGCAGCACCGATCGCACGCCGGGCGGTGAACCCGACGCACGAGGTGCAGACAGAAGAGGAGGGCGAGCTCAGCGCTCGCCCGAGGCCCACTTCCCGTATTCGTCGTACTCGTCGTCGTCGACGGATCGTGGCTGGTTGGAGACGTCGCGTTGCGACGGTCCGTGCAGCTCACGCTCCAGCGCGCTCAAGTCCGTCTCTGGTGTGTAGTACTTGAGCTGCCGTGCGACCTTGGTCTGCTTGGCTTTGGCTCGGCCGCGCCCCATGGCGTGACCCCCTCGTGCGTCGTGCCGGGACGGCATCGCTCCTCGGAGAGCTGGAGGGCTCTTCGATGTCCGCGTAGCGGCCCCGGGAATGTGTGTGTTCTCGTGGGGCTAACGCTACATGAGTGAGGCAAATCGCGCGCCCGCCCCACGCCCTGGCTCGCCGGGCAGTCCGGCCGGCTGGGCGCACAGCAGCCTTGGGTGACTTATACGCCAGGAGGAGTCAAAGCGGGACGATTTGACTCTTTTCAGTGTTTAACTGCCATTGGGCTGGCCGAGACTTTACCCTTGCTTTACTGAGCCCCGATTGGGGCGCATGCGTGTCGCTGCACCTAGCGACAGGGTGGTGGGGAAATGACAATGACGACTCAGGATCGACACGAGACCGAGAAGCTGCTGACTCCTGCCGAGGTGGCGGCCCTGTTCCGAGTGGACCCCAAGACGGTTACCCGTTGGGCCAAGGCAGGCAAGTTGACGTCCATCCGGACCCTTGGCGGGCACCGGAGGTATCGCGAGTCAGAGGTCCGCGACCTTTTGGGTGGCGGGCACTGAGCTCGACCGACAGTCGGGGGTAGGCGGTCAGACCACAGGGGGAGGGGCTCCGCGCGGTGTCCCTCCCTCGCTGACCGCCGAGGGTCCGTGCTCGGGCGCGACCGTGTGAAGACACGGTCGACGGTGCACAGGACGTGATCCACGACGCCGCGATGACGCGGCCGTCGTGGCGTCGGCCTGTCGGTAGGGGCGCTCTAGAGTGGCGCCCATGACCACGCGGCCGGAGATCACCGCCATCACCCTCGGCGTGCGAGACGTCGAGCGGTCCCGGAGCTTCTACGTGGACGGACTGGGCTTCCGTTCGGTGCTCGACGTGCCCGGAGAGATCAGCTTCGTCCAGTGCGCGCCCGGCCAGCTCCTGGCCCTGTGGGACATCAGGCAGCTGCCCAGCGAGTACGGCGACGTGGCCCACGGGCCGTCCGGGCCCCCGCTGTCCCTGGGCCACAACGTCGCAGCCGCCCAGGACGTCCAGGAGCTGTATGCCGCCGCGTTGGCTGCTGGCGCCACGTCGGTCGCTGCCCCGACCGAACGCGAGTGGGGCGGCGTCAGCGCGTGCGTGGCCGACCCGGACGGCTTCCGGTGGGACTTCGTGCACAACCCGAACTTTCGGGTGGACCCCGACGGCACCGTCCACCTGGGTCTGGGCTAGCACGGCAGGTTTAGCGGGGCCGGGCCAGGCGCGCCCGCCAGGGATGATGGGCCGGCTGACCTGCGACGACGCGCCGCAGGAGGGCGATCTGAGCGTCGTCGAGCAGGGGCAGCGCAGCTTGGAGATCAGCATCGTCCTTGGCCCGGCCTGACGTCGCCTTGTGGGCGAGCACCAGCTCGGGTCGCAGGTAGCGCACGCCGTCGCGCTCCCACGTCGCCTCGTCGAGCGGCAGCACGAGCGCCGGGTCGCGCTTGAAGACCCAGCGGCCGTCCCGGACCGGGTTGAGCAGGATCTCCCCGTGCCAGGGCGCCAAGGCGTGCTCGCGGACCCACAGCTGTTCGGCATGTGCCGGGACTGCTGTCCCAGGCGGCAGGTGCAGCAGGCCCTGGTCGCTCGCCGCCCACAGGTGCCAGTCCACCTCGAGGTGGCCACGGACTGCACCGACGTCGCAGCGGAGCACCGAGAGGTCGATGTCCTCGTGCGGTCGAGTCACACCGGTGAACGCCTCGATCGCCCAGCCGCCGGCCACCCACCACGGGACGTCGAGGCCGGCCAGCAGGCCGCGAGCCTCGGCGGGAGTCCAGGGGCGTTGTGGACCGTAGATCCGCTCGAACGGCTCCGGCTCGAGACGTTCCTGGCCGTCCGCGTCCGCTACGTCAGGGTCGCCCACGGGCCCACGCCAGCGGTCGCGGCCTCGCCTCAGTGGCCGAGCGCGCGCAGCTGGAGGCGGAGGGCCAGGCGCGTCTCCGGGTCGTGCAAATCGAGGTCGACGACCTCCGACAGGCGCTGCAGGCGGTAGCGGAGCGTGTTGGGGTGCACGTGGATGCGCGCCGCCGCTGCCCGCGGGTCGCCGGGGTGGTCGAGCCAGGCCGCGACCGTCTCGAGGTATGCCGTGTCGTGGGTCTCGTCCTGCTCGCGCAGCGTTGCGACGGGGCCGAGCAGCTCCTCGGTCCAGATGCCACCGAGCGCCCGGGCGTTGGTGACGGCGGCCCACGCGTCCTCGACCGTGCTCGTGGGGCCGCTGACGCGTCCGACGTCGCGGAGGCGCTGCACCTCGGTGGCCTCCCGGCGAGACCGGTCGAGGTCCGCGGTGCGCGAGACCCGGCCGCCGGCGCTCGCCGTGGCCTCCGGGGCCACGCTGGCGACCTCCTCGACGACCCCGAGCAGCCAGTCCCAGGTGCCGGGGGTCGTGTCTCCTGGCACGTCCCGCACGAGCGTGAGCGCGACCCCGTCGAAGATGGCGAGCAGCGGCTGTCGCCACGAACGGCGCCGTGCCGCCGACTCCCACACGTCGATCTCGCGCTGCGGGTCCGGTGCCGTGGCAGCCGTGTCCACCCGGTCTGAATCGCCAGCCGGACCGGGGGTGCGGTGGGCGCCCGCGAGCACCACGACGCGCCAGGGTGGGGCCGGGAGCCAGCCCTCGGCCTCCAGGGTGTCGCCGCTGAGCACGGCCCGGAGCCGGTCGGCGGAGACGCGGCGGGCGAGGTCCGCCTGCGAGCGCAGGCGCAGCAGGTGCAGGGCCACGACCGACGCCGTCTGGGCCAGCGAGCCCATCACGGTGGCCGGCGGCTCCTGGTCGACGACCGCCCAGATCGAGCCCAGCCACTCGGTGCCGGCCCTGACGGGGACGACGACACGCGCGCCGAGCCCGCGGCCAGCCGGCACGAAGAAGGGCTCGTCCGAGCGGGCCAGCCGACGGAAGACCCCGCGACCGCGCAGGTTGGCGATGACCTCGTCCGGCACCCGTCGGCCCACGATCGTCGAGACGCGTGCCGGGTCGGCGACGTCCTGGGTGGAGGAGTAGGCCAGCACGCGCGACTGGGTGTCCTCGATGGTGATCGGCCCCGCGACCAGGGCCGCGCACGCGTCGGCCAGGGCGAACAGCTCGTCGAGCACTGGTCCCTCGGCCCGCAGCGCCGGACCGCTCGCCGCCCGGTCGAGCACCCCGCGCAGCAGCCACACGACGTGCGCCCACGACGCGTGGTCGGCCAGCTGGACGAGGCTCACTCGCAAGCGCGAGGCCGCGGACCGGACCTGCTGGGAGCGGGCGGCGGCTCGACGCAGGACGACGGCGCCGCTGCCGACCGCCGCCGCACCCTCGAGGAGCGCAACCGCCTCGGCAGGCCGTTCGACACCGACGCCGAGCAGCAGGTCGCCGGCCTGGCCGAAGACTCCGGATGCCGGCTCCGCCAGGGTGACGTCATCGACGGTCTGAGCCCCGGCGTCGACGACCACCGTCAGCAGACCTCCGCCCAGGGTCCCGACGAGCTGCGCGATCGGCAGGCCGACGGGAGTCGTCGACGAGGTGCGGGTGGCGGCCGCGCGGGAGGTGCGGGGGGCGCGCGAGGAGGCGGGCGGCATACTCCATCTTGCTCCGTGTTGTGCTCTCGGCACAACAGAGACTGCAGAGTCTGTCATCGCGGCACCACGGTGGAGTGCTTGGCCGGCCCGACCATGGAGGCAGGCCACTTCAAGACCCAGGAGTCGATCACATGCCCGCCGTGAGCCCCGCCGGTACCCCCGTCCCCCAGCGTGTCGCCGTCGTCGGCGCCGGCATGGTCGGCCTCGCGACCGCGTGGTTCCTCCAGGAGCGCGGCGTCGAGGTCACCGTCATCGACCGCGACGGCGTGGCTGCCGGCGCGTCCTGGGGCAACGCCGGCTGGCTGACGCCCGGCATCGCGACCCCGCTGCCCGAGCCGGCCGTGCTGAAGTACGGCCTGCGCGCGGTGCTCAGCCCCAGCTCGCCCGTCTACGTCCCGCCGAGCGCGCGCCCGGACTTCCTGCGCTTCGTCACCGGCTTCGCCCGGCACAGCACCATGACGGCCTGGAAGAAGGCCATGGGGGCGCTCGTGCCCGTCAACGACCTGTCGCTGCAGAGCTTCGACCTGCTGAAGGCCGGCGGCGTCGACGCGGACACGTACGAGGCGAAGTCGTTCACGGCCGCCTACCGCACCGCCGAGGAGCGCCAGACCCTGCTCGAGGAGATCGAGCACATCCACGGCTCGGGCGGCGACATCACCTTCGACGTCCTAAGTGGCGACGAGGCCCGCGCGATCGAGCCGGCCCTGTCCGACGAGATCGGCGCCGCGATCGTGCTCCACGGGCAGCGCTTCGTCAACCCCGGCGCCTACGTCGCTGCGCTCGCCGACTCGGTCATCGCCCGCGGCGGCAAGATCCTCACCGGCAGCGCGGTAGAGCGCATCACCGACACCCCGACCGGCGTGCTCGTCACCACCGACCTCGGCCAGGCGGAGCACTACGACGCGGTCGTCGTCGCCACCGGCGCGTGGCTCGGCAAGCTGGCCCGGGACTTCGGCGTCAAGCGGGTCGTACAGGCCGGTCGCGGCTACTCCTTCAGCGTCGCCGTCGACGACCTGCCCAACGGTCCCGTCTACTTCCCGGCCGCCCGCGTCGCGTGCACGCCCGTCGGTGACCGGCTGCGCGTGGCCGGCATGATGGAGTTCCGCCGGCCCGAGGCTGCCCTCGACCCGCGCCGCATCCAGGCCATCGTCGAGTCGGCGCGCCCGCTGCTCAAGGGCGCCGACCTCGACCACCGTCAGGACGAGTGGGTCGGCTCGCGGCCCTGCACGGTCGACGGTCTGCCGCTCATCGGCGCCTCGCGCAACCCCAAGGTCTTCGTCGCCGGCGGTCACGGCATGTGGGGCATCACCCTGGGCCCGGTCACCGGTCGTCTGCTCGCCGAGCAGATGGTCACCGGGCGGGCGCCGGAGCAGCTCACGCCGTTCAATCCGCTGCGCTGACCTCGCCTG
The DNA here is from genome assembly GCF_058790095.1 of Terrabacter sp. FW104-15G4B. Lineage (NCBI taxonomy): Bacteria > Bacillati > Actinomycetota > Actinomycetes > Micrococcales > Intrasporangiaceae > Terrabacter > Terrabacter sp. FW104-15G4B. Next base: position 313,903 of record NZ_JBYTCI010000002.1, on the reverse strand, counting down.
GCGGGTACGGCCCGCGCGACACATCATCTGTGGTGCGCGGACCGCTCCCGTGCGCCGCCCTGGTTCGTGCAGGTAGCCGAGCTTGCCGGCCAGGCCGTTCAGGTCGCCGGCGTCGTCCTCTGACGCGACGAAGGAGCCGATGTGGGTCTCGGAGATGACGAGCTCGTCGTGCGACGGGCAGCCGAAGGTGTCACCCTCCCAGTCGAAGGCGTCACGGTCGTAGACGACGGCGTTGCCCGAGGAGTTCGTGACCAGGCGGGCGCGCGGGTCGATGCGCAGGAGCCGCTGCTCGCCGTTGGTGATGACGAACTGGTACTCGTCGCCGGGAGCAGCCTCCGGCACGTCGGCGTACCAGTGCCTGTGGTCCTCGGCGACCATGGCGTGGCCGTCGTCGGCCCAGTCCGTGAACGACCCCGTCACCGCGACGGCGTCGGCGTTCGGTGCCCATACCCGGAAGGCGGTGCCGTCCTGGTGCGGCATCGAGCCGAGTCCGGGTCTGGGGGCGTCGTTCTCGGATATGCGGACTCCAGCTCGCAGTGGTGACAGCCCAGACGTCGCGGCGGGCTGGAGGGGACCACCGGTCGTCGTCGTACCCGATGGGGCCGAGCGGTCGTTCGCGCCTGCGACAACGTCCCCGTGCCGCGCGCCCTCAGCGCAGGTAGCCGGTGACGTCCGCGACGACGTGGACGGTGCCCCGGGAGTGGTTGACGACGGTGATGGTGCCGGTGCCGGAGAGGCGGCTGACGACGAGGTTGGCGACGGTCTGGCCGGCGGCGAAGTTGGCGGTGGAGGACCTGGTGGTGGCGGTGGAGTCGGCGCTGAGGTAGCCGACTCGCTGGGGTGCCGTGGCCGTGAGGTTGATGGCGGCGGCGGTGGCGCCGGCTGGGACGGGGGAGCCGGTGATGCCGGCGACCTTGATGCTCAGAGCCGCTCCTGCTTTCAGCGCGGTGCGGGTGGGGTTCGCGGTGGTGCCCGCCCGGGTGTCGAGCAGTCGGGTCGGGGTGGTGGTGGCCCACTGGTTGCGCGTGGAGCTGGCAGTGAGGTAGCCGGTGACATCAGCGACGAGGTGGACGGTGCCGGCGGAGTGGTTGACGACCGTGACCGTGCCGGTGCTGGAGAGGCGGCTGACGAGGAGGTTAGCGACGGTCTGCCCGGCGGCGAAGTTGGCGGTCGAGGACCCACTGGTGGCGGTGGAGTCGGCGCTGAGGTAGCCGGGTCGCTGCGGCGCGACGGCGGTGAGGTTGATGGCGGCGGCGGTGGCTCCGGCGGGCACGGGGGAGCCGGTGATGCCGGCGACCTTGATGGTCAGCGCGGCTCCAGCCTTGAGGGCGACGCGGGTCGGGTTCGTGGCGGTGCCCACCCGGGTGTCGAGCAGCCGGTCGGGGGTGGTGGTGGCCCACCGGTTGGTGGTCGCGTTGGTGGTGAGGTAGCCGGTCACGTCGGCCACGACATGGACGGTGCCCGTGGAGTGGTTGACGACGGTGATGGTGCCGGTGCTCGAGAGACGGCTGACGAGGAGGTTGGCGACGGTCTGCCCGGCGGCGAAGTTGGCGGTGGAGGACCCGCTCGTAGAGCTGGAGTCGACGCTCAGGTAGCCGGGCCGCTGGGGTGCTGTGGCGGTGAGGTTGATGGCCGCAGCGGTGGCTCCGGCGGGGACCGGGGAACCCGCGACGCCGGCGACCTTGATGGTGAGCGAGGCTCCGGCCGCCAGGGCCGTGCGGGTGGGGGTGGTCGTGGTGCCGACCCGCGTGTCGGCGAGGCGCACCGGCGCGACCGGCACGAGGTGCGAGAACGACGACGGCCGGACCGCTGCCGACGGCGTCGATGCGGGACCAGGCCCCACGGCGTTCGTCGCCCTGACCGTGAAGGTGTATCCCGTGTCGTTGCGCAGCCCCGTGAGGGTGGCCGACGTGGCGGACCCGGACACCGTCGCGCTGGCCCCCGCGGGCGAGGACGTCACGGTGTAGCTCGTCACCGGGCTGCCGTTGGCGGTGGCTGCGGTCCAGCTCACCCTTGCGCGGCCGTTGTCGGGAACCGCCGACACCGACGTCGGGGCGGACGGAGCCGTCGCGACCAGCGAGAACCGCATGGCGTCGACCCCGACCTTCGTCGTGGTCGAGCTCGTGCTGCTGTCACGGGCGTGGACACGCACCGACGTCCCGTTGCGGGCCAGGTAGGTGCCGGCGCCCAGGGGTGTCCAGCCGGCGAGGCTCGACTGGTCCAGCGTGCTGGTCGTCGTGCCCCTCGCGTCGGCGACGGCGTAGGTCACCTTGGCCGTCGCCCCCGTCGCGGGGACGTAGGCGCTCACGGCATACAGGCCCGTCGAGAGGCTGGGGGACCAGGTGGCGCCGTTCTCCTCGACGCTGCCGTCCGCGGAGTAGGTGGTGTACGTGTAGTACGCGCGGCCTTGCAGGCCCTGGCCCTGGTTGGGCTTCCAGTAGTACATGTTGCCGGTGAAGAGGAACGACGGACCGCCGGGGCCGACGATCCCTGCGCCGTAGCTGATCGGAACCGGGTTGCCAGTGACGCGACCGCCCACCCAGTTGGCGTCGATGCTGATGGTGACCCCGCCCCAGGTCTCGCTGCCGGTGCTGTACTGGTGCAGCCGCTGCCCGTTGGCCCAGTAGGTGTCGCGGAACTGCGGGTACCTCGCGGAGTCCGAGACGGTCTGCAGGCCGTTCCAGTTGGCGAACCACACGTTGTCCGGTGCGGTGAAGCCGGTCGTGCCGATGGCCCTGGACATGTCGACCATGAGTGACGCGGTGCTGCCGTAGGCCCCTGAGGTGTAGCCCCGGGCGTGCAGCTCCTGCGTCCAGGCCGTCAGGAACGTCAGGACCGTTGCCGTGCAACCGGTGGCGTTCGAGTTGTACGCCTCCATGTCGTAGTAGATCGGCGTGCCGGCCCCTAGTCCGAAGAACGTCGCGCGACCTGCCGCGTCGACAGCGGCAGCCTTGCCCTGCGCGGCCGCCTGCTTCGGGTCGATCGTGGCCAGCCCGGTCTGGTTCACGCAGGGCGCCTGCGCGCCCACGTAGATCGGGATGAGACCCCACCCCATCGAGCTCACCTGGCTGACCCAGCTCGCGGAGAGGTTGCCGTCGGGGCAGGCCCGCATGGACCCGCCGATGTAGACGCCGGCAGCGCGGTAGGGAGACGCCATCCACGACTTCATCGTCGCCACGCTCGGCGCGGCGCAGGCGTCGAAGCCCATGCCGGTGAAGGTGCGCGGGCCGGAGGCGGTGCTGGTCGTCATCGCTGCCGAGCTCACGACTGGGGTGGCGTTCGTGTCGTTCGGCGCGCTCGGGAAGCTCGCCGTGCCGGTCGTGCCGGTCGTGCCGGTCGTGCCGGTCGTGCCCGACGTGCTGGGCGCGCTCGACGGGCCGCTCGAGCTGGGACCCGTCGTCGCCGTCGCGAGGATCTCGTCGACCTGTGCCTCGCTCGCACCCCAGGAGGCGTCGACCTGGACGTCCTTGGCTGTGAAGCGGGCGGCCTTGGTGCGCGCGGACGGGTTCTTCCCGGTGTGCGCCTTGAGGGAACCCAGCTCTGTCGTGCTCGACGTCATCGCGGTCGCGCTGCCATCGGAAGCCGGGTGCAGCCAGAGTGTCTCCGCGCGCCCCACCTTGTGGGCGGGACAGTCCTGCTGGCTGCCCGGGCGCCCGAGGTAGACGGCCTTGACGTCCAGACGCAGGCAGCGGGTGGGGTCTGCGTCGAGGTCGACGACCGACCAGTCGGAGGGCACCGTGACCTGGACACCCCGGTAGTCCACGGCGCGCGCCTTGGGCGACCGGGACGGAGGCTTGGGTGCGGCCGGTGTCGCCGTCTGCTGGACCGTGGGGGCCGAACCGGGGGTCGGGGACCCGACGCCCGGCCCCGCCGTGGCCGTCCCTCCACCGCTGAGTGTCAGCGCCACGGCGCCGACCAGAACCGTCGTGCGGCGCCATGAACGGGACATTGTGAACCTCTCGAACTCAGTGCAGTGCCTGGTTGGGTGCGCCAGCCGGACCCACGTCCCCCGACACAAAACGCGCAAAACGTCACCCGGCGTCGACGGTACATCGATCGCAGGCCTCTTGGGCCCCTACCGTCACATCCGCATCATGGCCAGGGCTCAGGCGACGAGGAGGTATGCCGGGTGCTCGGGCACGTGCCCGTGGTCGCGCAGCTGCCGGGCCAGGTGGAGTGCCCCGTCGAGCGCGCCACCACGGGCAGGAGAGAGGCAGGCTCCCGCGGCGGCCAGACGCCGCTCGAGCGCCTTGGCGACCGGCCGGGCGCCGAGCATGCCACCGGTGGCGGCGAGCGCCGGGCTCTCGAGGCCGGCCGCGGCGCGCAGGAGCGAGTCTGCAAGGTGGGTGCCGGCCTGCTGGCAGAGCTGGTGCGCTTCGGCGTCGACCGAGGCCGCCTCGGTGACGAGGGGCGCCACGGACGCCAGGCGTTCCGGTGCGTCGGGGGCCGCCATGACCAGTCTCGGCCAGCACTCGACGGGCCCCAGCAGTGTGGTCGCCGCACGCAGCAGGGTCGGGGAGCCGCCCGGCAGGCCGTCGTGGGCGCGCAGGGCTGCGCGGAGCCCGCCCATGCCGAGGGCGGCGGCGGACCCGGCGTCGCCCAGCACGTGGCCCCAACCGTCCACGCGGCGCCAGAGCGCCCCGAAGTCGGTGCCGAAGGCGACCGCGCCCGTGCCGGCCGCAACGACCGCGCCGGGACCGATCCGCCCGGTCGCACCGACGAGGTTGGCGACGGCGTCACTGACCACCACCGTGCGCCGGGCACCGAGGCCCTCGACCACGGTGCGCAGCACCTCGGCCCGGTCGGCGAGGAACAGCAGCCCGCGCATCGACCACACGACGACCTCTGGCCGCAGCGGCTCGGCGACCGGCCCGCCGCCGGCAACGGCCAGCAGGGTGCCGGCATCGCGAACGAGCGACGTCAGGTCGATGCCGCCGGTTCCGACCCGGGCGCCGGGGGCGGTGAGCACCGGACCGGGGGCGACGGCATACGTCTGCAGGCGAAGGCCCGACCCGCCGACGTCCACGGCGACGACCGTGCCGCCGGTGGACCCCTCTGTCACTTGGCCATGCCGGCGGTCAGGCCCGCGACGATCTGCTTCGTGGCCACGAGGAAGAGCAGGATGAGCGGGATCGTCGTGATGACGAGACCGGCGAAGACGGCCGAGTAGTTCGTGGCGTTCTCACCGAAGAAGTTGGTGAGCCCCACCGGCAGGGTGTACTTCTCCTCGCGGCGCAGCAGGACGAGGGGGAAGAGGAAGTCGTTCCAGATGGGCACGAAGCGGAAGACCGCGACGGTCGCCAGGGCGGGGCGCACGAGCGGCACCATGATCCGCCAGAACGTCTGCCAGCTGCTCGCACCGTCGAGGGCCGCGGCCTCCTCGAGCTCCTCGGGCAGCTGCCGGAAGAAGGTCGTCAGGACGAAGACCGAGAACGGGATGCCCGACGCGGCATACATCAGCATCAGGCCGAACCGGGAGTCGATGAGTCCGAGGCCGTCGAAGAGGTAGAAGATCGGCAGGATCGCGAGGTGGATCGGCAGCATCAGACCGGACAGGAACAGCGACTCGAGCCACCGGAAGATCCGTGAGCGACCGCGGGCGAGGGCGTATGCCGCCATGGTCGCCACGGCCGTGGAGATCGCGACGGCGCCGACGGTGACCGCGAGCGAGTTGCCGAAGTACGTCGCGAAGTTGCCGGTCGTCCACGCCTCGACGTAGCTGGCCGTCGTCGGAGGGGTGGGCAGGCCGAGGGGGTCGGTGATGAGGTCGGCGTTCGAGCGGAAGCTGTTGCTGACCATGAGCAGCAGCGGCACGAGCGCCAGGGCGGCATACCCCCACAGGAGCACGCTGGCACCTGCGCCGCCGACGGGTCGGCCCACCCGCGGAGGGCGCCGGCCACGGGGCGGCGCGAGGCGAGGGGCTTCCTGCTCCTGTGGCAGCTCGGTGGTCACCACGGCGGTGGTCATGCGGTGATCCTCCGCTCGTGACGGCGCAGCACGGACGTGGCGGCATACGCCCCGCCGAAGATGATCAGGAAGAGCAGCGTCGCGAGCGCCGACGAGCTGCCGATGGCATCGGTGGCACCGGAGTCGAACGCCGTGCGGTAGAAGAGCAGCGACACGAAGTCCGTTGCGCCAGCGGGGTTTCCGGTCGATCCGCCGAACGCGTACGGCAGGGCGAAGGCCTCCATCGCGAAGATGAAGGTGAGCACCGACACCGTGCCGATGGCCGGCACGAGCAGCGGCAGCGTGATCCGGAAGAACGCCTGGCGGTTCGTCGCGCCGTCGACGCGTGCCGCCTCCGTCAGCTCCTCGGGGACGCCGCCGAGGGCCGCGCCGTAGAGGAGGACGGGGAAGCCGATCCACTGCCACACGCTGACGAGGATGACGACCCAGATCGCGGTCTTGGGGTCGCCGAGCCACGGCAGCGCCCACGACTCGAGCCCGAGGTTGGTCAGCAGGGTGTTGACCGGACCGAACGTCGGCGACAGCAGCAGCGTCCAGAGGTAGCCGATGACGATCGGACTGACGAGATAGGGCATCGCGTACAGCGTCTGCAGCACCCGGCGGCTGCGCGGGCGGCTGTAGAGCAGGTAGGCGATGGTCAGCCCGAACGTGTTCTGGATGAGCATGGTGCCGAGGAAGAAGAGGACGTTGTGCAGCAGCGCCCGCGGCAGGTCGGTCGTGAACGGGGCCTTGGTGAAGAGCGTCACGAAGTTCTCGACGCCCGCGAACGCCCCGCGGGTCGTGCCCTGCCACGAGAAGAAGGCGTAGGAGAACGCCGTCACCATCGGGTAGAGCACGAACACCGCGAAGAGCGCGAGCGCGGGTGCGACGAAGACCAGGCCGGTACGGCGCCTCATGCCGCGTCTCCTGCGGGAACCGTCACGCGGAGGGCTTGAACCACGTCTTGACGCCGGTCTCGAGGTCCTGGCTCACCGCGGTGGCGTCCTTGGAGCCGAGCAGCATCTCCTGCAGGCCCTTGCCGAGCACGTCGGTGCCCGAGGGCGCGCCGTAGCGGAAGTCGGTGAGCAGCAGGTAGGGCGAGCCGGAGTTGTTGTAGTTGTCGCTCATCTGCTTGAGCAGCGGGTCGGACGGCTCGACGCCGGGCACGGCGGAGATCTGCTTGACGTCGTCGCTGACCATCTGGCCGAACTCCTTGGAGGTCATCCACTTGACGAGCTCCGTGGCCTCGTTGGGGTGCTTCGACTTGGCGGAGACGGCGAAGTTGCCATCCGCCCATCCTGCCGTCGTCGCGGTGGATCCGCTCGGCGAGCCCGGGGCCGGCGGGACCTGGAAGATGCCGATCTTCATGGCCGGGTTGGCCTTCTGGAAGACGGACAGGTCGAAGCTGCCGCCGGGGATCATCGCCGCCTTCTCGGCCGAGAAGAGCGTCTGGGCGTCCGTCTGGGCCACACCGGTGACGTTCTTGGGCATGTACTTCGCGAGGTCGCCGACGACCTGGACCGAGCCGACCCAGTCGGCGTCGGTGAAGGACTTCTTGCCCGAGAGCACCTCTTCGCGGAAGGCCTTGCCGCCGAAGCGTGGGCCGGCCAGGACCTCGTGGACGATCGGTAGCGTCCAGTCGTCCTTGGCGCCGACGGCGATCGGGGTCACGCCGGCTGCCGTGAGCTTGTCGTTGGCCGCGATGAACTCGGCCCAGGTGGTCGGGGCCTTGATGCCGAACTTGTCGAACAGGCCCTGGTTGTAGAACATCTGCACGGTCTGGCGGGCGAGCGGGACGGAGTAGGTCTTGCCGTCCTCCTTACCCTTGGCGCTCGCGACGACGTTCTCGTCCCAGCCGGAGAGGTCGACCTTGCCGTCGAGGGGCAGCAGCGACTTGCTGGCGACGGTGCCCTGGAGCTGGCCGTAGGAGCGCACCTGCGGCACGTCGGGCCCGCTGGAGCCGGCGAGGCCGGTGGCGAGGATCTTGTTGTACTCGGTGGCCTTGAACGCCTTGAAGTCGACGGTGACGCCGGGGTGGGACTTCTCGTAGGCGTCGAAGATCTTCTTGTATGCCGCCTCGTCCTCCACGCGCCAGGACCAGACCGACAGCGTGACGCCTCCGTCACCCCCGGCCCCGGTGGAGCCGGAGGAGCCCGACGAGGAGGGTGAGCAGGCGGTCACGAGGAGCGCGCCCGAGAGGGTGGCGATCGTCAGGACCGTGCGGCGTGCGCGCCGCGACGAGCCGGGGAGGCGGGAGGCGAACGTCATGGTGGTGCTCCTGTCAGGTGCTGCTGGTGCCGGGGGCGGCACATGTGGGTGGGGAGGGTGGTTCGGGTTCAGTGTTCGGGGCTCTCGGCGGCCGAGACGGGCCCTCCGAGCGAGCTCAGGGCCAGGGCCACCGAGCCGTCGTGCGCGGCGATCGCCGTGCGGGCCGCAGCGGTGCCGATCCCGGCGAGCATCGCCAGCAGTGCGGGCTTGAGCTCGCCGTCGGCGTCGTCGAGGGCGACCCGGGCCTGCTCGGCGTCTGCGCCGGTGGCCTCCTGCAGGATGCGCACCACGCGGCCGCGCAGCTTGGCGTTGGTCGCGACGACGTCGACCATGAAGTTGCTCCACGTGCGGCCGAGTCGGATCATCACGGCGGTGGAGAAGGAGTTGAGGACCAGCTTCTGGGCCGTGCCGGCCTTGAGGCGGGTCGAGCCGGTGAGGGCCTCGGGCCCGGTGCGCACGGCGAGCAGGAGGTCGGCGTGCTCGGCGAGCTCGGCGTGCGGGTTGGCGGTGACGAGCGCCGTGAAGGCACCGATCTCGCGAGCCCGCGCGAGCGCGCCGGCCACGAACGGTGTGCGCCCGGAGGCGGTGAGCCCGATGGCGATGTCACCGGGGCGGAGCGCGTCGGCCTCGGCGCGGCCGAGGTCGGCGTCGTCCTCGACGTTCTCGACGGCCTGCACCAGCGCCTGCGGGCCGCCGGCGTGGTGGGCCACGAAGAGCCCGGCCGGGGCGTTGAAGGTGGGGCGCAGCTCGGCGGCGTCCAGGACGGCGAGCCGGCCGGACGTGCCGGCGCCGAAGTAGTGGACGGTGCCACCGGCGTGCAGCGACTCGACGGCGCGGTCGACGAGGCGGGCCAGGTCGGGTAGGACGACGCCGACCGCGCCTGCGACAGTGGCGTCCTCGGCGTTGAGCGTCCGGAGGATGTCGAGCGAGGAGTGCGTGTCGATGGACGTCGTCCCCGGATGGCGCTCCTCGGTGGGGGCGTCCACGGTCACCTCGCTGCTCACCCGTGCGAGGTTAGTTTCCTACGCACTCAGCGTCAATGCTGTAAATCAGTAACATTCGGGTCACGACACGGCAGTCAGTCGCTCACGTGGTGGCCGGCAACCGCCTCGCGGGTGTCGACGACGGCCTTGCGGGCCCGGCGCAGGTTGCGCTGCGCGACGGCGATGTAGAGGCAGTCGATCACGGTCAGGGCCGCGATGCGGCTCGCCGTGGCGCCCGAGCGCAGGCTCGTCTCGCGCGCGGCCGTGGTGAGCAGGTGGTCGACCCCGGACGCGAGCCGCGACAGCGGGAAGTTCGTGATCGCGATGGTGCGGGCACCCGTCGATCGTGCTGCGGCCAGTGCCTCGATGGTCTCGGTGGTGGTGCCGGAGTGCGAGATGCCGACGGCGACGTCGCCGGGGCCGAGCAGCGTGGCGCTCGTGAGGGCGATGTGGGGGTCGTTCCAGGCGAACGCCACGATGCCGATGCGATGCAGCTTCTGCTGGAGGTCGGTGCCCACGATGGCGCTCGCGCCGATGCCGTAGATGTCGACCCGGCCGGCCCGCGCGATGGCGCCGGCGGCCGCGGCCAGCGCCTCGCGGTCGAGCTGCTGGGCGGTCTCCTCGACGGCGCTCGCGTCGGTGAAGGCCACCTTGGCGATGATGTCGTCGATGGTGTCCTTGGCGCTGATGTCGGTGCCGCTCGTGATCACCGTGCGCGGGTGGGCCGACTCCTCCGCCAGCGCCAGGCGCAGCTGCGGGTAGCCCGGCAGCCCGAGCCGGCGGCAGAAGCGCAGCACCGTCGTCTCCGAGGTGCGAGCCGCGGTCGCGAGCTCGCTGATGGTGAGGCCTGCGGCACGCCGTGCGTCGGCGAGGACGATGTCGGCGACCCGGTCCTCGGCCGGGGACAGCGAGGGCTTGATCCCCCGCAGGCGGATGAGCAGCGATGCGCTGGCCGCGCCTGCGGGGGACGAGACCCCGTCCTCGGTCCTTGGCATGGGCCTTACGCTACGGCGTCGCGGCCGGTCAGCCGCCACCCATCCGCGGAGAAGGCCTCGGGTGTCTTCTCGCCGTCGAGCAGGACGCCACCGGGTCCCTGGACCAGGACGTCGTCGACCGCCACGCCACGGCCGAGGTAGCCGCCGTCGGTCGTGTGCCGCCACCGCAGCTGCTGCTGTCCGACCGGCAGGTCGGCCCTCACCTGCACCCAGCGCCGCGTGCCCGAGCCGGAGATGACCCCGTCGGCCGTCTCTGTCTGGCCGCGGTCGACCACCCGGAAGGGGAGCGCCGTCCAGGTCGTACCGCCGTCGGTCGATCGCTCGAGGTGGAGCAGGTCGGTCTCCTCCGTGTCGAGGAAGAGGTCGAAGCCGAGACGGGCGCCACCGGCGCCCACCGGCAGCTCGCGGGTCGTGAGGCTGGTCGTCGTGGCGTTCTGGGAGCCCGTGACCCAGGCGGTGTCGCCGTGGCGCGGCCGGATGGCCATCGAGGCAGCGAGCCCGTGCGCCCACTCGCGGCGAGCGATGTTGATCGAACCCCAGTCGCGCGACGGGTGGACCCGGTTGGTCAGCAGGACGGCGAACGAGCGGGAGGTGAAGTCGATGACGATCGAGGTGCCGGTGTAGCCCGTGTGGCCGGCGGTGCGGGGGCCGGACAGGGCGTCCATGTACCACCGCTGGTTGAGCTCGAAGCCGAGGCCGTGGTCGTCGCCGGGGAAGGCGCCGTTGAAGTTGGTGATGAGCGCCTCGACGCTCTTGCGGCTGAGGATGCGCTCACCGCGGTAGGAGCCGCCGTTGAGCAGGGCCTGCGAGAGGACCGAGAGGTCGTCGACCGTCGAGAAGACGCCGGCGTGCCCGGCGACGCCCCCGAGGGACCAGGCGTTCTCGTCGTGCACCTCACCGCGGACCATGCCCCGTGGCGGCGAGGTCTGGTATTCGGTGGCGGCGGTGCGGCCCTTGTCGGTCGGGTTGTAGCCGGTGTCCTTCATGTGAAGCGGTGCAGTGATCCGGTCACGGACGACGGCATCGAGCGGCTCCCCGCGCAGCTTCTCGACCATGACCCCGAGGGTGATGAGGTTGAGGTCGCTGTAGAGGTAGGTCGTGGCGGGCGGGTTCGTCAGGGGCTGGTCCATGACGGCCTTGACCCGCGAGGCCCTGTCGGGCCACGTGCTCCAGAGCGGCAGCCAGGAGGTGAAGCCCGAGGTGTGTGTCAGCAGCTGACGCACCGTGACGGCCTCCTTGCCGTTGGCGGCGAACTCCGGGAGGTATGCCGCCACCGGGCTCTCGAGCGCGACCCGTCCCTCCTCGACGAGCTGGACGACGGCAATGGAGGTGAAGAGCTTGGACATCGATGCGAGGTCGAAGACCGTGTCGGTGCGCATCGGCTCCCACTGGTCGCGGGGGAGCTCGGTGGTCGCGTCGGCGTAGCGCAGCGCCCAGCCGCTCGCGTCACGCTCGACGATCCGGCCCTCGTGGCCCATGATGCCGACGGCCCCGGCGAAGAGCGGGTGGCCGCCCGTCGGAGCCTGCTCGTGCGCGTGGATCTGTGCGACCGACTCGGCGATCGGCGCGGGGTCGAGCCCCACGGACGCCGGGCTGGCGTCGGACAGGACGGTGCTGGGCGGTGCGAAACCGCGGTCCGGCTTGCTGAAGTCGTCGGCGGCGGCCCGGCCGACGGGTCCGGCGGTCACGAGGCTGCCCGCGAGGGCGAGGCTGCCCAGGGCGGCCGGGACGAGGGTGCGCGGGCGCATGTCACTCCTTCATTCTCGGTGGTGTCGTGCGTCGCACTCAGGCCGACGGGCCGCGGTAGATGAGGTACTGACGGCGGCGCGCGTCGAAGGCGGCGAGCTCGTCGCGCCAGGCGCCCACGACCTCGTCGGCGGGCGCGCCGGCGGAGATCTGGGTGCGCAGCCGCTGCGAGCCGGTCAGCTTGTCGATCCAGTAGGGCCGAGCGGGGTCGTAGGAGTCGTAGCGCCAGGCGAAGTCGCGGTAGAGCGCCTTGGCGGCCACGAGCATCTCGACGGCGCTGCGGATCGGGTCGAACGTCGCCGGGTCGGTGACGTGCACCTGCACGCCCCCGCAGACGAGGCCGGTGTGCTTGCTGAAGGTCGGGGAGAAGTACGCCTCACGGAAGCCGACACCGGGCAGGTCGCGTCCGGCGAGCCGCTCGGCCCACTTGTAGTCGACCCACGGCGCGCCGATGAGCTCGAACGGCCGCGTCGTGCCGCGCCCCTCGGACAGGTTCGTGCCCTCGAACATGCCCGTGCCGGGGTAGACGAGAGCGGTGTCGGGAGTCGGCATGTTGGGACTCGGCATGACCCACGGGAGCCCGGTGACGGCATACGGCACGTCGCGTCGCCAGCCCTTCACCTCGATCACGGACAGCTCGTTCAGCCGGCCACCTGCGTCTGCGGTGAGGAACTCGCCGTCGAAGTAGCGGGCGAGCTCGCCGACGGTCATGCCGTGCGCCTGGGCGATCTCCTTGGCGCCGACGCCGGAGGTCCACGGCGTCGTCATCATCGGGCCGATCGCCTTGCCACCGATGGGGTTCGGTCGGTCGAGCACCACGAAGCGGGCCCCGACGGCGACGGCTGCGCGCATCGCGGTGTACATCGTCCAGATGTAGGTGTAGAAGCGCGCGCCGACGTCCTGGATGTCGAAGACGACGGTCTCGACTCCGGCGGTGCGGAAGAGGGACGTCATCTTGTCGGCGTTCGCGCCGTAGGCGTCGTAGACCATGAGCCCGGTGCGCGGGTCGGTGTGGTTGCCTTCGGAGTCACCCGCCTGGGCGGTGCCCCGGAAGCCGTGCTCGGGCCCGAAGACCCCGACGATGTCGACCGCGCCGGACTCGTGCATCTCGTCGACGATGGTGCGCAGGTTGGTGAGGATGCCGGTCGGGTTGGTGATGATGCCGACCTTCTGCCCCGAGAGAGCGGACCAGCTGGCCGCGGCCGCGCTCTCGGCACCCGTCGAGACGGGCCGATTGGGAAGGTTGCTGGCGTATGCCGTCGGGCTGGCCTGCGCTGCAACGGAACTTGCGGCCGTGGCGGGGATGGCGGCGGCGCCCAGCGCACCGGCGGTGAGCAGCTGCCTGCGGTTGAGGTTGGTCATCGTGAGTTCTCCGATCCTTGGTCGAGCAGGACGGTCGCGGCGACAGCACGGTGGTCGCTCGCGCCGACGAGGGCGGGGTCGTGGGTGGTGGTGGCGTCCACGACCTCGATGCCGGGGGAGACGGCGACGAGGTCGATGCGCTTGGTGGGGTCGATCGCGGGGTAGCTGAGACCGGGCTCGCCGTCGCGGGCCGGGGCAACGGCCCAAGCGTCGCGCAGGCGCGTCCAGAGCCCGGTCAGCTCGGGAGCGCTCGCGTCGGCGTTGAGGTCGCCCAGCAGCACCTGGTCGGCGCCGGCAGGGTCGTCGTCGAGGACCGCGACGGTGTCGGCGACCTGGAGCCGGCGGACGGTGGGGTCCCCGCGGTAGTCGAGATGGGTGACGTAGACGTGGGTCCGGGCTCCGCCGATCTGCACCGTCGCCTCGAGGAAGCCCGGAGCGGGGGCCGGCGCAGGGTTCGGGTCCTGGGTCGAGAGTCGCGTCAGGTCATGGTTCTCGACCGAGACGATCGGGTGGCGCGACAGGAGGGCCACACCGAACTCGCGGCGGGGGGTGCCCGGCGTCACCGGGTCGAGGCTGTAGATCGGCGCGAACGCGGTGCGCATGCCGAGACGACGCCCCAGCTCGGTGACGGTGTCGTCGAATGCGCTGCGCTGACCCCAGTGGACGTCGGCCTCCTCCAGCCCGACGACGTCGGCGTGGAGGGCACGTATCGCCGCCGCGGTGCGGTCGAGGTCGTAGACGTTGTCGCTGCCCGCGCCGGCGTGGATGTTGTAGGTCGCAACGACGGCGTGCACGGGTGGCACGGCCGGCGCGAGATCCCCGGCGTTGGCCGGCACGACGGCACTGGCGGTGGCCGCGGCGACGACGAGAGCCGTCGCCGCGACCACCCGGTGCAGGGTGCTCACCTCAGAAGGTGAGGCCGTGGCCGAACGGGTAGAGCACTCGGTCGGGCTGGCCTGCGACGGGAATGTCGACTGGTAGCGAGGCGGTGGGCGCCACGTCGCCGACGAGGACCCGAGCGGCGGCCTCGATGGCGACGGGGCTGTAGGAGTAGGTCGCGACGTAGGTCGGTGCGTCGGTGAAGTAGGCGATGTCGTAGGGGTCGCGAACGGCCACGACGACCACCGTCTTGCCGGTCGCCAGCAGGCGCTTGACGAGCTTCTGCTGGCCGCCGCGAGTGTCGGTGACGCTCGTGTCCCAGGCCTTCATCGTGGTGACGACGACGACGTCCTTGTCGGCGGCGGCCGCGACGGCGGCCGCCACCTGGGCGTCAGTCGGCGACGTGCCGGTCTGGAGCGTCTGCACGGTGGCACCCTTGGCGGTCATGGCCGCCGCCAGGGTGGCGGTCGTCGAGACGCCGTAGCCGGTGACGAGGACCTTCTTGCCGCTCGGTGCGATGGGTAGGGCCTTGGCGTCGTTCTTGACCAGTGTGGTCGTGCGGTTGCTGACCGAGTCGGCCGCGGCGAGGTGCGCCGAGGTGCCGACGACCGAGGGCACGGCGTTGGGGTCGGCGTACGGGCGGGCCACGATGCCGCGGCGGTACTTGAGGCTCAGCACGCGGCGTACCTTCGCGTCCAGCTCGTCCTGCGGGATGCGGCCGCTGCGGATCCCGTCGAGGACGGCGGCGAAGGCGTCGTCCATGGCCGGCGTCATGAGCAGCTGGTCTGCGCCGGCGAGCAGCGCCCGCACCGCGACCTCGGCGTCGCCGTAGAGGTCGCGGACACCCTGCATGTTCAGCGCGTCCGTGACGATGACGCCGTCGTAGCCGAGCTCTTGGCGCAGCAGCCCGGTGAGGATCGGGTGGCTCAGCGTGGCGGGGTGTCCCGAGTCGTCGAGCGCCGGGAAGGCGAGGTGCGCGGTCATGATCATGTCGATCTGCTCGCGGATCGCAGCCTTGAAGGGCGGCGCGTCGATCGACTCCCACTGCTCGCGCGTGTGGGTGATGATCGGGAAGGCTACGTGGCTGTCGGTCGCCGTGTCACCGTGGCCCGGGAAGTGCTTCGCCGACGACGAGACGCTGCCGTCACGCTGGTAGCCGGCGACCTGGGCGGCGACGAGCTCGGCCGCCAGGCCGGGGTTGGAGGAGAAGGACCGAGTGCCGATGATCGGGTTGAGCGGGTTGACGTTGACGTCGCAGACCGGCGCGAAGTCCGTGTTGACCCCCATCGCCAGCAGCTCGCGCCCGGTGATGGCCGCGGCCGTCCGGGCATCGGCGGCGCTGCGCCCTGCGCCGAGCGCCATGGAGCCCGGGAACTGGGTGGCCGGCGGGCCGATCCGCGTCACGACGCCCTGCTCCTGGTCGATGGCGACCTGGAGCGGGATGTGCGTCTTCGTGCGCTGCGTCAGGGCGGCCTTCTGCAGGCCGTTGGACAGGCCAGCGATCTGGTCGGGGTCCTGGACGTTGTCGGTCCAGGCGAAGTAGATGACGCCGCCGAGGTGGTACTTCTGCACGACCTCCGCCGGGCTGGCGACGCCGTAGAGGGGGAGGTTGCGCTCGTCGGGTGTCGTGGAGTCCTTGCCGTAGACGTTCTGGATGAAAAGCTGGCCGACCTTCTCCTCCAAAGACATCCGGGCCATCGTCGAGGCGACCCACCCGTTCTCGGCGGCCGGGGGCGTCACCCCAGAGCCGGCGGCGCGGGCGCTGGCCGCGGCTGCACCGGCCGCCGCTGCGGCGAGGCCGCCCGCGATCACGGATCGACGTGAGAGTTCGGACATGGACATGGTGCCTCCAGGAAGGTGAAGAATTCACGCATACTGCCATTCGTACGGAACTTACCTACGTCCTGTGACGTCGGCAACAGATAGCGGCGCGTCGTCTGCCGGCACCCGCGTGTCGGCCGGGGCCCGGGCGTCACCACCCGGCGAGCGACCTGATCGTCTGCACGGTGTCGATCTCCGAGACCGGCTTGTCGTCGCGGTAGCGCAGGACGCGGGCGAAGCGCAGCGCCATGCCACCCGGGTAGCGGGTCGACCTCTGCACCCCGTCGAACGCGATCTCGACCACCTGCTCGGGGCGGAGCGTCACGACCCAGTCGCCGCGGTCGACCGCGAGCTCCTGGAAGCGCTGCGTCTGCCACGCGAGCATCTCGTCGGTCATCCCCTTGAAGGTCTTGCCGAGCATGACGAGCTCACCGCTGTCGCTGTCGCGCGCGCCGAGGTGGATGTTGGAGAGCCACCCCTTGCGCCGCCCGCTGCCCCACTCGACGGCCAGGACGACGAGGTCGAGGGTGTGCCGCGGCTTGACCTTCACCCACCCCGGTCCGCGCCGGCCGGCGGCATACGGCAGGGCGGGATCCTTGACGACGACACCCTCGTGCCCGGCCTCGACGAGGTCGGCGAAGAACGCCTGGGCCCGCCCCGGGTCGTCGGTGACCTCCCGTGGCACCATCCACGCGGGCGGCACCGTCCGTGCGAGGCGCTCCCAGCGCACTCTGGCCGGCTCGTCGAGGAGATCCTCGCCGTCGAGGTGCAGCACGTCGAAGAAGAACGGCGTCAGCGGCACCTCCTTGCGGAGCCGCTCGACATCGGCGCTGCTCGCCGTCCGGGCGCCGGTGACCTGGAAAGGCTGCGGCCGCCCACCTTCGCCGAGGGCGATCACCTCCCCGTCGAGCACGAGCGTCTCGACGTCCAAGCCGGCGAGCGCCTCGGTGATTTCCGGCATCCGGTCGGTGACCTCGTCGAGCGTGCGCGTGAAGAGGCGCACGCTGCCCGTGGTCGTGCGGTTGTCGACGTGCGCCTGCACGCGTATGCCGTCGAGCTTGGTCTCGACGACGACCTCGCCTCCCAGCGTGGCCAGGGCCGCGGGGACGTCGGGGGCCGAGCCGGCGAGCATCGGTCGCAGGGGGCGGCCCACCTCGAGGGCCAGCGAGTCAAGGGCCTCGGCGCCGCCGGTCAGCGCCGCGCGGGCGACCGGGCCCGCGAAGCCGGCCACCATGACCGCCCGGCGCACGGCGGCGTCGGGCACCTCGGCCGCCTTTGCGATCGCCTGCAGCATGACGCCGTCACCGGCCCCCTGGCGGGTCTCACCGGTGATGAGGCCGCGCAGCCACGCCTGCTCGTCGGCCGTGGCGCGGGAGAAGAGGTCACGGACGGCCGAGGAGCGGGCGGTGCCCGAGCCGGAGCCGCCGATCGCCGCGATCGTCGTGGCCGCTGCATCGACCTCCTCTACGGTCAGGCTGGACTCGGCCGCCGGCTCGGGAAGGCCTTGCAGGCCGCGCCAGCTGACGCCGATCCTGCGCTGCGGCAAGGCGCCGGACAGATGTGCCGTCACCACCTCGACGACGTCGGGACCGTCCTCGGCGGCACGCCGCAAGCAGGCCGCCAGCGCCTCCATCTTGGCGGTGCGCGAGGACGTGGCGGCGACGATGTGCGAGGTGGCGACGACGTCGGAGAGCTGCATGCCCCGATCCTGCCCCGACCCACCGACGCGCACCACACGCCACCGTCGAGAGGCCACAAACCGGGCTGCGCCCTGGTGCGGGCGCACAGATTCTGGCCTTTCGACGGGTGGCAGGCCGCGAAGCGTGGCCCTTCGACGGTTGGGGACCCGCAGATTGTGGCCTCTCGACGGTGGCGGAGGGCGGTGTCGCTTGACGCGGGGCGCGGCGGGCGTCAGGGTAAGCAAGCGCTTAGTCCACTCGCGAGGAGCAGCATGCCTAACACCGCCGTCGTCACCGGGGCCGCCCGGGGGATCGGGCGCGCCATCGCGTCCCGACTGGCCCGCGAGGGCTGGCGGGTCGTCGTCGCCGACCTCGACGAGACGGAGCTGGCTACCGTCGCCGCCGAGCTCGGCGCGCTCGCCGTCCCCGGCGACACGTCGACCGAAGCCGGCGTGCGTCACCTCGTCGACACGGCATACGACCACCTCGGGCACGTCGACGTGTTCTTCGCCAACGCGGGCGTCGGCACGCTCGCCGGCCTTGAGGCGACGGACGCCGACTGGATCCGCACCCTCGACACCAACGTCCTCGCCCACGTGCGCGCCGCGCGCCTGCTCGTGCCGCGCTGGCTGGACGCCGGTGGCGGCCGGCTTGTCGTCACCGCCTCCGCGGCCGGTCTCCTGACGATGCTCGGTGACGCCCCCTACTCGGTCAGCAAGCACGGCGCGGTCGCCTTCGCCGAGTGGCTGAGTGCGACCTACCGCCACCGGGGGATCGTCGTGCAGGCGATCTGCCCGCAGGGCGTGCAGACCCGGATGCTCGACGGCTCCGGTCCGCTGCGCGACCTGCTCACCCTCGACGCGACGCTCAGCCCCGACGACGTCGCCGACGCCGCCTGGCAGGCCCTCGGCGGCGAGGACTTCTACGTCCTTCCGCACCCCGAGGTGCGCGAGTACTACGCCCAGCGCGCCGCGCACCCCGATGCCTGGCTCGCCGGAATGAACCGGCTCCAGCAGAAGCTCGACCAGCAGATCCAGGCCCAGCAGCCCCCCACCACCACGACGCAGGAGAACGCATGACCGACCAGTCGACCCCCACCGACGCCCAGCGCACGGCCATCGTGACCGGGGCCGCGCGCGGCATCGGCGCCGCCGTGGCGAAGCGACTTGCCAACGACGGGTATGCCGTTGCCGTCCTCGATCTCGACGAGTCGGCTTGTGCCACGGTCGTTTCCGAAATCGAGGCTGCGGGCGGCAAGGGTCTGGCTTT
The DNA here is from genome assembly GCF_058790095.1 of Terrabacter sp. FW104-15G4B. Classification (NCBI taxonomy): domain Bacteria; kingdom Bacillati; phylum Actinomycetota; class Actinomycetes; order Micrococcales; family Intrasporangiaceae; genus Terrabacter; species Terrabacter sp. FW104-15G4B. Next base: position 294,955 of record NZ_JBYTCI010000002.1, on the reverse strand, counting down.
GGGCGTCGACGTGTCCGACGAGGCGGGCGTGCAGGCCGCGGTCGACCGGGTCGCGTCCGAGCTCGGCGCCCCCACCGTGCTCGTCAACAACGCCGGCATCATCCGCGACAACATGCTCTTCAAGATGAGCGCCGACGACTGGGATGCCGTCATGAACGTCCACCTCCGCGGCTCGTTCCTGATGACCCGCGCGACCCAGAAGCACATGATCGACGCGAAGTTCGGCCGCATCGTCAACCTCAGCTCCACCTCGGCCCTCGGCAACCGCGGCCAGGCCAACTACTCCGCCGCCAAGGCCGGCCTGCAGGGCTTCACGAAGACCCTCGCCATCGAGCTCGGCAAGTTCGGCGTCACCGCGAACGCCATCGCCCCCGGCTTCATCGCCACCGACATGACGCGCCAGACCGCCGAGCGCATGGGCATCACCTTCGAGCAGTTCCTCGAGGGTGCGGCCAAGGAGATCCCGGTCGGCCGCGTCGGCCAGCCCGAGGACATCGCCGCGACCGCCTCCTTCCTCGTGCGCGACGAGGCCGGGTTCGTCTCCGGCCAGGTCATCTACGTCGCCGGCGGGCCGAAGGACTGACGTGGCGGACGCCCGCGACACCCCTGACGCCACCAGCGACCCGCCGGGCCTGCCGCTCGACCGGCTCCGGGCCTTCCTCGACCGGGAGGTCCCGGGGCTGCTCGACGGACCGCTGACGGCACGGGTCCTCGCGGGCGGCAAGTCCAACCTCACCTACGAGGTGGGCGACCTGACGAGCAGCGTCATCGTCCGCCGGCCACCCTTGGGGCATGTGCTCGCGACCGCCCACGACATGGCTCGCGAGCACCGCGTCATCACCGCCCTGCGCGACACCGCCGTCCCGGTGCCGATGACGTATGCCCTCTGCGAGGACCCCGATGTCATCGGAGCGCCGTTCTACGTCATGGAGCGCGTGGACGGCACCCCCTACCGCTTCGAGGCGCAGCTGCGCCCTCTCGGGGCGGAGCGGGCGCGGGCGATCAGCGAGCGCCTGGTCGACACGCTCGTCGCCCTGCACGCCGTCGACCCCGCCTCGGTCGGACTGGGCGACTTCGGCAGGCCCGACGGCTTCCTCGAGCGGCAGGTGCGTCGCTGGAAGAAGCAGCTCGACGCCTCGCGCAGCCGCGACCTCCCGGGCATCGACCAGCTCCACGCTCGGCTCACGGAATCCATTCCAGCACAGGGTGATCCGACGATCGTGCACGGCGACTTCCGCCTCGACAACGTCCTCGTCAGCACCGACGACGAGGTCACGGCCGTGCTCGACTGGGAGATGGCGACGATCGGTGACCCGCTCACCGACGTGGCGCTGCTCGAGGCCTACCAGACGCTCCCGCTCATCATGGACAGCGTCGCCGTCTCCGACGTGTCGCGGACCCCGGGCTGGATCAGCGCGCCCGAGCTGCGCCAGCGGTATGCCGCCGAGAGCGGTCGCGACCTCGGGCACCTCTCGTTCCACCTCGGGCTCGCCTACTTCAAGCTCGCCGTGATCCTCGAGGGCATCCACTACCGCTACACCCAGGGCCAGACGGTCGGCAGCGGCTTTGCCACCATCGGCGATGCCACCGTCCCGCTCGTCACCGCTGGTCTGGCCGCCGTCAAGGAGAGCTGACATGGACTTCGCATTCGACGCCCGCACCGAGGAGCTGCGCCAGGCGCTGCTCAGGTTTCTGGACGAGCGCATCGTGCCGTCGCAGCCGGTCTTCGACGAGCAGGTCTCGGCGATGCCGGACCGGTGGGCGTGGAGCACCGCCCCCGTCCTGCAGGACCTGCGCCGGGAGGCCCGCGACCTCGGGCTGTGGAACGTCTTCCTCCCCGGGGACCTCGGCGCCGGGCTGACCAACCTGCAGTACGCGCCGCTCGCCGAGATCACCGGCCGCTGCATCCGTCTCGCACCGGCGGTCCTCAACTGTGCGGCGCCCGACACCGGCAACATGGAGGTCCTGGCGCAGTTCGGCAACGCCGAACAGCAGGAGCGCTGGCTGGAACCCTTGCAGCGCGGCGAGATCCGCTCGGCGTTCGCGATGACCGAGCCCGACGTCGCGAGCAGCGACGCCACGAACATCGAGACAAGCATCCGGCGCGACGGCGACGACTACGTCCTCAACGGCCGCAAGTGGTGGATCACCGGGGCGATGAACCCCGAGTGCGAGGTCCTCATCGTCATGGGCAAGACCGACCCGAACGCCGACCGGCACCGCCAGCAGTCGATGGTCCTCGTCCCGCGCGACACCCCGGGCGTCGAGGTGGTCCGCGGCATGGAGGTCTTCGGCTACGACGACCACGACCACGGCGGCCACGCCGAGCTGCGCTTCACCGACGTCCGCGTGCCGGCCACCAACCTCATCGGCGAGGAGGGCAGCGGCTTCGCCATCGCGCAAGCCCGCCTCGGCCCCGGCCGGATCCACCACTGCATGCGGTCGATCGGCCTCGCCGAGGTCGCCATCGAGGCCATGTGCCGCCGGGCGTCCGAGCGTGTCGCCTTCGGTCGGCCGATCGCCGACCAGGGTGTCGTGCGCGACTGGATCGCCGAGTCCCGCGTCCGCATCGAGCAGCTCCGTCTGCTCGTCCTCAAGACCGCCTGGCTGATGGACACCGTCGGCAACAAGGGTGCGCACACCGAGATCCAGGCGATCAAGATCGCGACCCCGAAGACCGTCGAGTGGGTCCTCGACAAGGCGATCCAGACCCATGGCGCCGCCGGGCTCAGCCAGGACACCGAGCTCGCGGCGGCGTTCGCGGGCATCCGCACCCTCCGCTTCGCCGACGGACCCGACGAGGTGCACAAGAACGCCCTCGCCAAGGCCGAGCTGCGGAGGTATGCCGCCCGCTGACCGCCGGCGGACGGCATACGCCCCGCTGTTCCACCGACCGTACGACGAAGGGACCGACGATGGACTTCGACCTCAGCGCCGAGGAGCGCGAGATCCGCGACTGGGTGCGGACCTTCGTGCGCAAGGAGATCCTGCCGCTCGAGTCGCAGGTGCTCGAGCGCGAGCGCCGAAACGAGCGGGGCCTGACGGCCGACGAGCTCGAAGCCCTTCAGGACAAAGCGCGCTCGTCCGGGTTCTTCGGCATCCAGACCCCCGAGAGCCACGGCGGCATGGGGCAGGGCGCCGTCGTCGCGGCGCTCATCGAGATCGAGCTCGGCCGGTCCTTCGTGCCGTTCCGCTTCGCGGGCGAGGCCGACAACATCCTCTTCTCGGCCACCGAGGAGCAGCAGGAGACCTACCTCCGCCCGACGATCGAGGGCAACCGCAGGTCGTGCTTCGCCATCACCGAGCCCGGCGCCGGCTCCGACGCCCGCGCCATCCGCACCAGCGCGCGGCGTGAGGGTGACGAGTGGGTCATCAACGGGGAGAAGACGTTCATCACCGGCGGCAACGAGGCCGACTTCGTCATGGTCTTCGCGGTGACGGACAGGGAGTTGGGCGCGGACGGCGGGGTCACCTGCTTCCTCGTCGACCGCGACCGCGGGTGGACGAGCACGCCCATCGACACGATGGGCGAGTGGGGGCCGGCCGCGCTCGTCTTCGAGGACGTCCGCGTACCGCACTCGGCGATCCTGGGCGAGGAGGGCAGGGGCTTCGACCTCGCGATGCGCTGGATCGGCAAGGGCCGCTACATGCTGCCTGCCCGCGCCCTCGGGTCGTGCGAGCGGCTCGTCGAGATGGGCATGGAGTGGTCGCGCAACCGCGTCACCTTCGGGCAGCCGATCGCCGAGCGCCAGGCGATCCAGTGGATGGTCGCCGACTCCGCCGTCGAGATCGAGGCCCTGCGCTGGCTCGTGCTCACCGCCGCCTGGCAGGTCGACCGCGGCCTCGACTCGCGCCAGTCGCAGTCGATGGCCAAGCTCTACGGCGGCGTCAAGGCCAACGAGATCGTCGACCGGGTTCTCCAGATGCACGGCGGCATGGGTTACACCCGCGAGCTGCCGGTCGAGCGGTGGTACCGCGAGCTGCGCCTGCTGCGCATCTACGAGGGCACTGACGAGATCCAGCGCCGGACAATCGCGCGCAACCTGCTGAAGAGACACGCGTCGGTGCGCGGGCACCTGGGCTGACGCGACGGCGACCCGGCGCAGCGGCATACGCGACCGGCGGAGGTCTGCTGCCCGGTGGCCACCGGACAGGACAACCGGACACAAACGGATCTGACGTGGCCGAGCTCTCCGGCTCGTGTTGCGATGACGCTCGTTCGACATGCGCAGGTGCACGTCGCACGAACGAGAGGACGACGATGTTCGGAACGAGACACCGTCCCGGAGCGGCAGTGCGCGCGACCGGGCTGGGGGTGGCGCTGAGCGCCGTCGCCATGGTCGCGGCCACGGTGACCGGCGGTGCCGGTGTCGCGGTGGGTGCGGAGACGACCGGCGACGTGCCGCAGGCGCAGGGCCTGGGGAGCTCGACGATCGTGGCCGGCAAGGCTCGCTTCGAGGTCCTCTCGCCGACCCTCATCCGCACGGAGTATGCCGGGAACGGCCACTTCGAGGACGCCGGCACGTTCAACGTCGTGGGTCGCGACGCCTTCACTCCGACGGACTTCACGTCGAGCCAGAAGGACGGCTGGCTGACCATCACGACGTCCACGGTGACGCTGCGCTACCGCCTCGACTCCGGGCCCTTCAACGACAAGAACCTCGACATCGCCCTCGACGCAGGCCCGCAGGCGGTCACCGCCGCACCGTGGCCGGCCGAGGTGCTCTGCGAGGTGGGGGTGCGGTGCGAGGCCGAGGACCAGCGCCTCGACGGCCCCGGCCTCGCCACCGACCACACCGGCTACTCCGGCACCGGTTTCGTCGCCGGCTTCTCCGGCACGGGCGACTCCCTCGACCTCACCGTCGTCGCCCCTGCGGAGGGCGACTACGACGTGGCGCTGCGCTATGCCAACAACCGGGGCGGTGACGGCCAGCTCGTGACCCGCACCCTCACCGCCACCGTCGACGGCGGCACCGGGCAGACCCTCGCGCTCGCCCCGACGTCGTCGTGGGACACGTGGGCGCTCGCTCGCGTCCCCGTCCACCTCACGGCCGGCCGGCACGCGCTGAGCATCAGCCGCGAGGCGTCGAACTCGGGCAACGTCAACGTCGACAACGTCGCCGTGCTGACCGGCGGTGCCGCCTATCCCGCCGCGACCCCGGCGCCCACCCCGGCGGCCTGCACCTTCGGCCGGCTGTGCGAGGCCGACACAGGCACTCTTGCCGGCGGCGCCCGCAAGGCGACCGATCACGACGGCTACTCCGGCGACGGGTTCGTCGCCGGGCTCGAACGCGTCGGCTCGTCCGACACCCTGACGGTCAAGGGTGTGCCCGCGGCCGGGACCTACTCGATCCAGCTGCGCTACGCGAACTACCTCGCCGGGAGTGCGCCCCTGCAGACCCGCTCGATGTCGGTCACCCCCAACGGGGCCACGACGACCACGGTCGACCTCCCGCCGACGAGCAGCTGGCGCAACTGGCGCACGGTGGGCACGAAGGTCACGCTCGCCCCCGGCGACAACACCATCGCGCTCGGCTGCCCGACGGCGTCGAGCTGCAACGTCAACCTCGACACCGTCGCGGTGACCTCGGCCTCGGCCCCGCTCCTCGCCCCGCACGCTGCACTCGGCGGCTACCGGCGCGGGCTCGACAACGTCGACGGCGAGACGCGGACCGCGCCCGGCCTGCTCTACCAGGACGGCTGGTCGCTCCTCGACGACACCGCGTCCGCCCTGTGGGACCCGAAGACCGAGAAGGTGACCCAGCGTCCCGCGCACGGCGTCGAGGGCTACCAGGACGGTTACGTCTTCGGCTACGGGCAGCGCTACACCACGGCGCTACAAGACCTTTCGACGCTCACCGGCTCGACGAAGCTCATGCCGCGCTGGACCTACGGCGTGTGGTACTCCGAGTACTTCGACCGCACCCAGAGCGAGTTCCTCTCCATCCTCGAACGGGCCCGCAAGGAGGACATGCCGCTCGACGTCATGATCGTCGACACGGACTGGAAGGACGTCAACCCGTGGAACGGGTGGGTGGTCGACAAGACGAAGTTCCCCGATGTCGGCGGTTTCATCGACGCCCTCCACGGCCAAGGGGTGCACACCTCCTTCAACATCCACCCGAGCATCAGCGGCAACGACCCGCGGTATGCGGCGGCGCAGCAGACCGCCGGTGGTGCCCTCCAGCCCGGCTACTGCGGCGGCGGAGCCCAGGACTGCCACGTCTTCGACTGGGGTGACCCGAAGCAGCTGAAGTCCTACCTGGACCTGCACCAGCCGCTCGACGCCGACCTCGACTTCTGGTGGCTCGACTGGTGCTGCGACAGCTCGTCGGCGAGCAGCCTTCCGGGCGTGACGCCGGACGCGTGGATCAACTACCAGTACGCCACCAAGACGGCCCCGAGCACCGAGCGCGGCTTCGCCTTCTCGCGGGCCTACGGCTCGCTCCAGGCCGGCGGCTACGGCAACCCGACCCCGGTGCCGACCGGGCCCTGGGCCGACAAGCGCACCACGATGCACTTCACCGGCGACACGATCTCCGACTGGCAGACGCTGCACTACGAGATCGGTTACACCCCAGGGGAGTCCGTCGCGACGGGCAACGCCTCGGTGACGCACGACATCGGTGGGCACACCGGCGGCGAGCGACTGCCGGGGGCCGAGCCCGGCTCGACCCAGCTCTCCGGGCCGCTCTACGCGCGCTGGGTCCAGCTCGGCACGTTCCAGCCGTTCCAGCGGCTGCACTCCAACCACAGCGACCGGCTGCCCTGGCAGTACCCAGCCGCCGCGGGGGAGTCGGCGACCAAGTTCCTCAACCTGCGTGAGCGGCTCGTGCCCTACACCTACACACTGGCGCGTGAGGCGACGGCGACGGGCACGCCCATCGTCCGACCGCTCTACCTGCAGTACCCCGCCGAGCAGGAGGCCTACGCCCTCGCCGGCAGCGAGTACCTCTACGGGCCCGACGTCCTCGTCGCCCCCGTGAGCTCGCCCGGCGACACCGCGACGACGACCGTGTGGTTCCCGACCGGGAGCACGTGGACCGACTGGTTCACGGGCAAGACCTACCAGGGCGGCACGACGGCGAAGATCACGACGGACCTGTCGACGATGCCGGTCTTCGTCCGGTCGGGTGGCATCGTCACGACCCGCACGGGCGACGTCGCCAACGACTCCGCGAAACCGCTCGACGCCGTCACCGTGACGGTCGCCACCGGCGCGCAGGGTCGGATGTCGCTCTACGAGGACAGCGGCGAGTCTGCCGACCTCACCCACAGCGCGACGACCGTCATCGACTATGCCGAGAACGGGCCGAACCACCGGCTCAGGATCGGCCGGACCGAGGGCACGTATGCCAGCCAGCCGACGAGGCGCACGTGGACCGCAACCTTCCTCGGGGCCAGCGCCCCGTCGGTCGTCCAGGTCGACGGGCACAAGCTGTCGGCGGACTCGTGGTCGTACGACAAGGCCACGCGGACGCTGACCGTCGCTGCGCCGGTGCGTGACCTGACGCAGAAGACGGTGGTCAGCTACCGGTGACACGATGCGCGGGCCGGGGCTCACGGCATACGCCATCGGGAAACGGGCGCTGCACCTGCGGCCCGGGAGGATGCTGAGGGCATGGCAGGACCACCCGCAGCCGTGAAGAAGTTCAACAAGGTTGCCGTCCGGCTCGCCGGGCACCGCCTCTTCCCCATGTGGGCGGTCCTGCGCCATCGTGGGCGGTCGAGCGGCAAGGACTACGCGACCCCGGTCGCCGTCATCCCGACCCCGACGACCTTCGTCATCGCGCTGCCGTGGGGCCGGCGGACCGACTGGGTGCGCAACGTCCGCGCGGCCCAGGGGTGCACCATCCGGTGGAGGGGGCGCGACTTCACCTGCACGGAGCCGACGTTCGTCGACAAGAGCGTCGCACTGGCGGCGGCGCGCGGGCTGGCCCGTCGCGCGCTCGAGAAGCAGGACATGGCGGGCGGGTACCTCCAGCTCACCCGGGTCGCCGCGCCCGCACGGACGGCGATGCAGTCCGGCTGGTGACCCCGGCGGCGACACGAGGGGAATGTCCTTTTTGCCCGCGGGCGGGTGCTCCTGCGACATCATGAGTGGATGAGATCCGGGCAGGCGGCTGGAGCAGCCACGCGTCGACGAGCGACGCCTCGGCGCTGCCCGGCCCCCGGAGCCGCAGGGTGAGACCTGCCTTCCTCGGACCCGCGCGGTGGTGGTTCGCTGCGGTCCTGGCCCTCGTCGGCGTCTTCGTGCTCGGGGCCACGGCAGTCCGCTTCGCCCCACCCGGGTCCAGCGTGGCCGTCTGGTGGCCGGCGACCGGCCTGGCCGTGGCCTTCCTGCTCGCGACGACGGCAGCCGGACGTCCACGGGCTTGGCTCTTCGTCGTGGGCGTCCTGGTCTCGAGCGGCGCCGCCAACGCCTACGGTGGCCGGCCACCGGTCGTCGCGGCCTGCCTGGGCATCGCCAACGCCGCCGAGGTCGCGGTCGTCTACGGGCTGCTGACCCGGCGAGGTCGGCGACCCACCCTCGCCTCCATCGAGGACCTCTGGCGACTGCTTGCCGCGACGCTGGCCGGGGCCGTCGTCTTCGGAGTGCTGGCCGGCCTCACCGTCGGCATCGGCCTGGACGCGCCGTTCGTCGCCACCGCGTCCGCGGTCACCGCGTCGCATGCGGCAGCCGTGCTCGTGGTCGCGCCGCTCGGCATCGCCGCGGGCACGCGCCGGACCCGCCGCCCCGGGCTCGAGGACCTCGTCCAGTGGGTGGCCGTCGTCGGCCTCACCGCATGGGTCTTCCACGGCGACCAGATCCTGCCACTGGCCTTCCTCGTGATCCCGTTCCTCGTCTGGGGCGCGCTGCGCCTGGGACTGCGCAGCGTCGCCGTGCAGCTCTTGCTCGTCGCCGTCCTCGTCGTGACGCTGACCAGTCTGAACGCCGGGCCCTTCGCCGCCGCCGCCCGGACAGGTGGCATCCGTCCCGAGACCGTCGGCGCGCTCACCCAGGCCTTCATGGCCACCGCAGCCGTCACGACGCTGTCGCTCGCCGTCGCGGTCACCCAGCGCCGGACCGCCCTGATGGACCTGCGCAGCGAGGTCGAGCTGAGCGGGGCCGTGCTCGACACGGCAGCCAGCGCCATCCTCGTCATCGACCGGGCCGGCGTCATCGTGCGGCTCAACGCGACGGCCGTGCGGCTGCTCGGGGCGCCGGAGCACGAGCTGGTCGGGCGCGCGGCGGCAGACGTCTACCCGGTCGACGACCGCGAGGCCGTGGCGCGGCGACTGGCGGGGATCGCGGCTGGTGAGGTGCCCCTCCGCGAGGAGCACGACTGGCGAGTGCCCGGCTTGGGCCTGCGCCGGATCGTGTGGTCGAACGCCTACCTCACCGACGACGACGGGGAGCGCACGCACCTGGTCAAGACCGGCGTCGACGTCACCGAGGAGCGGGCGGCGCGTACCTTCGTCGAGGCGGTGCTCGAGGCCGCCACCGCGACGGCCATCGTCGGCACCGACCTCGACGGAGGCATCACCCTCTTCAACCGTGGCGCCGAGAACCTGCTGGGCTGGCACGCGGCAGAGGCGGTGGGCCGGTCGTACGCGTCCCTGGTGCACGAGCCCGAGGAGATCGGCCGGCGCGCCGTGGAGCTGGGCATCGAGGAGCCCGGTCAGCCCGGGTTCGACGTCCTCGTGCACGGGGTCCGGGCGGGAGCGTCTACGGAGACCCGCGACTGGACCTACGTGCGCGAGGACGGCGCTCGCCGCACGGTGTCCCTGACGATCAGCGGCATCCGTGACGAGGCCGAGCGGCTCAGCGGCTATCTCGCGGTGGCCGACGACGTGACGCAGCGCAGGCAGGCGGAGGCCGCCCTCCAGGTGGCGCTCGACCGCGAGCGCCAGGCCGTCGAGGAGCTGACCCGGCTCGACCGGACGAAGTCCGACTTCGTCTCCACCATCAGCCACGAGCTGCGCACCCCGCTCGCCAGCGTGCTCGGCTACACCGAGATGCTCGAGGACGGCGCGGCCGGGGCACTCACCACCGGCCAGCTCGAGCTCGTCGCGCGGGTCGACCGCAACGGTCGCCGCCTCCTCTCGCTCATCGAGGACCTCCTGACCCACTCGCGCATCGAGGCAGGTCGCCTCGAGCTGCACCTGCGCCGCTGCGACCTGGCCGACGTCGTCGTCGCCGCCTGGGAGAGGGTCGGGGCCGTGACGTGCCAGCGTGACCTGACCCGTGAGCTGGAGATCTGCCCACGACCGCTCTGGGTCGAGGGCGACCCCGCCGCGCTCGAGCGGATGCTCACCAACCTGCTTTCCAACGCCGTGAAGTTCACCCCTGACGGCGGACGGGTCCGGCTGGACGTGCACGTCGACGAACTCCGGACCGACATGGTGCGCCTCGTCGTGAGCGACTCGGGCATCGGCATCCCCGAGCGCGACCACGACCGGGTCTTCGACCGCTTCTTCCGCTCCGACGCGGCCAACGAGCGCGCCATCCAGGGCCCCGGCCTCGGACTGTCGATCGTCCGGGCCATCGCCGAGGGTCACGGAGGCTCGGTGTCGGTCCGGTCGGTCCCCGAAGAGGGGGCGACGTTCACCGTGTGCCTGCCCGTCTCGGGATCTGCCCGAGCGGCCCCGGCCATGGCGAGTCGGACATATCGTGACCATCAGGACGATTCCTAGTGGCGGTCGCCGCGTTCCGGGGTCGGCGCAGGATAGGGGACAGGGTGCGCGACGGCGTGATGTGGGAGGTGCTGGCGCTCCGCCGGCTCACCGAGCTGATGAACCGGGTCAGCGCTCAGGACGACCTCTCGACGCTCTTCGACATGGTCGTGGACGGCGCCGCGGACGTGGTGGGCTTCAAGGTCGCGGCCATCAGCCTTGTCGTGCCCTCGGGTGATGTGGAGGTGGTCGCCGTCGCCGGCGACGACGACGCCCGGGCAGAGCTGCTCGGCCGCCGGACGCCGCGCGAGAACCTCGAGGCCGAGTTCGCGGTCGCCGAGCACTGGGGCAGCCTGCGCTTCGTGCCCGCCGGGCAGCTGCCTGACGGCTCCGCGGACGGGTGGGTCTCCGCGGACTGGACGGCGCCGACACCGGTCGGCGACCCCGACGCCTGGAGCCCGGAGGACACCCTCATCGCGCCCTTCTTCGACGTGGTCGGCGGCCTGCTCGGCATCCTGTCGGTCGACCTGCCGCTCAGCGGGAGGCGCCCGGACGTCACCCAACGGGCCGTCCTCGAGCTGTTCGCCAACCAGACCGGGATCGCGATCTCCGCCGCCCGGCATCGCCATGCCCTGTCGGAGCAGGTCCGGTTGGGTGAGCGGTGCAGGCCGTCGCCCGCATCGCCCAGGAGGACCTCGACCCGGCCAGGGTCGTCGACGTGGCCGCGGTGCCGATCACGTCGGGGCTCGCTGCGGCAGGCCTGTGGCTGCGCGCGTTCGCGGGTGAGGACGACGACGAGCGGGAGAGCGTCTCGGCCCGCAGCGGCGCTCCGGTGCACACGCCCGTCACCCTCGTGGCGATCGCCCGGCGCCTGGCCACCAGCTGTTGGCGCGATGGTGTTGTCGCCGTCCTCGGGGACGGGCGCGCGACGCCGGCTGCGATGGGTGCCGCCGAGGACGTCGCCCAGGTGGAGTCCTTCCTGCACGACGCCGGGGCACGCTCCCTCCTGCTCGCCCCCATGGGCAGCGGGACGACGTGCTTCGGGTACATCGCGTGCACGCGCGGCCCGGCCGACCCCGAGTGGACCGACGCCGAGGCCCAGGCCGCGCTCGAGATGGGCCGTGACCTCGGGCGGGCCATCCGCAACGCCCGCCTGTATGCCGTCGAGCGACGGGTCGCATCCGAGCTGCGCGAGGCCGACCGCGGCAAGACGCAGCTCTTCTCCACGGTCTCGCACGAGCTGAAGAACCCCCTCGCCTCGATCGTCGGTCACGTCGAGCTGCTGCGTCAGGAGCCCGAGGACAACCGCGACTGGTCGCTCGGCGTCATCGAGCGCAACACCCAGCGGCTGCAGGACCTCGTGGACGACCTGCTGACCCTCTCCCGGGTCAGCGACCCCGACCGGGCGGTGCCGGAGGTCGATGTCGACCTCGGCGAGGTGTCGCGGGAGGTCGTCGACATGTTCCGGCCCCGGGCGGACACGCAGCAGGTCAGTCTCACCTTCGACCTGCAGGAGGACCTGCCCCTCGTGCGGGGCAGCGCCGGCGACCTCGAGCGCGTCGTGCAGAACCTCGTCAGCAACGCGGTGAAGTTCACCCCGGCAGGCGGGACCGTCGCCGTGTCGGTCGGCAGGCGACGCGACCGGGTGGTCCTGGAGTGCGTGGACGACGGCGTGGGCATCTCGCCGGAGGACCAGGGAGGCCTGTTCACCGAGTTCTTCCGCGGCACCAACCCCGCGAGCCTGAAGGTGCCCGGCACGGGACTCGGCCTCAGCATCGCGCACCGCGTCGCAACCCGGCACGGCGGGCGCATCGACGTCGACTCAGAGCTTGGGCGCGGGACGAGCGTCAGGTTCCTGCTGCCCGCGGTGTGACGTCAGGGCCGACGGCCGCACCCGCGACGCCGGGGGTGACGGGGATCTCTGCGGTGTCCGTGCCGTCGGCCGTGGTGTCGGCCGGCCTGCTGGGTGGGGTGCCGACTGCGGTGCCGACGGTCTGGGCGCCCCCCGGCACGCTTTCCGGCCCCCTTTCGGACGACGAGTCCACGTCCTCGCCGTCCTCTTCCGTTGACACGCCCCGGCCGGCGAGCACGGCCACGAGCAGGGCCACCACGCCGACGGCGACCAGCGTGACGGTCCACCCCCGACCGAGGTCGCCGGCGAAGACGACGACGAGGATGCACACCACACCGACCCCCGCGGCCACCGGTAGGGCCAGGGGCGCGGCCGCGGCGCGGTCGACGCCACTACGGGCACCGCTCCACCCACCGTCGGCCAGGGACCGGACCTGGCGGGCGCCACGCGAGGGTCCGGCCAGGACGGCCACCAGCACGACGGCAAGGGCGACCGCCACCACAACGCGCACGAGCCCGCGCAGGTCGGCGATGACGGTGTCGGTGATGGCCACGGCTGCGGCGGAGCTGTCCGGGGGCACTCCGCTGGCGACACGGGACCGGGCGAGGGCCAGCCCGAGCAGCAGCAGGACGCACCCGACCGCGACACCCAGCCCCACGCGTACCAACGCTCGTCGTCGGTTGCGCGCCAGAGCGAGCCCACCGACGAGGAGCACGAGCGCCAGGATCGGCAGGGCCACCCCGCCCACGCGGAGCCCCGAGTAGGCGGTCCGTGCCGTGCGCACGTCGTCGCTCGCGAGGATGGGCACCGAGGCGGTGATGGGTGGCAGCTTGTCGACGAGCGGCACTCCCGCGGCTGTGAGCCGCTGCTCGATCGGCGTGACGAGGTTGCCGATGTCGATGCTGACGTCGGTGCCGTTGTCGACGAGCGCGCCCGTCGAGGATCCGGAGAGCAGGTTGATGAGCTGGGTGTGGGCGACGCGGTTGGCCGTGGCCCAGGCGGTGGGGAACCGGTCGCTGGTGACCACCTTGGTCACGGCGCGGCGCACGACCTGCTCCACCTGGTCGGTGAGCGGCGCGACGAGCAGTCCCAGGGCCCGGCCGGCGGCCGGCGGGAGGCCGTTGGCCTCGAGCCCCTCGATCGCGCGCTGAGCGAGCTTCTGGTCGGTGATCGCCGCCATGGTGCGATCGGTGGCGCGGTTCACGACGAGCGCGGTCACGGCCGGGTCGGTCGCGAGCGGGGTCACCGTCGCCACGTAGGAGTCCGTGTCGGTGACCGTGGTCCGCAGCCAGGTCGCCGTGACGGCCAGGGGCACCAGCACCACCCCAAGGACGAGCAGCACGGCTGCCAGGGTCGAGCGCAATCGCGGTGACATGGCGTCTCCGTCCGGTCTGCGGCGTCGGCGGCCGTGCGGCCGCTCGTCGACTGTCCCTCCCCACGGTCGGGACCGCATCGCCCGTCGCGGGTGAGGCGGGCGCAGTCGGCTCAGGCGGTGCCGTGTGCCGGTGAGCCCAGGGACAGTTCCACGCGCAGGGCCAGGTGGTCGGAGACGGGCAGGCTGAGCGCCTCGCCCGGCCCGCCCGTCACGGCCCCGCGCAGCAGCACGTGGTCGATCTGCTGCCGGGGCGCGCTCGTCGGGAAGGTGACCTCCGAGACGGCCGGTTGCATACCGGTGATCCGGGTCGCGCGGGGTGGGGTCATGTTGAGGTCACCCATCAGCACCACCGGTCCGTCCTCGTCGGCGATGTTCGAGACGAGGTGGCGCAGCTGCCGGCCGTTCCACCACTCGATGAAGGACAGGTGGGTGTTGACCACCGTGACCGGGCCCTCGGGGGTGTCGAGGTCGGCGACCACGGCCACCCGCGGCTCATCGCGCACCAGCTCCGGCCGGCGCCCGGAGAAGAACATCGGCACCCTGACGGGCACGGGCGCCAGCCGGACGACTCGCCAGCCACGCACGGGGAAGCGGGAGAGCAGCGCGATGCCGTATGCCGCCGCATCGGGCTGCTCGAGACCGGTGGCCGCGACCCACGTCGCACCCGGGCTGCCCGAGAGGGCGGCGACGAATCGGTGGTCGGGGGCGCCCATCACCTCAGCCGCGATGGCCGTGAGGTCCGCATGGTCCGACCGGGTCTGGTTCCGGTCCACCTCCTGCATGGCGAGCACGTCGCAGTCCAGCCGCTTGACCGCCTCGCGGAACCCGGCGAGGTCGACGTGCTGGTCGGTCGGCACGCGTCCGTTGAGGATGTTGAACGTCGCGACTCTCATGAGGTGCCACCTACCCCGACCGCGCCGGAGGTCACCGCGCGGTGAAGCGGTGAGGCGCGGCGGGGTAGGCGGAAGTCATGGGAGCTGACGACTCGACCGACCTGCGCGAGGCCCTCAAGACGGTGGCCGTGGCGCTGAAGCAGTCCGGCGTACCGTTCGCGCTGATGGGCGGCTACGCCGCGTGGGCGCGCGGCGGTCCTGAACCGGACCACGACGTCGACTTCCTGGTCGCCCACGAGGACGCCGACCGCGTGGCGGAGTACCTCGCCGAGCAGGACCACGACGTCGTGCAGCCTCCCGAGGACTGGCTCTTCAAGGTCTTCGCCGACGGGGCCATGGTCGATGTCATCCACAGCCCCGTCGGCGGTCCCGTCAGCCGGGCCGACGTCGAGCGGGCCTCGATGATGGAGGTCCTGTCGGTGCAGATGCCCGTGCTCGACGCCACCGAGCTGGTCGTCTACAAGCTCAACGCCCTGGAGGAGCACTCGTGCGACCTGGGCAAGGTGCTTCCGGTCGTGCGGGCGCTGCGTGAGCAGGTCGACTGGGCCCGGGTCGAGGCGGAGACGGCCGACAACGACTTCGCCGTGGCGGTCATCTTCCTGCTGCGCCGGCTCGGCGTCATCGAGGACGGGCCGTTGCCGGCGTCATGAGGCGTGCCCCCCGTGCGCACGCGCCGCTGCCGGCGTCGCCGCCAACCTCGGGAGCAGGAGGGCGACACCGACGGCGATGCACACGACCTCGGACGCCGCTGCGAGCCAGACCGATCCGCCGGCCCACTCGGTGTGCACGCCCAGCAGCCCGACGGTGGAGGCGATGACGAACGCCCCCAGCGTCGCCGCCCCGAACCCGGCGGTCAGGAACGCGGGCACCCAGTGCTCCCAGCGCAGCAGCAGGATCGCGATGACGATCCCGGCCACGACGTTGACGAGGAACATCGGCCCCACGCTCTGCTTCCGCACCCCGTCGAACCACAGGTAGAGGTGCACGCCGGCGGAGACGAGCAACGCCGCCGCACCCACGGCTCGAAGTCTCATGGGAACTCTCCTTCTTGACTGGGTCGCGCCGCGGCGTCCGGTCGACGGCGCGGTGTTGGACGTCCTCTCCTCCAAGACGATCCGTGGGGGCGCCACGTTCACCCGCCGCCGGAGGGGCTGAAGGCGGTGAGGAAGCGGTCGCGGAACTGGTCCATCCGCCAGACCGGCGCGGCGTGGTCGGGGCGCAGACCGTCCTGCCAGCCCCACCCGGCGACCTGGCGGAGCACCGCCGGGTCGCGCGCGACGATGCTGACGGGAACGTCGTGGCTCGCGTGGTCGCCGGAGACGACGCTGACCGGTTGGTGGTCGCCGAGCACGAGGACCACGAGGTCGTCGTCGTGAGTGGAGGTGAGGAAGGAGACGACGCTGTCGAGGGAGTAGGCGACCGTCTGGCCGTATGCCGTCCGCACCCTGTCAGGGCTGCTCCAGACGGTCTCCCGTGAGGTCGCGTGCCCCACCTGGGCCGAGAAGGTCGAGCCGTCGCCGATCGTGGCCCAGTCGACGAGCCGGGGCAGCGGCGCCCACGGGACGTGGCTGGTCACGAGATCGACCTCGGCCAGCACCGGAGGCCGGCCTGTCGCCGGGCCGGGGCCCAGCTCGAGACGGTCGAGGGCGGACAGCGTGTACTGGTCGGGCATCGGCGCGTAGCCGAAGCCGGGACCGGCATAGCCGAGAGTGCGGGCGTCGTAGACCTGGTCGTAGCCGTAGAAGGCCTTGCCCTCGGGCCAGTCGCGGCGGTTGGCCGGGATGACGTCGACGGTGCGCCACCCGGCGCCGTGAAAGGCCCGGGCCAGGGTGAGGCGGGGGGAGCCGGACCCCGCCGTGTCGAGCAGCTGGTCGTAGCGCTGCTGGCTGCTCACCCAGAGCCCGGACTGCAGGGTCGAGTGGGCGAGCCAGCTGACCCCGCCGAAGGTCGGCGAGGTGAGCCAGCCGCTGCGGGTCGAGTAGCCGGCGTCGTGCAACCGGCTCGTGCCCGCGGTGAGCGCGCCCGCGACGTCCTGGCTCTGGTCGACGGCGACCTTGCCGTAGCTCTCGACGAAGAGCACGACGACATCCTTGCCGGACAGCGCGGACAGCAGGCTGCCGTGCCGTGCGCCGCCGAAGGCGTCGACCGGGATCTCGCCACCGAAGACGTCGCGGTCGTGCAGGCCGTCACGGACGGCCGTGGCCGTGTCACTGCCGAGGGCTGCGGCGCTGGACGATGCGACGGGCAGGTCGGGCGAGACGTGGACACCGAGGGCGGCGCTGACGACCCACAGCACGGTCGCAGCGACGACGGCACGCAACGCGCCCGTGCGATGGCGTCCGACCAGCCGTCCGAGCCGGTGCAGCGCCAAGGGGGTCAGGACGAGCAGCCCGAGCAGGAGCGCGGCGGCGCCGGTGGCGGCCAGCGCGGCGGCCAGCGGTCCGGTCGAGTCACTGATGAGGTCCTTGAACGACCCGGCGTAGCGCCAGTCGGTGACCGGGTAGAAGGGGCGGTACAGGGTGTCGAGGAACGCCGCGTTCAGCACGCGAAGGACGAGCAGTAGGCCGAGAACCACCCCGACGACACCCGCGAACCACCACGCCGCCCGGCCACGGAGGGCGAGGAGGCCGGCGACGATCACGATGCCCTCGATCGGGATGCGGAGCAGGTCGAGCGGTGTCGGCGACCAGCCGACGGCGGGTGTCGGGGCTGCGAGGGCGACCCACACGAGCAGGGCGGCGAGCGCGGTGAGGAGGTGGCCGATGGCTCGGCGCCCTGGCGAGCCGCCGGCCGCAGACGTCATGAGAGCACCTCCACGTCGGCGGCGGTGCGCGGGAGGGCAAGGTGGGCGCGGGCAGCTCCCGGCTCACCGACGGCTGCCGGCTCCCGGCCGAGACGGCGCAGCGTCACGAGCTCGGTGCCGAACGACACCAGCAGCAGTCCGAGGCCCAGGGCGACGGCGCCGGACACCGCGGGGCCGGGCAGCACCCCCGCCACAGCCACCGTCAGGGCGATGCCCTGGTAGGCCGCGACGACCTTGCGCCACCGTCGAGCCGGCACCTGCCCCCTCAGCCACGGCGCCCACCGGCCGAGCGCCGCGACGAGGAGCAGGAGGTAGCGGGCGGCGCCGATGCCGAGCACCCACCACCCGAGGTGACGTGCGGCATACGCGCTGAGGACGAGGATGAGGAAGGCGTCGGTCTCCATGTCGAACCGGGCGCCGAGGGGGTGCACGGTCCGGGTGCGGCGCGCCACCTTGCCGTCGACGGCGTCGAGAGCGAGCGCGACCGACGACAGCGCCACCAGGGCCGCCGTGGATGTCCCGAGGGGCGCGCTCGTCGCAGGCGACGCCACGGTGCCGACCGCGAGGGCGGCGACGCCGCAGACGAGCACCGCCCGGGCGAGGGTCACTCGGTCGGCGGGCAGGAGCGCGCGGCGCGAGGCTCGGGCGAGACCCGCCGCCAGCGACACGCAGAGCACCGTCCCGCAGGCGAGCCCGACGGTCCAGCCAGGGACGCCCGGGCCCGGTCCGGCGCTGTCGGCGGCGTCCAGCGCGGTGAGCAGCGCCAGCACGCCGGCGAGCCCGACGAGAGGGCCGGGGGGAACGTTCTGACGCACCACGCCTCCACGTCGCCGATGGCTTTGACCCCAAGGACGCCGACGTCCGCCCCGGAGTTCACCAGCCGCCCTAGTCTGGGCGCGTGTCCACCGATGCACAGGCGTTCTGGGTGGTCGAGCCCGGTCTGGGTGAGATCCGACCGGCCGCGCTGCCCGAGCCCAGGGCCGGCGAGGTGTTCGTGCGCGCCCGGCACTCGGCCGTCAGCCGCGGCACCGAGACGATCGTCTTCCGCGGAGCGGTGCCGCGAGACCAGTACGCCGCCATGCGGGCTCCGTTCCAGGAGGGCGACTTCCCGGGGCCGGTGAAGTACGGCTACCTCGCGGTCGGCCTCGTCGAGCAGGGCCCGTCGGAGCTGCTGGGGCGGACTGTCTTCTGCCTGCACCCGCACCAGACCGCGTTCGTCGTCCCGGTGGCGGCGGTCGTCGTCGTGCCCGACGACGTGCCGGCGCGGCGGGCCGTGCTGGCGGGCACGGTCGAGACGGCGGTCAACGCGCTCTGGGACGCAGCCCCTCGGCTCGGTGACCAGGTCGCCGTCGTGGGAGCAGGGATGGTCGGCTGCTGCGTCGCCCGGCTGCTCGCCGGGATCCCCGGCTGCCGGGTGACGCTCGTGGACGTGGACCGGACACGGGCCGCGGTGGCCGCCCGGCTCGGTGTGGCGTACGCGCACCCGGACGACCTCGCGTCCTCGCGCGGGGACCACGACCTCGTCGTCCACACGAGCGCCACCGGCGCCGGACTCCAGCTCTCGCTCGACCTGCTGGCTCCTGAGGCGACGGTGCTCGACCTCAGCTGGTACGGCGACTCACGCGTCGAGCTCTCCCTCGGGGGCTCGTTCCACTCCTCCCGGCTGCGGATCCGGGCCAGCCAGGTGGGTTCGATTGCGGCGGCACGACGCTCTCGCTACACGCACGCCGAACGGCTGGCCCTTGCTCTTGACCTGCTGCGCGACGACACCTTCGACGCCCTGCTCACGGGGGACTCGCCGTTCGAGGACCTGCCGGACGTCCTGCCGCGCCTCGCGGACGGCTCCCTGCCGGCCATCTGCCACACCATCACCTACTGACCACCTACCGACCTCACCAGGAAGCGGGAGCCGATGTTCAGCGTGACCGTCCGGGACCACATGATGATCGCCCACAGCTTCCGTGGCGAGGTGTTCGGCCCGGCCCAGCGGCTGCACGGGGCGACCTTCGTCGTCGACGTCACCTTCCGCGGCCCGGACCTCGACGACGACGACATCCTCGTCGACATCGGACTCGCGACCCGGCACGTGCAGGAGGTGGTCGGCGCCCTCGGCTACCGCAACCTCGACGACGAGCCGGCCTTCCTCGGGGTCAACACCACGACCGAGGTGCTGGCCCGCACCGTCGCGGACCGGGTCGTCGACCGCATACGGGCAGGAGGGCTCGGCGGCGCGGCCGGCCCGGTGACCGGGCTGACGGTCACGCTGCACGAGTCCCACGTCGCCTGGGCGAGCTACGAGTGCGACCTCTGAGGGAGGTCCATGCGGTCGTCCCGGCCGGGATCGACGACCCCGAGCGGCCCAGCGGCGGCAACACCTACGACCGGCGCGTCCTCGGCGGGCTGCGCGCCTCCGGCTGGCAGCTCCGGGTGCACCCGGTGCCGGGACCCTGGCCGTGGCCGGACAGCTCGGCGCTCGCCGCGCTCGAGGACGTCGTCGCGACCGTCCCCGCGGGTGCGGTCCTGCTCGTCGATGGGCTCGTCGCGTCCTGCGCCGACGGGGTCCTTGTGCGATCGGCGCCGCGGCACCGACTCGTCATCCTCGTGCACATGCCGTTGGGCCCCTCGGACGTCGCGGCCGCCGACGGCGAGGGCCGGGTGCTTCGGGCGGCGGCCGCCGTCATCACGACGAGCCGGTGGACGCGCGACGGGCTGCTCGACGCGTACGGCCTCGCCCCGGACGCAGTCCACGTCGCCCACCCCGGCGTCGACCCGGCGCCGGCGGCCGTGGGCACGCCCGGCGGGGGATGCCTGCTGTGCGTCGCCGCGGTCGCCCCCCGCAAGGGGCAGGCCGACCTCGTCACGGCCCTCGGGCAGGTGCGCGACCTGTCCTGGTCGTGCGCCCTGGCCGGCGCGCTCACCCGGAGCCCCGACTTCGTCGCCGGGCTGCGCGACCGCATCGAGCGGGAGGGGCTGGCCGAGCGCGTCCAGCTGCTCGGCGCGCTGGGCGCCGACGCGCTGGGCCGGGAGTATGCCGCCGCGGACCTCCTCGTGCTCCCCTCCCATGCGGAGACGTACGGCATGGTCGTGACCGAGGCGCTCGCCCGGGGCGTACCCGTCCTCGCCACGGCGGTCGGGGGTGTGCCCGAGGCGCTCGGCGGGGGAGGAGGCGTCGGCGACCCGGGGCTGCTCGTGCCGGCGCGGCGCCCCGACGCCCTCGCGGAGGCGCTGCGGGGCTGGCTGGGCGATCCGGACCTGCGCCGGCGGCTGCGTGAGGGCGCCGCCCACCGGCGCGAGTCGCTGCCCATGTGGTCGATGACGACGGACCAGGTCGCGAGCGTGCTCTCGCGCGTCAACGGATAGCTGTCGCGTGAGGTCCCGGGCCGCTGAACCCGATGGCGGGCAGGGACGTCCTTCCCAACAGACACCTTCCGCAGAAAGGTCGATGCAGATGCACGGCGACCGGTCCTGGCTGCGCCCCCTTGTCGGCGCCGCGATCCTCGGGGTCCTCATCTGGCGGGTCGGCGTCACCAGCGTGGCCGACGCCCTGCGGCAGGTCGACTGGCTGGCGGTCGTCGCTGCCGCGGGCATCGCCGTCCTCACGACCCTGTGCGCGGCGTGGCGCTGGACCCTCGTGTCTCGCGGCCTGGGCATCGACCTGCCCCTGCGCTCGGCGATGGCCGAGTCCTACCGGTCCCAGTTCCTCAACGTGACCCTGCCCGGCGGCGTGCTCGGCGACGTGAACCGCGGGGTGCGTCACGGGCGCGGTGCCGGTGACGTCGGCGCCGGGCTGCGGTCTGTGGTCTGGGAACGCTCGGCCGGGCAGGTCGTGCTGGGCGGCGTGACGCTGGGCGCCGTGCTGCTTTCCTCACCGCTGGGCCTGTCCGCGCTGCCTGACACGCGCGTCCGCGTGGCGGGTGTCGTCCTCCTCCTCGGCGCGGCCCTGCTGACGTTCCCCGTTGCGGCGGTCATGGTGCGGATCCGCCGAGGGCGCGACGGCGGAAGGGTGGCACGCGTGGCGCGCGCCGCCTGGGCCGACGCGCGCGCGGGGCTGTTGGGACGGCATACCTGGCCAGGGGTGGTGCTGGCCTCCTTGGCGGTGGTCGCCGGGCACGTTGCCACGTTCGTCCTGGCCGCCCGGAGCGCCGGTGTCACGGCGCCGGTGGGGCAGCTGCTGCCGTTGGCGCTCCTCGTGCTCGTGGCGATGGCGCTCCCGCTCAACGTCGCCGGGTGGGGCCCCCGCGAGGGGGCGGCGGCCTGGCTCTTCGCCGGTGCCGGGCTCGGCGCGGCAGGCGGCGTGGGCACCGCCGTCGTCTACGGGGTGATGGCGTTCGCGGCGAGCCTGCCCGGTGCGGCACTGCTCGTCGCGTCAAGGCGAGCCGCGGTGCCGGCAAGCGCCGTCGTCGCCCCTGCCCCCGTCCTCGAAGGAGCCGTCCATGGCTGACCGTCCCTACACGCTCCTCAGCTGTGGCATGTCGATCGACGGCTACCTCAGCGCAGGGCGCTCCACCCGCCTGCTGCTGTCCAACGACGACGACTTCGACCGGGTCGACGGGGAGCGGGCTGCCAGCGACGCGATCATGGTCGGCGCCGGCACGATCCGCCAGGACAACCCGCGGCTGCTCGTCCGCTCCGCCGAGCGCCGCTCCGCGCGCGTCGCGCGTGGCCTCGCGCCATCGCCGACGAAGGTCACGGTCACGAGGCGCGGTGAGCTCGACCGGGGCGCTGACTTCTTCGCCGCGGACGGCGCCGACAAGATCGTCTACTGCCCCAGCGGTGTCGTGGAGGAGGCGCGCGTCCGGCTCGGCGCCGTGGCAGCCGTCGTCGACGCCGGGCGGCCGGCCACCCTGCGGCGCGTCTGCGAGGACCTCGGCGACCGCGGCGTGCAGCGCCTCATGGTCGAGGGGGGCGGCACCGTGCACACGCAGCTGCTCACCGACGACCTCGCGGACGAGCTCCAGCTCGTCGTCGCGCCCTTCTTCGTCGGCGACCCGGCGGGCTGCCGCTTCGTCGGAGACGGACGGTTCCCGTGGCACCCGGGTCGCCGCGCGCGGCTGGCCGAGGTGCGCCAGATCGGCGACGTCGTCCTGCTCAGGTATGCGTTGTCCTCGCGTTTCGAGGAGGGGCGGTGACGGCCGTGTCGCCGGGTCTTCCCGCAGCCCGGGTGCGCACCCAGGTGCTCCTGCCGCTCGCCTTCGCCGACGGTTTCGAGACGACCGCGCGCGCGTTCACCTTCGACGGCCTGGCCGACGGGCGCGAGCACCTTGCCCTCGGCCTCGGTGACCACTCAGCGCCGCCTCGACCCGGCACCCGGGCCCCGGGGACGACGCCCGTGCGCCTGCACAGCGAGTGCCTGACCGGTGACGTCTTCGGCAGCCGACGCTGCGACTGCGGCGCCCAGCTGCGTGAGTCCGTCGGGCGCCTCACCGCCTCCGGCGGCTTCCTGCTCTACCTGCGGCAGGAGGGGCGGGGGATCGGCCTCTACCCGAAGCTCGACGCATACGTGCTCCAGGATGCCGGGCTCGACACCTACGAGGCCAACGTCGCGCTCGGCTACGGCGAGGATGAGCGCGACTACTCCGTGGCGGCGCAGATGCTCGTCGCGCTCGGCGTCGCGCGGATCTCGTTGCTCAGCAACAACCCGGACAAGGCCGAGCAGCTGCGGGAGCTCGGCATCACCGTGGTGCACCGGGTGCCCACCGGTGTCCACCTCTACGACACCAACGCGCACTACCTGGCCGCGAAGGTGGAACGAGCTGCGCACACCATGGACCTCTCCCCAGCGCGCCGAGTGCACCGGGCCGGTGGGTAGCAGACGGTGCTCACGCGCCTGACCGGCCCACGGCTGGGTCTCCGAGGGTTGGTTGCGAATCTCCGTCGGTGGGGTAAGGACAGGTGGACGCCCCTTCTGCGCCCGACGGTCGAGAAGAGTGCCGAGGAGGCGTCGACGAGCGTGGCTTGCTCGTGACGCCGGGGGGCGCCCCGAGCTGACACCGCTCCTGTTGGTCGGCCTTGCCGACCACTTCCGCCACATCTGGGTGTGGCGTGGGCACGAGGTGCGGCCCCCGGGCTGTGCGTACGGTGACCCGGCCCGTCGCAGGGTCGGAAACACGGAACGAGAACCGATGACGAACGACGACGGCACGGACGTCCGAGCTCGACTGCTCGACATGTTGCTCGAGAAGGTCGCCCAGGACAGGTACGCCTCGAGCACCATGATGAACCTCATCGAGGAGCTGTTGCTGCCCGATGAGGTGCCTGTCTATGCAGCCGTGCTTTTGCAGAAGATGCGCGAGGAGAACTACCCCAGCGTGCCCATGATGCGGCGCCTGGCGGATCTCATCGAGTCGGCCTAACCAGCCGCTCGGAACCCGGGGATCCCGCACACGCGGCACCCCCAGATGACGGCTGTCCGGGCCCGGTCGGGGCACTCTCACGAGTTTGCCTTCGACTGTTTCCGGGATCGCCGATTTACCGTTTGATGGACAAGTCGAGGGGTACACAATGGCCGAAGGAGGTAGCCGCGACCTGCCGTCCGAAGGGGCGACATCGCGGCACGAATCTATGTCTGTACCAACGAAAATCGCTCTTGGCGTCGCCGGCGGATACCTGCTGGGACGGACCAAGAAACTGCGTCTCGCAGTCGCCCTCGCCGGCATGCTCGCCGGCAAGCGGATCGCCGCCCAACGCCAGGATCTGCTGAGCCAGGGGACCAAGCTGATCCAGGACAATCCCCAGCTCAAGGAGCTGCAGAACCAGCTCACCGGGCGCCTCGTCGAGGTGGCCCGGGAAGCGGCGCTGACCATGGCCGCGACCAAGGTCGAGGCCTTGACGAAGTCGCTGCAGGGCGGTCTGGAGTCCGGGGGCGAGGAGTCCGGCGAGCAGTCCGGCGGAGAGCAGGGCGCTGGCGGTGCGGTGGGCGCTGCGTCTGGCGCTGCCTCTGGCGCGAAAAGCGGCCTGACCGGCACGTTGTCCGGCTTGAGGAAGAAGGCGGGGGGCAAGAAGTCCAAGGGCGGGCAGGACGAGGGCGGCGAGCCGCAGGCCCAGCAGGACGAGGGGCAGGGCGACGAGCAGGAGGAGCAGGACGAGCCGCAGGCCCAGGACGATCAGGCCGAGAACGACGAGCAGGACGAGCAGGACGAGCAGGATCAGCCCGAGTCCCAGGACGACGAGGCCGAGTCCGATGAGGACGAGGACGACGAGGACGAGGACGACGAGGACGAGGACGAGCAGGATCAGCCCGAGTCCCAGGACGACGAGGCCGAGTCCGATGAGGACGAGGACGACGAGGACGACGAGGACGAGGACGAGGACGACGAGTCCGACGCCTCGCCGCAGCAGGACCGGCAGCAGGATCAGCAGCAGGACCAGCAGGGTGGCGCCGACGACGACTCGTCGACCGACGAGGGCTCCAATGGCTCTGCACCCCCTGCCAAGGAGGCAACTCCGCGCAACGTCGCCAAGAAGGTCTCGGCGAAGAAGGCCGCCAAGCGCCAGGCCGGGAAGGGTCAGTGATGGCCATGTTGAGCAGTTCTGGTGGAAGCAGACTCAAGACCGCGTCCGGTGGCCTGCTCAAGGCTCTCAGCGGCAAAGTGGTGGGCGCGGTCGGTCACCGTGTCAGCGGACTGAGCGACCGCCTCGAGGGCGTGGCCGAGGGCAACCCGTCGGCCAAGGCCGTGATCGGCGGCGGGCAGTCGGTCCTCGAGGGCGAGAGCCCCGTCAAGGGCGCCCTGAAGGGTGCCGCGAGCGGCATCAAGGACAAGGTGAAGGACGTCATCCCGGGCCTCGGCGGGGGTGGCGGTGGCGGCGGCAAGACGGCCAAGCCGACGAAGGCCACGAACATCATCGAGTCGACGGACGTGGGCGTGCCGATCCGCGTCGCCTACAACCAGTGGACCCAGTTCGGCGACTTCCCCAGCTTCATGAAGAAGGTCGAGACCGTCGATGCGCAGGAGGACAACAAGCTGCACTGGAAGGCGAAGATCGTCTGGTCGCACCGCGAGTGGGATGCGACGATCCTCGAGCAGACCCCGGACGAGCGGATCGTGTGGCGCTCCAAGGGCAAGAAGGGGCATCCCGACGGCGCCGTGACCTTCCACGAGCTCACGCCGAACATGACCCGCATCCTCGTGGTGCTGGAGTACTACCCGCAGGGCTTGTTCGAGCGCATCGGCAACATCTGGCGTGCCCAAGGTCGACGAGCTCGTCTGGAGCTCAAGCACTTCCGTAGGCACGTGATGACCCGGAGCATCCTCGATGGCGAAGAGATCGAGGGCTGGCGGGGCACCATCCACGACAGCGAGGTCGTGACGACCCACGAGGAGGCGCTCGAGCAGGAGGCCCAGCAGGAGCAGTCCGAGAACGAGGAGCAGGACTCGCAGGGTGACGAGCAGGAGTCGCAGGGTCCGGACGACAAGGGCTCCGAGGACTCGGAGTCGTCGGAGAACGAGTCTCCCGAGGGTGAGTCCGAGGGCGAGTCCGAGGGCGACGAGTCCGAGGGCGACGAGTCCGAGGGCGACGAGTCCGAGGGCGACGAGTCGGGAGGTGACGAGTCGGGAGGTGACGAGTCGGACGAGTCGGAGGGCGGCTCCGGCGATGAGGACAACGACGAGCAGTTCGAGGGCGACGAGGAGCTCGACGACGACGAAGACGAGGACCTCGACGACGACGACGACGAGGAGGAGCTCGAGGACGACGATGAGGACGACGACGAGGAGTCCGAGGGCGGCGACGCCGACGGCGACTCCCAGCAGAGCTCCGGGAGGGTCCGCCGCGAGGAGGAGTAGGCCGGGGCCGCGAACGCCTCGCCATCCAGACGGTGAGCGAGGCGAGCAACAGCCGAGACAGAGCACGTTCCGTGGAACGGGGCAGGAGTCTGATCCATGACAGTACAGACACATCGACGACAGGGCGGCGGCTACCTGGAGCGCCCGGCTCCGAGTGGCTTGGCCGACGTCATCGACACCATCCTCGACAAGGGCATCGTCATCGACGCGTACATCCGTGTCTCCCTGGTCGGCATCGAGCTGCTCACGATCGATGCCCGCATCGTCATCGCGAGCGTGGACACCTACCTGAGGTTCGCCGAGGCCACCAACCGACTCGACCTCTACGAGAAGGGTGGCAAGGACCTGCCCGAGCTGGTCAACGACCTGCAGCACAAGGGCGCCTCCGGCAAGACCCAAGGGGCGGTGGAGGGCGTGAAGCGAGCGCTCACCAGCGGTGGCAGCAAGGACGACAGCAAGGATGACGACGAGCGTCGGCCGGCCAAGAAGTCGACGCAGTCGGCAGAGTGAGGGATGGTCATGACGAGACGATCGACGGCAGGTCCGGCACCACCGGTCGAGGTGGGCGTGGACCAGGCGCTGTTCGTCTACGGGGTGGTCCCGGCCGCCGGACTCGACGCTGTCGAGAGCCGGCTGGCCGCGGACCTCACCGGCATCGAGGGGCGTCCCCTCACGTTCGTCCGGAGCGGTGAGCTGGCCACTGCGGCAACGGTGGTCGATCTGGACAGGCCGATGCAGCGCCGGGCGGACCTGCTGGCGTACCAGGCGGTCCTCGACGCCCTGGCCGCTGCCGCGCCGGTCGTCCCGATTCGCTTCGGGACGCTGCTGCCCGACGCGGACACGCTGGTGGACGAGCTGCACGTCGGCCAGGGTGAGTACTTCGTCCGGGTGATCGAGGGTCTGCGGGGTCGACGGCAGTACAACCTGCGAGCGACCCCCGTCGAGGAGGCTGTTCTGGCCGAGATCGTCGCGAGCAGTCCGGAGGTCCGTGAGCTGCGCGACCTGACCCGTGATGTGCCCGAGGAGGCGTCCTACCGCGAGCGGGTTCGTCTGGGAGAGCTGGTCTCTCGGGCCCTGGAGGAACGCAGTGCGAACGACGCCGACCTGGTGCTGGCCACCGTGGTGCCGCTGACCGCTGCACACGTGCTGCGCAGCCCCACCTCGGCCAAGCAGGTCCTGGACGTGGCGTTGCTCGTGGACGACTCGCGTGCCGACGACCTCGTCGCCGCACTCGAGCACCTTGCGGAGGCGGTGCACAGCACGATCCGTTTGAGGCTGCTCGGCCCGCTCGCTGCCTACGACTTCGTGGGGGAGGGGTCATGGGACTGATCAGCGGACTGCTGACATTGCCGCTCGCGCCCCTGCGTGGCCTGGCCGCCGTGGGCGACCAGCTGCTGCGTCAGGCTGAGGACATCTACTACGACCCTGCCGCGATCCGAAGTCAGCTCGAGGAGGTGGACCGCCTGAGGGAGGAAGGCCAGATCGACGAGGTCACGGCGACAGAGCGGGAGGACGAGCTCATCGAGCGACTGATGGTGGCTCAGGAGAGGACACGACATGGCTGAGGCCGACAGCGCATCGGACACCAGGTCCGAGCAGGACGCAGACCGCAGCAGGTCCTCCTCCGGAAAGGCGACCAGGCCGATGAACGGCCGACGCGCCGCCCGGCGCGCGGCCCTGTACCTGGCGGAGCTCACGGGCAAGGAGTTCGAGGGGATCGTGGGCATCCGCAAAGAGGGGGACGATTGGTGCGTCGAGGTCGAGGTGCTCGAGATGTCTCGCATCCCCAGCACCACGGACGTCCTGGCCACGTTCGAGGTCACCCTCGACGGCTCCGGTCAGCTGGTCGGCTACAAACGGCTGGCTCGCTACGTGCGCGGGGATGCCGGAGCGGGGCGCGGATGAGCGAGGGCACGACCGGACGACCGCCCGATGCCACGGATGGCCTCACGGAGCGGTCAGGCGCCGGCGCCCCCACGCGGACGTACAACCCGGGCGCATCCAGCCGGACCGGCGCTCCGCAGCCGGCGACCCTGGCGGACATCCTGGAGCGCGTCCTCGACAAGGGCATCATCATCGCGGGCGACATCCGGGTGAACCTTCTGGACATCGAGCTGCTCACGATCAAGCTGCGGCTGCTCATCGTCTCGGTGGACAAGGCGCAGGAGATGGGCATCGACTGGTGGCGCCACGACCCGATGCTCACCGTCCGTGAACGCGGCCTCGAC
This sequence comes from Terrabacter sp. FW104-15G4B, assembly GCF_058790095.1. Lineage (NCBI taxonomy): Bacteria > Bacillati > Actinomycetota > Actinomycetes > Micrococcales > Intrasporangiaceae > Terrabacter > Terrabacter sp. FW104-15G4B. The sequence goes on along the minus strand of NZ_JBYTCI010000002.1, from coordinate 266,365 downwards.
GAGGAGAACCGGGAGCTGCGCGAACGCCTGGCTCAGCTCGAGGGCCGCGCGAAGGACTCCGGCGACTCCGGTGACTCCGGCGACTCCGGCGACACGGCCGATGAGCCGTCCTCTGGGTCGCGACGCCAGACGGCGTGAGGGGCAGGCCACGTGACGCCGGCACAGCGACAGGAGGATCCAGCCACGACGACGCCGTCGACGGGACGCTACCTGTATGCCGTGTGCCGGGGTCTCACCACAGCTGACCTGGCAGCGGTGCGTGGCATCGACGGCCAACCTGTGGAGCTGGTGACCCATCAGGACCTGGTCGCACTCGTCAGCGCCGTACCGATGGGAAACTTTGGAGAGGAGGCGCTGCGCCGCAACCTCGAGGACCTCGCGTGGCTGGAGACCACGGTGCGCGCCCACGACGCGGTCATCCATGCTGCTGCGACGCTGGCGCCCACGGCACCCCTGCGGTTTGCGACCGTCTGCTACGACGACGATGCCGTCCGCGAGCGACTGCACCACGCATACGGCCCCTTGAGCGACGCCCTCGACCGGGTCACGGGGTGCGCGGAGTGGAGCGTCAAGGTGCTGGCCTCCCCGCAGGAGGCCCGGGCCGACGCGGCGGACGCGCCGCAACCCAGTGGAGCGGAGTACCTTCGCCGCAAGAAGGCGCAGGCCACGCGGCAGCTCGAGTCCGAGGAGCAGGCGGTGGCGACGGCACGGCGGATCCACGAGCAGCTCGCCGAACGGTCGCGCGCGAGTCGCCAGCTGCCGCCACAGGATCCGCGCCTCTCCGGCCATCGAGGGAGCATGGTGCTCAACGCCGCGTACCTCGTCCAGGACGACGAGGCGGCCGAGTTCGAGGAGCTGGTCACGCGGTTGCGCGGCGAGCACCCTGGCCTGGTCGTCGACGGCCGCGGACCGTGGCCGCCCTACTCCTTCGCCCTGCTGGAGGACACGTGACGGCCGTCCACTCGCAGTCCGGCTCGCCGCCCCGCGACCTCGCTCCCGTCGCGCTCGTCGACCTGCTCGACCGGCTGCTGGGCACCGGTGTCGTCGTCGCCGGCGACGTCATCGTGTCGCTGGCCGGCGTCGACCTCGTCGAGATCCGGCTGCAACTGGTCGTGAGCGCGGTCCGAGCCGAGATGGCGCAGGACCGCAAGGCGGGACCGACGTGAGCGATTGGCCGCCGCCGGACCCCTCCCAGCCGGGTGCGTCGGCGGGTGAGGGGCGGCTCGCCTCTGCGCTGGGGCGGGCGCTGCTGCCGCAACGGCTGGAGACGGACGCTGATGCCGTGGCGCGCGACCTGCTCAAGCTCGTGCTCACCATCATCGAGCTCATCCGGCAGCTGATGGAGAAGCAGGCGTTGCGCCGCGTCGAGGAGGGCGACCTCACCGACGAGCAGGTGGAGGGCCTGGGGCAGGGCCTGATGCACCTGGAGCAGGCGATGGAGGAGCTCAAGGAGCGCTACGGCCTGACGACGGAGGACCTCAACATCGATCTGGGCCCGCTCGGCACGTTGCTTTAGGCCGCCGGACTGGTCACCACCGTCCGCGGTGCACGACCTCGTCGAAGGGGCGCCGGTTGAGCCGCTCGATGACGGCCAACGGCTTGTCCGACGGATAGCCGACGGAGAGCAGGCAGGCCAGGAACCGTCCGTCGGGGAAGCCGAGAACGGCCCTCGCCTGATCCTGGTCGGCGGCCGCGGCGTGGCTGGTTCCGACGCCGAGGTCGGCCGCGGCGATGGTCATCGCATACGTGGCCTGGCCGAGGTCGTACTGGAGGAGCGCCGACTGCCGATCGTCCTCCGGCTCGGGCGCGACGATCGCGATCGCTGCCGCCGCTCCGGCGACGTGCTTGGCGCCCTGCCAGACCTTCGCCAGCTCCACCAGCTGCGCCCTGTCCGTGACGAGTACGAAGTCCCACGGCTGCCAGTTGCCCGCCGATGGTGCACGCCGCCCAGCGTCGAGGATTCGGTGGAGCGCCTCGTCAGGGACTGGCCGCTCAGTGAACTGCCGAACGTTTCGTCGCGCCCGCAAGGCGTCCCAGGTCTCCACGATGACATCGTGCGCCTCTCGGGCCGGTGCCGTCCGCCTTTTGCTGCGAGTGCTGTTCAGCGAGCGGTCCACGAGCGGCTGCGGACGACGTCAGCCCCGCCCACCCAGACCTCAGGGGTGGCTGCAGGCCAGTGCCGAGTGCCCAGTGGCTCCGGTTGCGGGCAGCCCCTGGCGAAGGGAGCGGTGGGCGTCGCAGCCCTTGAGGAGACGGTGCGCTCGGTGGCCCCTCCGTCAGGGCCGAGGTCCAGACCCGGCCTCGGCCGACGCCCGCTCAGGGGCTTCGCTGTGATCGACCGGGTCCTCGCGCATCGCGTCGATCACGCCGAAGACGAACCACGCGACCACGAACAGGATCACGAGGGCGCTGGGGACCAGGACTTCGCTGGCTGTCATCGGGGAACCTCCTTCTCGCACGGTGATGCCGCGCTAGTATCGCTACATAAGGTGTAGCGCTATTGATGCGGCCTTTGTTCCCGAAAGGATCGACGATGGCTTCTTCTCCCGGACGGCCGCGGGACACGCGGGTGGATGAACGCATCTCTCGTGCAGCTCTGGAGCTGCTGCGCGAGGGCGGTCCCGAGTCCGTTCACATCGACGCGGTAGCGGCTCGGTCGGGCGTCGCTCGCACGACGATCTACCGGCGGTTTCGCAATCGGGACGCCCTCCTCGCGGCCACTCTCGAGGGGTTCGTCGACGCCCCCTTCCCGGCGGCCGGGCTGCCGGTCGAGGACAAGCTCCGGTGGGTGCTCGAGCAGGTGCGGGAGCTCGTCGAGGACCAGCTCGGTCGAGGGGCGGTCGCCGCTGCCCTCGCGGGCACGGACCCGGCGTTCAGCGCGGCGCTGCGGACGCGGCTGACACGACGGCTCAGCGCTGTGCAGGGCGAGATCGATGCCGACATCACTGACGGTCGCATCCGGGAGGGCGTCGACGCAGAGGCGCTCGCAGGACTGGCCTTCGGCGCCTTTCTGGGGGAGGTCCTGCAGCACGGCCGAACCCGCCCAGGATGGGCCGAAGGGGTCATCGACCTGCTGCTGCGAGGAACCAGCCGACAGCTCTAGCGCTTCGGCACCCCAGCGAATCCGCCGCAGACGCCCGCAGCACGGGGAACACCGAAAGGTCATTTGTCGGAAATGGCGTGGTGCACGACGACGTGGGAGTAGCGTGGCGCGGCCGGGACGGGGCGCCCGCGAAAACGACGTGAGGGACTGCTGACTCGATATGCCTGTTGTGTTCAACCCGCCCCCCGGATGGCCCGCTCCTCCAGCCGGCTGGGAGCCACCATCCGGATGGCTGCCGGACTCGTCGTGGCCCCCGGCGCCCCCGGAATGGCAGTTCTGGGCCAACGTGCCCGATGTGCCCGGCGCCTTGCCGCAGTCCGCGTGGGCGCCGCAGCCGACGACCGCGTCGGACGGTGAAGCCTCGTACGGGACGGCGGCACCACCGCGACCGCCCTGGCTCGGCGGCAGCGTCGCCGGGCCCGCTGGCGCCGCCGCCGCCGCTGCGGCCGCGCCGGCCCTGGTGCCGCCGGCGCCCGCTCGGAGGGAGCTGAGCCGGGCGCGGCTCGCAGCAGGTCTCGGCTGGAGTGGCATCGCCGTCAGCGCCCTTCTCGGCCTCATCTCCGGCATCGGTGGCGCCCTGCTCTTCGCGGGCGTCTTCGCGTTCGTCGTGGCCGTCGTCGCCCTGGTCCGTGGGCGAGTGCGGTGGGCCCATCTGCCCACACGCGCGGCTGGAGCGGTGGCCCTCGCCGGCGCTGCGGTCGCCGTTGCCATCGGTGGCGCGGTGTCCCCGCCGGTGGTCCCCACATCGGCTCCGGCAGCACCGCAGACACTCGTGCCCTCCCCGGCAGGGACCTCTCGGTCTGCGACACCGGCGCCCGCACCAACGCCGATCACCACGTCGCCGGCCCCAGCTCCGGTGGGGGACCCGGTCGTCGACGCCATCGCGCAGGCGCAACCCGGTACCGCCTTGGCGACGGTGGGGACCCTGAGCGTCAAGGGCCGTGGCCCGATGAGCGGGTATGCGCGGGTCGCGTTCGGTGCCGCCTGGACCGACGTCGACCGCAACGGCTGCGACCAGCGCAACGACACCCTGCGACGCGACCTGACAACGGTCACTCTCAAGGCCGGCACGCACGGATGCACGGTGATGACCGGCACCTTGACGGACCCGTACACGGGCAAGGCCATCACGTTCGCGCGGACGACGTCATCCGCCTCGCCGGTCCAGATCGACCACGTGGTGCCCCTGGCCGACGCCTGGGTCAAGGGTGCGGCCGGCTGGCAGCAGGCGAAGCGGACCGCCTTCGCCAACGACACCCTGAACCTCGCGGCGGTCGCCGCGAAGGTCAACGAGTCCAAGGGTGGCGGTGACGCGGCCACGTGGCTGCCCCCAGCCAAGGCGTACCGGTGCACCTACGTGGCACGTCAGGTCGCAGTCAAGGCGAAGTACCAGCTCGCCGTGACCGCCGCGGAGCGCTCCGCGATCGTCGGCGTCCTCAGCACCTGCGCCACGACGAAGGTCCCGGTCGTCACCGTGGCCGAGCTCGGTGGTTTCCCGCTCTACCAGCCACCCGCCCCGAAGCCAGCCGCGACGCCGGCCACGCAGCCGGCGTCGCAGCCAGCCCCCACGCCGGTCTCGAAGCCAGCCGCCCCGGCGCCCAAGCCGAGCGTGCAGCCGGCGGCCCCGGCACCGGTCCAGGGGGTGCATCCGGGCGCGTTCTGCTCTCCACAGGGCGCCCACGGTTACACCAGCAAGGGCACCCTCATGCAGTGCTCCCTGAAGTCGGGCGACATCCGCGCCCGCTGGCGCTCCGCGTGAGCCCCCTCCATGAAAACGGCATGACCGTGCCAGGACACCACGCGCCGCTGCGAGCGGCCCACGGAAGGCAGGACGGGTAGATGGGGCTCGGCATCAGCTTCAAGCTCGCGCCCGGAGTGCGCGTGCGCGCATCGTCCCGGGGCGTCCGCACGAGCATCGGGCCGCGCGCCGCGCGCGTGCACGTCGGGTCCGGCAGGACGCGGATCTCCAGCGGGGTCGGACCCATCACGGTCTCCACGGCCGTCGGCGCGGGCCGACGCGGCACGTCGCGCTCCGCCTCCTCCGCGTCGACCCGGGCCGTGACCAGCTCGGCCCGCACCCGGCAACCCAACGTCGCGCAGCTCCAGGCACAGGCGCGCGCGGCGGAACGCGCCCGGCAGGTCGCGGACGTGGCCGACTCCGAGCGGTCCCTGACCGCGCTGCACCACTCCGAGTTTCCCGTATCCACCCGGCACGTCGTGCCGGTCCCGCCGGCACCGGATCGCGACACCGTCGAGGCGGTATGCCGTGAGCTGTACCGGGCGGCCACCGCCGGGGTCCCGGTGTGGAAGCGCGCGCTGCGCAAGCAGGCAAAGGCCTGGGCCGTGCAGCAGGCACCCAGCGAGACAGGCCGCCGTCACGACGGCGAGCTCGTCACCACCCAGCTGCAGCAGTGCCACCTCGACCACGACTGGCAGGCGCTGCAACAGCACGACCCGCTCTCCGTGATCGAGGCCGTCGACGAGGCGTTCGCCGACAACGCCAGCGACTCCACCTGCGTCGACGCGGCCACCGAGCCGCATACCGGAGCCCGGTACGTCACCGCAGTCGTCACCTACGCCGGCATCGACATCGTGCCCGAGCACCGACCGGACACCACCCCCGGCGGGAAGCCGACCCTGCGCAAACGCACCAAGACCGACCGGAACGCCCTCTACGCCACCGCCATCGCGTCGACCGTGCTCGCCACGGCCAAGGAGGCCCTCGCGACCGCGGTGTCCGCCACGGAGGTCCGCGTGCTGGTCGTCCGCGCGGACGGCGTCGGCGCCATCGAGCCCGTGTATGCCGGGACGTTGTGTCGGGACTTCCTGGCCGGCCGCGACTGGCGCCGCCTCGACCCGCTCGACGTGGCCATGTCAGCCGACGGCGCCGAGATGGTCCGCAAGGGTGCCACCCGAGAGATCAGCCCTCTACCCGTGGACGCCCACTCCCCGACCCGGGACCTCCTCGACGCCTGGGCCAAGGCCCGCGACGAGGACCGCGAGGCCACCGCGAGCTGACTCGGAGTGGTGGCCAGGGGCGCGGTCGAACCGCCGACCTTCCGACGTCCAGTCAGCGGGGCTCGTTGCGCCGCGTCTCGAACTCGGAGTGCCCGTTCGGACACTTGGGGATGCGGTCGCCTTGTGTGACATGGACCTTCTCGTCACAGGAGGCGCAGTAGAAGTCACCGGTCTTCTCGGCCCGCTCGCCGGCGTGTGCGGCCATGGATCTCCTCCTCCGAACATGACGTTGCAGTCCCCGCTTACCCGGCCGCGGGGAGGTCATTCCTGCCGCCGGGCTGGGGCCAGGCCAGCCAGGCAGCGGTGCGGCAGTCGTTGCCACGTCGGCCGACCACAGAAACGACAAAACCGCAGGTCAGAGGGTTCTGACCTGCGGTTTCGGGTGGTGGCCAGGGGCGGGGTCGAACCGCCGACCTTCCGATTTTCAGTCGGACGCTCGTACCAACTGAGCTACCTGGCCGGGACAACGAGTGGAACTATAGCCGACCCCGCAGGCCGTCCTGCAACCCGGCCGCGGGTGGCGCCGGGGGCATGCTCCCGATCCCCACGGGGTAAGGGGAGAGCGGCCGTTCGGGGGCTCCGGCCCACACCTCACGGTTCACGCGCGCCGAACCACGAGGTGACCGTGCCAGAACCGGCCATCCGGGTCGTCGACGGATGCCGCGACCGCATCCACCGACCCGCAGGGAGAGACCATGACCGACCGCGACTCCGCCCTGACCGGCGACTGGGATCTCGACCCCGCACACACCCGGATCGGCTTCTCGGCCCGCCATGCCATGGTGACGACGGTCCGCGGTTCCTTCAACGACGTGACCGGCCACTTCTACGCCGACCTCGACGACATGTCGAAGTCCCATGCCGAGCTCGTGCTCCGCACGGCCAGCATCGACACGCGCAACCAGCAGCGCGACGACCATCTGCGCAGCCCCGACTTCTTCGACGCCGAGAAGTGGCCCGACATCCGCTTCGAGAGCTCCCAGATCGAGGAGGTCGAGGACAATGCCTACATGGTGTCGGGCCACCTGACGATCCGCGACATCACCAAGGCGGTCACGCTGCCCATCGAGCTCGTCGGCGTCCAGACCGACGCGCAGGGCGCCCTGCGCGCCGGCTTCGAGGGCTCCCGGCGCATCAACCGCCGCGACTTCGGTCTCGAGTGGAACATGCCGCTCGATGCGGGCGGCGTGCTCGTCTCCGAGCGGATCTCGCTCGAGTTCGAGATCTCGGCCATCAAACGAGGCAGCGGCCAGACGGGCCAGTAGGTCGCCTGGCCGCCTGGCCGCACACCCAGCGCCTCAGGCCGCTGGACCCTTCGTGCGCACGTCGGCGACGTGCGACATCGCCTCGCGCAGCTCGCCGAGCCAGTCGCTCTCGTGCTGCGCGACGAGCTTGACGCACCACGCGAGCGCCTCCGCCCGCGATCGTGCCACGCCGGCGTCGACGAGCGTGTCGAGGACGAGGCGCTCCGGCTGGCGCAGCCGCGTCATCGCCGGCGCCGCCACGTGGGTGAACAGCTCGGTGCGGTCACCGACGCGGACGGCCCACGACACCTTGCGCTCGAAGCGATGCTGGGCCTCACGGGCGATCTCCATGCGGCGTCCGCGGGTGTCCTCGCGGAAGCCCCTGGTGCGACCGGCGCGGGCCTCCTCGCGCTCGGCGTCGCTCGAGCCGTCGGGCAGGTCGACGTCGGCGATGGTGAGCACGACGGTGATCTCCTCACGGTCGACAGTGATCTCGGGTGGCGTGCTGCGCCACTCCTCGGGCAGGCGGCCGACGAACCAGCCGCGCACCCGCTCCAGTGCCTCATTGGTAATCATGTAATCAGCATTACCCCGTTACCAGAGAAGGTCAATGCCTTACGCCCAAGGCGAGCGAGGACGTATGCCGCGCAGCGAGGCACACGGCATACGTCCTCGCGCCGTGGTTGGGAGCCCGCTCCTGCGGGTCAGTCGACCCGCACGCCTAGAGTTGGTGCTCGTGCAGTTCCTCAACGGCCTCCAGCCCCAGCTCGACCTCACCTACGACGACGTCTTCATGGTCCCGAGCCGCTCGTCGGTGACGAGCCGCCTCGATGTCGACCTGTCGACCGTCGACGGCTCGGGCACCACGATCCCGCTCGTCGTGGCCAACATGACGGCGATCGCCGGCCGGCGCATGGCCGAGACGGTCGCCCGTCGTGGCGGCATCGCGGTCATCCCCCAGGACATTCCGGTCCCGGTGGTCCGCGACGTCGTGGCGTGGGTCAAGCAGCGTCACCTCGTGCACGACACCCCGATCACGCTCGAGCGGCACATGACGGCTGGGGAGGCCCTCGTGCTCATCGGCAAGCGAGCCCACGGCGTCGCCGTCGTCGTCGACGGCCCCAAGCCGGTCGGCATCGTCGCCGAGAAGGACCTGACCGGCGTCGATCGCTACACCCAGGTGCAGGACGTCATGCACGAGGACATGGTCGTGCTGCCCGACTCGATCGACCCACAGGAGGCCTTCGGGCGGCTCTCCGCGGCGCGCCGCAAGGTGGCCCCGGTGGTGTCGGAGCACGGCGAGCTCGTCGGCATCCTGACCCGCGGCGGCGCCATCCGCGCCGGGCTCTACTCGCCCGCCGTCGACGCGTCGCAGCGGCTTCGCGTGGCCGCCGCGGTCGGCATCAACGGCGACGTCGCGGCCAGGGCCGCCGAGGTGCTCGGCACCGGCGCCGACGTCCTCGTCATCGACACGGCGCACGGCCACCAGGACAAGATGATCGAGGCCCTGCGCGCGGTGCAGGCCCTGGACCCGCAGGTGCCGATCGTGGCCGGCAACGTCGTGTCGGCCGCGGGCACGCGGGAGCTGATCGAGGCGGGCGCCGACATCGTCAAGGTCGGCGTCGGTCCCGGCGCGATGTGCACCACCCGCATGATGACTGCCGTCGGTCGTCCGCAGTTCTCGGCAGTGCTCGAATGTGCAGCGGCCGCAAGGGAGCTCGGCAAGCACGTGTGGGCGGACGGCGGGGTCCGGCACCCACGAGACGTCGCGCTCGCGCTCGCCGCCGGGGCGTCGAACGTCATGATCGGGTCCTGGTTCGCCGGCACGCTGGAGTCGCCCGGCGACCTCTACACCGACAACGACGGCCGGCAGTACAAGGAGTCGTTCGGCATGGCGAGCAGCCGCGCGGTGCGCAACCGCACGGCCACCGACACCGAGTACGACCGGGGTCGCAAGTCGCTCTTCGAGGAGGGCATCAGCACGGCCCGGATGTACGTCGACCCCGCGCGCCCGTCCGTCGAGGACGTCATCGACCAGATCGTCGCCGGCCTGCGCAGCAGCTGCACGTATGCCGGTGCGCGCACCCTCGAGGAGTTCCACGAGCGGGCAGTCGTCGGGCTCCAGAGCACCGCCGGCTTCGCCGAGGGACGCCCGCTCCACACCTCCTGGTGAGGCTCAGCGCGTACGGATCGGTGCCGGACCGACGGAAGGGTCGCCCCCGGCATACGCCGCCGTGAGCCGAGGGAACCGGACGGCGAGCTCGGCCCGACCGACGGGCGTGCCGGTCGGCTCCGTGTAGAGACTTCCGTCGTCCGGCGCACCGCTCCCAGCAGCCTGCGAATCACGCCCGGTCTTGGTCTGCCAGGCCTCTTTGGGTGCGAGCTCGAGGATCTCCGTCGTCCCGATCTGCTCGTCGTCGACCGGGCCGTGACCGGCGAGCGAGTCCGGATCGGCGACGAAGGCGTCGAACACCGTGCGGCCCTGGTAGAGCACCCAGGTGCGGAAGTTCACGAACACGTCCTGGCTCGTGTAGCCCATGATCGTCTCCGCTGCGGCGCGGTGCAGGAACGTGTTGGCCCGGGCCATCTGGGCGGTGTACTGCTTCTCGTAGCCAACGATTCGTTCGGGGGTCAGGGCTTCGAGCTGGGAGGTCAAGGCGTTCGCCGCCGTGGCGGGGTCCGGATCGGCGACGCGGTCGACGACGGCCCAGAACTCGTCACGTGACATCGTGGCTGATCCTTCGGTGGGTGGGCGCGACGGCGTGGACGCAGACCCGTCCGGCGTGGAGGCGACCGAGGTCACGGGCACCGCGGCGGCCTCGGACAGGGGCGCATAGGCGAACCAGCCGGTGGCCGTCGCAGTGCCGTCGACCGGGGTGGCGCCGGGGCCCCGGCCCGACGGCGTGCCGCACGCTGCAGTGGCCAGTGCGGTGATCGTGACACCCAATAGCGCGAGGGCCGGTCGTTTGCGGAGCATGCGCCGAAGTCTGGCACGCGACGAGCGGCGGCCCAGCCCGTTCGCGCAGGGGTCCTTGCAGCCCCCGCCGCGCGCACCACCCTCGACCGGCTCCAGCACGCCGTGACGGTGCTGCGTCACCAGCGACAGCTCGTCCCGTCCACCCCGAACGCCGGGCGAGCGTGAGTCGTGGCGCCTTGACACGGCCAGCCGACCTGGGATGCCGGATGATCCGGCGGGTGGTGGCGTCATCACCCCGCCGGAGCGCAGACCATCGCGTTTCTCGGCGAGGGGCGCGGCGACGCTCAGAGGCGCTCAGAGGCGCTTGCGGCCGACCTCGACGATGCGCCAGCCGCGCTCGTGCGCCAGCTCGCGCAGCTCTCGGTCGGGGTTGACGGCGACGGCCGTGCCGACACGCTCCATCATCGGCAGGTCGCTCACCGAGTCGCTGTAGGCGGTGCAGCGTGAGAGGTCGTAGCCGCGCTCGGCGGCGAGCTTCTCGATCTCGATGACCTTGCCGGCGCCGTAGCAGAACTCGCCCACGAGCTGGCCGGTGTAGCGGCCCTCCTCGTCGAGCTCGCTGCGGGTCGCGACCGCGCCCTCGAGCCCGAGGGTGGTCGCGATGCGGCTGACGAGCTCGATGGGGGAGGCCGAGACGACGATCCGGTGCTGGCCGAGGGCCTGCGCCTCGGCGAGCAGGGTCATCGAGGCCGGGATGGCCTTGCGCACGATGCCCGGCACGATCGCGTCGGCCAGGTGGATGATCTCCGACTGCCGGATGCCGGCGACGGCCCGGAGGATGCGCTCACGCAGAGCCTCCGAGCCCTCGTCGGTGGAACCCTTGCGGTGGAAGGAGATCGCGTTGACGGTGTCCTTGACGAGGTCCATCCACGGCACGTGACCGCCGCGGAATGCGGCGATGGCGAGCGGGTAGTTGGCGGACCCGCGGATCAGCGTGCGGTCGAGGTCGAAGAACGCAGCCGCCGCCGCGGGACCAGCCGTGGCGTCAGCCGACACGCGCCACCATCGGCAGGGCGGAGCGGCGCGGCGGCACCGCGGCGTTGACGGCCTTGGCGTCGCCCTTCGGCAGGGGGCGAGGACGGTTGGGCAGCGCGAGCCGGAAGACCTTGGCCCACGCCTGGTAGACCTGCTTCGGCAACGGGCCCGTCGTGTAGGGCAGGCCGTAGCGCTGGCAGATCTCGCGGACCTCGACGGCGACCTCGTGGTAGCGGTTGCTCGGCAGGTCGGGGAAGCAGTGGTGCTCGATCTGGTGGCTGAGGTTGCCCGTCATGAGGTGCATCAGCTTGCTGCCGGAGATGTTGGCCGACCCCAGCATCTGGCGGATGTACCAGTCGCCGCGGGTCTCGCCCTCGATCTCGTCCTCGGTGAACACGTCGACGCCGTCGGGGAAGTGGCCGCAGAAGATGACGGAGTGCGCCCAGACGTTGCGGATCGCGTTGGCCGTGAACGTGCCGAGGAGAGCCTGCTTGCCGGAGCCGAACGGCACGGCGGCGACGGGCGTTGCGACGTAGTCCTTGGTGAACTGGCGCAGGACCTTGCGTCCGACGGCCTTGAGGTCCTTCTTGAGGTCCTCCTTGGACTTCTCGCCGTCCTTGACCGCCTCGAGCTCGAGGTCGTAGATGGCGATGCCCCACTCGAAGAAGGGTGCGAGCACCATGTTGATGACGGGGTTGAGGACGTTGAAGGGGCGCCACGGCTGGTCCTCGGCCATGCGAAGGGTCGAGTAGCCCACGTCCTTGTCCTTGCCCAGCACGTTGGTCCACGTGTGGTGCAGGTCGTTGTGGGTGTGCTTCCAGGCGGCGGCCGGGGTGACGAAGTCCCACTCCCAGGTCGTGGAGTGGATGTCGGGGTCGCGCATCCAGTCCCACTGGCCGTGCAGGACGTTGTGGCCGATCTCCATGTTCTCGAGGATCTTGGCGACGGAGAGCATCGCGGTGCCGGCGACGAACGCCGACTTCTTCTTCGACAGCAGCAGCGTGGCGCGGCCGGCGACCTCTAGGGTGCGCTGCACGCGGATGACACGGCGGATGTAGGCCGCGTCCTTGGCGCCGCGCGAGGCGACGATGCGGTCGCGCACGGCGTCGAGCTCCTTGCCGAGGCGCTCGACGTCCTCCTCGGACAGGTGCGCGGCGGCGCTCGGGCGCTTGCTGGGCCCGCCGGACGCTGCGAGGACCGGCTTCCTGGGCCGGATCGTCGTGGCGGTGCCCGCAACGGCCTCGGGGGCGCCGGTGGGCGTCGTCGTCGGTCGGTTCGTGGTGGCGGTCATTCGTTTTCCCTTCTCAGATGTCCAGGTGGACGGGTCCGGCGGCCGCGTTGACGCAAGTCTGGATCAGCTCGCCTTCGTCGCCGTGCACCTCACCGGTGCGCAGGTCGCGGACCTTGCCGGCAACGAGTGGGACGAGGCAGCTGCGGCAGATGCCCATACGGCACCCGCTCGGCATGACCACGCCACATTCCTCGCCGGCCTCGAGGAGGGGGACGTCGCCGCCCACCTCCACTTCCTTGTCGGACTTCTCGAACGTCAGCAGCCCGCCCTCACCGCCGGATCCCTCCAGCAGGACGGGCGCGAAGCGCTCGATGGTCAGTCCAGGTGCCCCGGCCGCCTCGGCGTCGGGGGTGTCGGCTCCTTCGCGGGCCCAGAGCTCGGTGGCGGCGTCGAGGAACTCGGTGGGGCCGCAGGCGTATGCCGCCCGCTCGCGCCAGTCGGGACAGAGCGTCTCGAGGTCGGTGGCGTCCGAGAGGTCGAGACGGCGGCCGTCCTCCTCGCGGGTGAACCAGTGGCGCACGGTCAGGCCCGGGAACTGGTCGGCCAGCTCGAGCAGCTCGTCGTGGAAGAGGGCGTCCTCACGGGTGCGCGCCGAGTGGATGAGCACGACGTCGGCGTCCGGGCGCCGGGGCACGAGCGTGCGGATCATCGACATCACCGGCGTCAGGCCACTGCCGGCCGTGAGCATCAGCAGCGGGCGCGGGTGCTCGGGCAGCACGAAGTCGCCCTGCGGGGTGTCGAGGAAGAGGATGTCGCCGACCTTGGTGTCACGGGCCAGCGCGGTCGAGACGAAGCCGATCGCCGTCACGGTGATGGCCGGGTCGTGGCCCACCGCGGCGGACAGCGAGTAGCTGCGCCACTGGCGCACGCCGTCGATCTCGACGCCGATGCGGGCCCATTGGCCGGCAGCGTGGGCGTTCCAGCCGCGACCGGGGCGGAAGTGGATCGTCGTGGAGTCGGGCGTCTCGCGCTCGACCTTCGTCACGACGCCGCGGAGCTGACGCGCGGAGGCGAGGGGGTTCACCAGACCGATGATGTCCTCGGGCGAGAGTGGGGTCGTCAGGAGCGACACCACGCGCCGGAGAGCTCTGATCTGGGTCATGGTTCCATCCTGCCCTCCCAGGGGCCTCGCAATCTTGGAGCGAGGCGTACTCTTTGTCGCAAGAAACTGTTGTGCGGCGACAAGTTGCTGGAGGGCGAAGTGACACAAGCCACGTCTGACCCGCCGTGGTTGTCTCTGCCAGCCGAAGTCGCGACCGTGCTGCGTCCGGTCGTCACCGACATCGTCGAGGCGATCATCGAGGGCATACCCCGTGACGTACCCGTCTATGCCATGCCGATGGAGGGCCGGTTCGGCCAGGGCGTGCGGCAGGGCGTGACGGTCGCGCTCAACCGCTTCCTCGATCTCCCGGGGACCCGTCTGCCCGCGCTGTCCGAGGACGGCAAGTGGGTCTACGAGAGCCTGGGCCGCGGCGAGGTGCGCTCCGGCCGCAGCCTCGAGTCGCTGCTCGCGGCCTACCGCTACGGCGCTCGGGTCACCTTCCGCGCCATCTCGCGCACGGTCGACGTCTCGCAGCTGTCGCCCGACGTGCTGCTCTCCCTCGGGGAGTCGCTCTTCGCGTACATCGACGAGCTCTCGGCGGCGAGCGCTCAGGGCTACGCGCAGGAGCAGTCGGAGCGTGCGGGCGAGCAGCTGCGGCTGCGCAGCGAGCTGCTCGAGATGATCCTGCGCGGCGACTCGAGCGACGGCGGCGTGGCCCGGCTGGCGGCCGCCGTCGGATGGACGCTGCCGGACGTCGTCGTCGTGGCGCTCGTCCCCTTCCCGCACGTCGACGGACTGCGGGCGAGCCTCGGCCCCGAGGGGCTCGTCGCCGACCGCGGCACCGACGTGGTCGTCGTCTTCCCCTACGCCAACCGCACCCCCCGCAGGCGTGAGCTGGAGCGGGCTCTCCGGGGGCGCCGGGCGATCGTCGGGCCCGCGCGTCCGTGGCAGCAGGCGGGCGAGTCGCTGCACCTGGCCACCTCCGCCGGGGCGCACGGCATCGCCCCCACGCCGGACCAGCCGGAGGGTGACGCGGCGCCCGTGTGGGTCGAGGACCACCTCGCCGAGCTCGTCGTCCACGCCGAGCCGCTCGCGACCGCCGACCTCGCGCGCACCCGGCTCGCGCCCCTCGACGAGCTGCGCCCCGCCGTGCGCGACCGGCTCACCGAGACGCTGCTGGCGTGGCTGCGCCACCAGGGCCAGCGCGCACCGATCGCCGAGGAGCTCTTCGTCCACCAGCAGACCGTCGGCTACCGCGTCGCCCAGCTCAAGGAGCTCTTCGGCGAGTCGCTCGCCGACCCCGAGGTGCGGTTCGAGCTCGAGCTGGTGCTGCGCGCCGGTCACCGCTGACCCGACACCCCGACCGCCGAAACCCACGTCGAGCGGGCACCTGAACACGGTTCAGTGGGCAGTTCGCTGCGCTCGGTGGTGCCGGGCCGAGCCTGACGCTCGTGATCAAGTGCCCACTCGACGTGGTCCGGGGAAGGTGCTTGCTGGTCGTCCTCGAGGTCGGCGGTCGCGACAAGCGAAGAAGCGCCGCTCTCTGCTGAGAGCGGCGCTTCCGTGGTCTTGCGACCCCGACCGGGCTCGAACCGGCGACCTCCGCCGTGACAGGGCGGCGCGCTAACCAACTGCGCTACGGGGCCTTACTGGGTGGTGCGGATGGAACTCTACTGCGTATCCCCAACGGGATTCGAACCCGTGCTGCCGCCGTGAAAGGGCGGAGTCCTAGGCCGCTAGACGATGGGGACCTGCCCGACCTATCCGTTGGGACGTCGAAACTATAGGGGAGTTTCGGGCACCGGCCAAATCCGCTCCAGGCGGCCCGGCAGGAGCGGCCGGATCACGCCTTCGCCCACGCCAGGACGTCCTCGACGGGCCAGGTCGTGACGATGCGCTCGGCCGGGATGCCGAGGCGCTCGGCGCGCTCGCAGCCCAGGGACTTCATGTCGAGCTGGCCCGGTGCATGTGCGTCGGAGTCGATGGTGAAGAGGCAGCCGAGGTCGCGCGCCAGCTCGATCAGCTCGTCGGGAGGGTCGCACCGCTCGGGCCGCGAGTTGATCTCCACGGCGACGTCGTTCTCGAGGCAGGCGCGGAAGACCTTCTCGGCGTCGAACTGCGACGGGGGTCGCTTGCCGCGGCCGCCGGTGACGAGCTGGCCGGTGCAGTGGGCGAGGACGTTGGTGTGCGGGTTGCGCACGGCGGCGACCATCCGAGGGGTCATCTCGAAGGACGGCTGTCGCAACTTGGAGTGGATCGAGGCCGTGACGACGTCGAGCTGCTCGAGCATGTCGTCGTCCTGGTCGAGGGTGCCGTCGAGGTGAATGTCGACCTCGATGCCCTTGAGCAGGGTGAAGGAGTCGCCGAGGCTGGCGTTGATGGCCTCCACACGCTCCAGCTGGTCGGTGAGGCGGGCGCGGCTCAGGCCGTTCGCGATGGTCAGCCGGGGTGAGTGGTCGGTCAGTGCCATCCACTCCTGGCCGAGCTGGACGGCGGCGAGGACCATCTCCTCGATGGGGCTGCCGCCGTCGCTCCAGTTGGAGTGGGCGTGCAGGTCCCCGCGCAGCGCGGCATACAGCTCGGCGCCTCCGCGCGTCAGCGGCTCGCCGTGCTTCTCCTCGGCGGAGACGAGGTATGCCGGCAGCACGCCCCGCACGGCCTGGCCGATGATCGCGGCGCTCGAGTCGCCGATCCCCTTGATCTGCTTGAGGGTTCCGGCTTCGACGCGCTCGCGCAGCTCCACCTCCGGGATGAGGGTGATGGCCTCGATCGTCTTGCGGAAGGCGTCGACGCGGTAGCTGCTCTCGCGACCTCGCTCGAGCAGGAAGCAGATGCGGCGCAGCGCGTCGAGCGGGCTGATCGGGGCCCGCGGAGGGGTCGGCTGCTCCATGCCGAGCAGCCTAACGGCGTGGACCGGCGAGCAGGCTGCTCAGCGCTGGAGGGGTGGCAGGGTGCTGCCGTCAGGCAGCTTGCCCGGTGTGCTCGGGGTGCCGGGCACGACGCGGACGATGTCGCCGTACTGCGCAGCGATGAGGCCCGGCGCCGAGCCCTCGTCGGCGACGACGACCACCTGGTCGCGGCGCGCGTCCTGCGTCACGGCGATGATCTCGATTCCTTTGGAACGCCAGAGCATTCGCTGGTCGACGATCTCCTTCGCCACTTTCTGCTTCTCCTCCAGGGAATGCTTCATGACGACGAACTCCACATCGCTCGGTGCCGGCATGGCGCGCCTGACGAACGCCTCGAGGTCGGGGTCGTGTCGGGTGACCACGACGGCCACGCGGGCACCGGCGGGGTCGGCGGCATACGCCCCGGAGAAGACGGCGGGCCAGCGGGAGGCCACCGTGGGCTCGACGGCGTCGAAGGCGTGCGTCTGCGGCGTGGACAGCGCGCCGAACCACGGTGACGTGTCTCCTGCGGGCGGCACCGACGGGGCCACACCGGGGGCGCCTGCGCCGCCGGAGCCCTCGGCGCCGCGCTGCGACTGAGGGGCGTAGGGGCCTCCGCTCGCGCTCGTCCGTGCGTCGCGGGCCGCCCCGGCGCTGGCACTGGACGTCGACGACGAGCCGTGGGTGGCGGCCACCCACGTGCCACCCACGGCGCCGACGACGACGACTGCGGCGGCGGCGCCGAGCACGGCGGAACGGCGTCGGGACGTGCGGGCCCGCCCGCGTAGGAGGGCGCGCTGGGCGAAGAGGTCGTCGCGTGGTGGTTGCAGGTCGTTCATCGTCGACAGCGCCTTTCGCAGCTGCAGCTCGCCCTCCTCGGCGCCGGAGCCGGCGCCCGCGCCGGTGCCCTGTCCGCGCGTCGTGTCGTCACTCATGGAAGAGCTCCTGCCCCGGTCAGTGGTGGTTCGGCGAGCCGGTCGCGCAGGGCCGCCAGCCCGCGTGAGATCTGGCTCTTGATGGTGCCCTCGGCGACGCCGGTGCACTCGGAGATCTGCGGCACCGTGAGGTCCTCCCAGAAGCGCAGCACGAGCACGGCACGCTGCTTCTCCGGCAGGTCGCGCAGCAGGTCGGTCAGGGTCATGGCGAGCTCGCGGTCGTGGTCCGTGGTCGCCGGCTCGGGGGCCTCGTCGGTGAGCACCTCGCGGCGTCGTTTGCGCTGGTCGTTGAGGTAGAGGTTCATCATCGTGCGCCTCGTGTAGGCGGTCTCGGCCCCGCTGGCGATGCGCGGCCACGCGACGTAGACGCGCGCCAGGGCCTCCTGCACGAGCTCGTCCCCGTCCGCCCAGTTGCCACAGAGCAGGTAAGCGCGTCGGCGCAGCATCGTCTGCCGCTCCTCCACGAAGCTGCGGAAGGCCGCCTCGTCCCTGCGTCTCATGTGCTCCCGCCGGTTCCGGTCGTCAGGGTGGTGCCGATCGCGTGGCTGTCAGTGTCGTACACCCCTTCGACACGCGGGCGCCCGGAACCGTTGCACTCCCTGCCGTCCTCCGTGATCGCCTGTGCCGTCCGCCGGGCTCCCACAGGAGGCGGAGGTCAGGCGACGCGGCCCAGGGCGAGGAGGGCGAGCATGAGCGCCGCGATCGTCTCACCGTCGGTGATCCCGCCGTCACGGACCAGCTCGAGCACCTCGGGCAGCGGCACGCGGCGCA
Source organism: Terrabacter sp. FW104-15G4B (assembly GCF_058790095.1). NCBI lineage: Bacteria > Bacillati > Actinomycetota > Actinomycetes > Micrococcales > Intrasporangiaceae > Terrabacter > Terrabacter sp. FW104-15G4B. The sequence goes on along the minus strand of NZ_JBYTCI010000002.1, from coordinate 248,121 downwards.
CCTCGTGGATGCCCTCCTCGGCGCGCGCGGCCTCGTCGTCGCCGGCGGCTGCGGCCAGGTCGGTGGCGAGGAAGACGACCTCGGGGGCGCGGCACACCCCGTTCAGCGCGTCCATCGCGCCGACCTGTCGCCAGTGCCGGGCAACGAACCCGGTCTCCTCGGCCAGCTCGCGCTGCGCAGCCAGGAGCGGGTCCTCGCCGTCCGTCCCACCCGCGGGCACCTCCACGGACGGGCCGACCGTGTGCCGGTCGACCGTCACGAGCACGACCTCGTCCTCGTCCGTCAGCGCCACGACGAAGACGGCCGGGCGCCGCAGCTCCACGACACCGTAGACGCCGGCGGTCCCGTCGGGCCGCACGACCTGGTCCTCGCGGACGCGGATCCACTGGTTCTCGTAGGCCAGCCGTGTCCCACGCACGGGCCAGGTCACTGCCTCGCTCCCTCTCGCATGCCCCGATCGTCGCACTCTCGTGCCTCCCGGAGCCGCGCCCCCGACCCAACCCGTCAGGCGGCTGCCTCGAGCGCGAGGAGGCGCTGCTTCGTGGGCACCCCACCGAGGTAGCCGCCCAGCGACCCGTCGGAGCGGACCACCCGGTGGCAGGGGACGACGATGGGTAGCGGGTTGGTGGCGCAGGCGGAGCCCACCGCGCGCACCGCTCGCGGGCTGCCCGCGGCCGTGGCGACCTCGCGGTAGCTCTCGGTGGAGCCGTACGGGATCTCGCGCAGGTGGCGCAGTACGGCGAGGCGGAAGCCCCCGGTCAGCCGCAGGTCGAGCGGGACGTCGAAGCTGCGGCGCCGTCCGGCGAAGTAGTCGTCGAGCTCCCTCACCACGGGGTCGAGGCGGTTGCCGCCGCGCAGGATGCGGGAGCCGAGGGAGGCGCCCAGCGAGCCCAGGACCTTGTCGTGGTCCTCGATCGCGAAGGCCACGCGGACCACACCCCGGTCCGTCGCCGCGAGCAGGAGCGGCCCCACCGGTGAGTCCATGACGCGGTAGGTCGCGTCGATGGCGGCCTCGGCGCTGGCGCGCTCGACCAGCGCGCTGTGCAGCGCGGCAAGTCGCGCGTCGTCATCGGCGGAGGGCTCGGTCAGCAGTTGGATGGCCTTGTCAGGCATGGGCGCTCACCCTTTCGTCAGGGGCGTAGGTGGTTCGGAGTCTCGCTATGCCGTCGGCAGCGGCACGACGGGCGGCCGCAGGGGTGCCGCCGACGATGCGGGCGACCTCGGGATGGGGAAGGCCCGCGACGTGGTGGTAGGCCACGCACCGGCGTTGCTTGTCGGGTAGGGCGGCCAGCGCATTCCAGAGGTCCGTGTCGGAGAGGGCGGCCTCCGGATGGTCGCTGCGTGGTGCCACCGGCTCGGGCAGCTCCGCGACGGGCACCGCCTGTCGGGCCCGCGCACGGGCGACGTCGATCGCCTTGCGGTGCGCGATGGTGACCAGCCAGGCGCGGACGTTCGCGTCGTGGGGCAGGTCAGGCCACGCTCGCAAGGCGGACAGGAACGTCTCGGACCAGGCGTCGTCGGCCTCGTCGGGACCGAGCACGGCCCGGCACACCCGCAGCACGACGGCCCCGTGCTCGGTGACGGCCTGCTCGAACGGTCGCTTCATGCCCTGTAGACGCTCCGGCCTCGGGAAGTGTGAGGTCCAAGTGTGGCGGATGAAGGCGCCCGGCCACCGCGCGGCGCGGAAGCGGGGTCAGAAGAGCCGGCCTGACCGGTCGGCGGGGGGCTCCTCGAGCGCGAGGAGCAGGCGCTTGCGCTCCAGGCCACCGGCATACCCGACGAGGGAGCCGTCGGCACCGATCACGCGGTGGCAGGGCACGACCACCGCGATGGGGTTGCGGCCGTTCGCAGAGCCCACCGCCTGGGCGAGGTTGCGGTCGCCGAGCGTGGTGGCGAGCGCGCCGTAGGTGCGCGTCTGGCCGTAGGGGATCTCGCGCAGCAGCGCCCACACGCGCTGCTGGAAGTCGTCACCACGTGGCGCCAGCGGGAGATCGAACACGGTCAGGGCGCCGGAGAAGTAGGCGGCCAGCTGCACGGCGGCGGCCGCGAACGGCTCGTCGGCAAGGTCCCCCACGTCGCCGAAGGCGTCCGGCTGCTCGGGACGGTGCTTGCCGGTGTCCATGAGCACGTGCGTGATGGCGCCGCCCTCTGCGACGACGGTCAGGTCGCCGAGGGGCGATGGCAGCACGACGTGCCGGCGCATCATCCCTGCTCGTCGCCTCGTGGGGCCGGCGCCCGGTGAGCGGCCACGATGTCCTCGTGGGTCGGGACGGGGAACTCGGCGGGGTAGTCGCCGTAGGCGCGAGGGTCCTCGGAGGGCTCCAGGTGGCAGGTCAGGCCGATCTCGCCGAACTCGCGGTGCACGGCCTGCTCGACGTCCTCCACGAGGTCGTGCCCTCGCTGCACGGTCCATGCGCCGGGGACGAGCACGTGCACCTCGGCGAAGCGGTGGTGCCCGGACACGCGGCTGCGCAGCGCGTGGAAGTGGACCTCGGGCGTGACGAAGCGCGCCAGGATGTCGGCGATGGCCCGGTTGTCCTCCTTGGGCATCGAGATGTCCATGAGCCCCTCCGACGACTCACGGACGAGCTTCCAGCCGGTCCACACGATGTTGAGGCCGACGAGGAAGGCGATGACGGGGTCGAGGCGCTCGATGTGGGTGAGGCCGACGAGCAGCACGCCGACGACGACGCCGGCGGAGGTCCACACGTCGGTCATCAGGTGCTTGCCGTCCGCCGTGAGCGTGAGCGAGCGATGCTTGCGACCGGCGCGTAGCAGCACGACGGCGACCGCGCCGTTGACGGCCGAGGCGACCACCGAGATGGCCAGGCCGATGCCGACGTTCTCGATAGGTCGCGGGTCGAGGAAGCGCTCGACCGCGGTGAACATGATCACGAGGGCTGCGACGAAGATCATCATCCCCTCGATGGCGGCCGAGAAGTACTCCGCCTTGGTGTGGCCGAAGTGGTGGTTCTTGTCGGCCGGCATCGCCGCGACCTTGAGGGCGATGAGGACCGCGATCGCGGCGACGAGGTTGACGACCGACTCGGCGGCGTCGGAGAGCAATCCCACGGAACCGGTGATGCGCCACGCGATCACCTTGAGGGTGATGGTCACGACGGCGGCCGCGATGGACAGGTAGGCGAACCGGCTCAGGTCGCGGGTCTGGGGCGAGCGATCGGCCCTGGAGACCTCGGAGGCGGGGTTGGGGAGTGCGGACACACCTCAAGTGTCGCAAAGACCACCGACGCCTTGGTCGTGTGGCCCAGCCGCGGGCGGCGCGTTGCGTCGTGGTGGCGATCCGGTGGTACCGGGTAGGGGGCAGGTATCCGATCGGATGCGAAAGGAGCCCTGACATGGGTACCGAAGACAAGGCCAACAACATGGGTGAGAACCTGAAGGGCAAGGCCAAGGAAGCCGCCGGAAAGGTCACCGACAACGAGCGACTCGAAGCCGAGGGCGAGCGCGACCAGGCCTCGGCGGACCTCAAGCAGCGGGGCGAGCAGCTCAAGGATGCGGGCGACGACGTCAAGGACGCCTTCAACCGCTGACCACTTCCGGAGTGGGGTGGGCCGGTTCCCTGGGGACCGGCCCACTGCTGTGTCCCGGCGCCGTCGCTGTCCGTGGCCGTATGCCGTCGCGCTGGGTAGGGAGGGTCGCGACCCCCTTGCCAGCGCGCCCGCCGTCCATGAGGCTCGACGGGACGACCGCATCCCTCGAGAGGCCCAGCTGTGACGACGCCCGCGACGACCACACCCGACCTACCGAAGACGAGCACGGTGCCCGCCCCGACGGCGGACGAGATCGCGTCGATGGATGCGTGGTGGCGGGCGAGCAACTACCTCACCATCGGCCAGATCTACCTGCAGGACAATGCGCTGCTGAGGCGGCCGCTCGTCCCGGACGACATCAAGCCGCGGCTGCTCGGGCACTGGGGCACCAGTCCGGGCCTGTCGTTCATCTACACGCACATGTCCCGGGTCATCCGTCACACGGGCCAGGAGACGATCTACCTCACCGGCCCCGGGCACGGGGGTCCGGCCCTCGTCGCGGCCGGCTACCTCGAGGGCACCTACTCCGAGATCTATCCCAAGGTGACCATCGGCGAGGAGGGTGTCCGGCGCCTCTTCCGGCAGTTCTCGGCGCCCGGCGGCATCCCCAGCCACGTGTCGGTCCCGACGCCCGGTTCCATCCACGAGGGGGGCGAGCTCGGCTACGTTCTCTACCACGCGTTCGGGGCGGTCATGGACAACCCCGACCTGCTCGCGCTCACGGTCGTGGGTGACGGTGAGGCGGAGACCGCTCCGCTCGAGGGCTCGTGGAAGGGCATCTCGTTCCTCAACCCGACCCGCGACGGCGCCGTGCTGCCGATCCTGCACCTCAACGGCGCGAAGATCGCCGGTCCTACCGTGCTCGCCCGCAAGGACCCGGCCGAGGTGCGCAGCCTGCTCGAGGGGCACGGCTACGAGGTGCTCGAGGTCGAGGGCGGTGACCTGCCCGGCATGCACGAGCGCTTCGCGGAGACGCTGGGGACGGCATACGCCCGCATCCGGGAGATCCAGCACAAGGCGCGCGGCGGCGACTGGGACGGGACGCGGCCGCACTGGCCGCTCATCATCCTGCGCAGCCCCAAGGGCTGGACGGGCCCGGACGTCGTCGACGGCAAGCAGGTGGAGGGCACGTGGCGGGCGCACCAGGTGCCGCTTGCCGGCGTCAAGGACAACCCCGACCACCTGGGCCTGCTCGAGCGGTGGCTTCGCTCCTACCGGCCCGAGGAGCTCTTCGACGAGTCAGGTGCGCCGAGCGAGCTCGTGCGGCAAGCCAACCCGGAGGGCGACCTCCGGATGAGCGCGTCGCCGCACGCGAACGGCGGCGTGCTGACGACCGACCTCGACCTGCCCGACTTCCGCGACCTGGCGCGCGAGGTGCCGTCGCCGGGAGGCGCGCGGCAGGAGTCGACGCGCGCCATCGGCGAGCTGATGCGCGAGCTCTACGTGCGCAACCCGCACTCGTTCCGCCTGTTCTGCCCGGACGAGACGAACAGCAACCGGATCGGCGCGGTCTTCGACGTCTCCGACCGGATGTCCGCCGAGCGTGTCGTGGACATCGACGAGGCCATCTCCCGCGACGGGCGCGTGATGGAGGTGCTCTCGGAGCACAGCTGCCACGGCTGGCTGGAGGGCTACACCCTCACGGGGCGGCACGGCCTCTTCGCGACGTACGAGGCCTTCGCGATGGTGAGCGCGTCGATGACGGTGCAGCACAGCAAGTGGCTCGAGGAGGCCAACAAGCTGGACTGGCGCGCCAAGGTGCCGAGCCTCAACATCCTGTTGACCTCGACGGCCTGGCGCAACGACCACAACGGCTTCTCGCACCAGGGTCCCGGGCTGATCCAGACCGTCCTCAACGCGCGCGCTGACGTGGCCCGCATCTACCTGCCGCCGGACGCGAACTGCCTTCTGTCCGTGGCCGACCACTGCTTCAGGTCCAAGAACTACGTCAACCTCATCGTGATCGACAAGCAGCCGCAGCCGCAGTGGCTGTCGATCGACGACGCCGTCGAGCACTGCACGGCCGGCGCCGGCATCTGGGACTGGGCGGGCACCGACGACGGAGACGGCGACCCCGACGTCGTGCTCGCGTGCGCGGGCGACATCGTGACGATGGAGGTGGTGGCCGCTGCGCAGATCCTGCGGGAGCGCCTGCCCCAGCTACGAGTCCGCGTCGTCAACGTCGTCGACCTGATGACCCTGTCGCGCCGGCGAAGCCACCCGCACGGCATGGACGGCATCCGCTTCGGCGAGCTCTTCACCGACCACGTCGACGTCGTCTTCGCCTTCCACGGCTACCACGGTGCCATCCACCAGCTCGTCCACGGCCGGCCGGACGCCGACCGCTTCCACGTGCGCGGCTTCAGCGAGGAGGGCACGACGACGACGCCGTTCGACATGGTGGTGCGCAACGGGGTGGACCGCTACAACCTCGTCATGGACGCCATCAACAACGCCGGGCGGCAGGTCCGCGGGTCGAGCGAGCTCAAGAAGTGGTGCGCGGCGCAGCTCGACCGACACCAGAAGTACATCGTCGAGCACCTCGAGGACATGCCCGAGGTGCGCGACTGGGTCAGGACGACCATCGTCGTGGACTGAACACTGCGACAGCGGGCGTATGCCGTTGGGCCGCAGCCCGAGGCATACGCCCGCTGGTGCTCGGGTGCGTCAGTCGCGGCGCGGAGCGACGACCACTTCGATGCCGTTGTCGCGGAAGGCCTGCAGCGCAGCGGGATCGGCGGAGTCGTCGGTGACGAGCGTCCACGTGCGGGGCATGACGGCCCAGGCGTGGAAGGGCGACTGGCCGAGCTTGGCGCCGTGGGCGAGGACGTAGGTGCGCTCGGCGCGGCTCATCATGAGCTCCTTGAGCCGGGTCTGCTCGAGGTCGGCCTCGCAGATGCCGCGCTCGGCGTGCACGCTGTCGGCGCCCATGAACGCGCGGTCGAACGACAGCCGCTGCACGGCGACCTCGGCGAGCGGTCCGACGAAGGCCTGGCTGAGGGGCCGCAGCCGGCCCCCGAGCGCGATGACGTCGATGCCGATGCTGTCGGCGAGGGTGCCCATGGCGCTGATGCCGGCCGTGACGACCGTCAGCTCCGTCAGCTCGGGGGTCCTGGTGATGGCGTCGGCGAGTGCGCCCATCGTCGAGCCGGCGTCGAGGAGCACCGTCTCGCCGGGTTCGATCTGCGCGGCCGCCCAGTGCGCGATGTCGCGCTTGGCGGCGTGCGCCTCGCCGAGACGCTGGCGAAGCGAGGCCTCGGGGTGGTGGGCCAGGCTCATCACCCCGCCGTAGGTGCGGGCCAGCTTGCCCTGCGCCGTCAGCTTGGCGAGGTCACGACGGATCGTCGACGCCGTGACACCGAGCTCCTCGGACAGCTCCTCCACGCTCGCGAGACCACTGGTGGTGGCGAGGCGGACGATCTCGCCCCGACGCGTCTGTGCGGTGTGCTTCGCCACGCTCGGCACCTTAGGCGCCAGCGGGTCGGGGCGCCATCTCCGCACCGAGTCGCAGCGCCTCGATCATCGAGCGGTGGTCGGCGATGCCGGTCCCGGCGATGTCGAAGGCGGTGCCGTGGTCGACAGACGTGCGGATGACGGGCAGGCCGATCGTGACGTTGACGCCGGCTTCGAGGCCGAGCACCTTGACCGGGCCGTGGCCCTGGTCGTGGTACATCGCTACCACGAGGTCGTAGTCCCCGCGGCCGGCGAGGAAGAAGAGCGTGTCGGCCGGGAGGGCGCCGTGGACGTCGATGCCGTCGGCGCGGCACGCCTCGATGCCGGGGTTGATCTTGGACTCCTCCTCGCCGTAGCCGAAGAGGCCGTTCTCGCCGGCGTGGGGGTTGATGCCGCAGACTCCGATCTTCGGGTTCGGGTTGCCGGCGTCGACGAGGGCCTGGTGGCCGCGACGGATGACGCGCTCGACGAGGCCCGGCTCGATGCGGTTGACCGCGTCGATGAGGCCGATGTGGGTCGTCACGTGGATGACCTTGACCTTCTCCGTCGAGAGCATCATGGAGACCTCGGGCGTGCCGGTGAGGTGGGCGAGCAGCTCGGTGTGCCCTGGGAAGACGTGGCCGCCGGCGTGCAGGGCCTCCTTGTTGAGCGGCGCCGTGCAGATGGCCTGCACCTTGCCGGCCATCGCCAACTCGGAGGCCACGCGGATGTAGTGGTAGGCCGCGTCGCCGGCGACGGCGGACAGCTGGCCGAAGGGGAGATCGGCGGGCAGCAGGGCCAGGTCGATGACGTTGATGCGCCCGGCGGTCTCGCTCGCCTCCTCGACTTCGTCGATGGTGACGATGTCGACCGGGACGCCGGCGATGTCGGCGGCCTGCTTGAGGCGGAGCGCGTCACCGACGACGACGACGCGCGCCATGGTGGCGACGTGCGGGTCGGCGAGCGCCTTGACGATGATCTCGGGGCCGATGCCGGCGCCGTCGCCCATGGTCACGGCGATACGGGGAAGGGCGGCGCTCATGAGTTCTCCTGGGTGGTCGCGTCGGGGGTGGCGCGGGTTGCGGTGTGGGTGGATGCGGTGTGAGCGGACGGGCGCTCGCCGAGCAGGTGCGCGGCGACGCGGACGAGTGACGTGGAGTCGCCGAAGCTGCCGGGGCGGGTGACGACGAGCCGGCCGCCTGGTCGGCGGCTCACGACCGTGCCGGTCTCCACCTCGGCGACGACGTCGAGGGAGTCCACGCCGAGACGGTCGAGAACGGCGCGGGCAGTCTCGCCGCCGGAGAGGAAGGCTGCGTCGTAGCCGTCGAGCAGGGGTGCCACCATCGCGGCGAGGGCGTCCGTAAGGGCGCGTGAGCGGCTCGTGTCGGCGGCGGCGGCCGGGTCGAGGGCCACGAGCACGATCCCGTTGGTGGGCAGCGCCGCGAGCCTCTCGCCCAGCGACTGCGGGTCGCGAAAGAGCATGTCGGGCTGCACCATCAGGGTCTCGGCGGCGAGGGGCCCAAGCTGCGCGATCTGCGCAGCCACGCCGTGGGCGCGGGTCCCGAGGACGATGAGCAGGGACGCCGGGGCCCCGTGCTCGAGGTCGTATGCCGTCTCGCGGGTTGCCGTGGGCCGCCTCGGTGCGCCGTGGTCGGGCAGGGCGCGCACGGCAGCGTCGGCAAGGGCGCCGGAGCCGACGAGAAGCGTGCGGGACCCGAGGACCGCACTCGACCTCACGGCGGCCGCCTGGACGACGTCCAGGTCGGCCTCCGTCACGGCGTCGCACACCGGCACGAACCCCGCGCGGGCGGCTGCCACCAGGGCCTCGGCCACCGCTCTGACACCGAGCAGCACGGTCGAGTGGGGCACGAGCACCGTGGGCAGCGGGTGCAGGGCCTCGGCCACGCGCGTTGGGGCGGGGGTCGGCTCGACCGCCCACAGGTCGGTCTCGTGCAGCGGCATGCCGCCGACGTGGAGCACCCCGTCGCGCACGACGCGGTCGAGGCCGGGGTTTGCGACGCCCACGACCGGCGTCCGGCCCAGCTCGTCCGCGAGGGCGGCGACCTCGGCTGCGACGTGCCCGCGCAGCAGGGAGTCGACCTTCTTGACGACGACGGGTGCAGCCGCGACGAGCGACGCGGCCGCGCGAACCACGCGTGCGGCGTCCTCGGCGGCGAGACGGCGAGAGTCCGTGTCGACCGTGACCACGACCTGTTGGCCGGCGGTGTCGCTGTGTGAGCCGGTGCCAGGCGCGGCCGGAGGCGCGTTGCGCGGCGGGGCGGAGTTCGTGACGAAGGAGACGCTGCTGCGCGGAACGCGCACAAGTGCATGTGCCGCACACTCCGCGGCGCCGCTCAGGTCGTCCGCAACGATGCCCAGGTCCAGTGCGGTCATGTCTCCTCCTCACCGTGCTGGTTATGCCTACAAGTCTTGCGCGACAGAGGGATTGGCGACTCTGCCGAAGTAAGTGAAGGAGGGGGTACTGGCTTCCGGGAGTGCGCTGGACGGCATACGACCCGGTGCTCCTTCACAAAAAACGCTACAGGTATTGCGCGAATCGCGCAATGGTGCGAGGGTGGTCGAACCCGAGGGGCGCAGCGTGCGCCACCGACGGGGAGGCCACCGCTCAACGAGGAGTCCCGATGCCCCAGCAGCCTGCACTGCTTCCCACGTCTGACCAGCCGACGCGCGAGGTCTCGCGTCGCTCCATCCTCAAGCTCGCCTCGCTGGCCGGCGCCGGAGCACTCTTCGCTCCCGCCCTCGCCGCCTGCGCCGGGCCCAAGACCGCCAACTCCGCCAGCACCGCCGGAGCAGGTGGTGCAGGAGGCACACTGAGCATCGTGCTCAACCGCAACCTGGTCAGCCTCGACAACAAGCTGAACCAGTACGACGCGGCGGTCACCGTCCAGCGCGCCGTTCGCGAGGCCCTGACCAAGATCGGCGACGACCTCAAGCCGCAGCTCGTTCTCGCCGAGTCGTTCGAGCAGACCAAGCCCACCGAGTGGACTGTCAAGCTGCGCAGCGACATCCACTACTCGGACAAGTCGCCCGTCAAGGTCGAGGACGTCGAGACCGCGCTCAAGCTCTACTTCCAGGTCAAGGCCGGCTACGTGGCCTCGCAGTTCCCGGAGCAGCCGAGCTTCAAGAAGATCGACGACCGGACGTTCACGCTGACGACCAAGGTCCCCGTCGTCACGCTCAACTCCCTGATGTCCAACATCCTCATCACCCCGGCCAAGGACAACAAGGCCGAGGAGCTGAGCAACGGCCTCGGCACGGGGCCGTTCGTCATCGCGAGCGCCGACACCGGCACGGGCAGCTACAAGCTGACCCGCAACGACAACTACTGGGGTGAGAAGGCCAAGCTGGACCAGGTCAACGTCTCCTACCAGGAGGAGGAGGGCGCCCGCGTCATCGCGATCACCTCCGGCCAGGCGGACGTCATCGACACCATCACCCCCGAGTCGGCGGCCTCGCTCAAGACGAACAACGACGTCGACGTCATCGAGACCCCCGGCACGCGCCTGATCCACCTGTTCTACAACTTCCGCAAGCCGAAGGGCCACCCGCTCGCCAACCCGAAGGTGCGAGAGGCTCTCACCTACGCGATCGACCACGACTCGCTCATCAAGGCCCTGATGAACAACCAGGTCACCTCGGCCGAGGGCGTCGTGCCCAAGACGCTGGCGGGCTACGTCAAGACCGGCGACTACACCTACGACCCGGCCAAGGCCAAGCAGATGCTCGCCGACAACGGCGGCAGCGGTCTCAAGCTCACCTTCATCTGGGAGGACTCGGAGTTCGCGGGTGCCTCCCGCGTGCTCGAGGCCATCTCGCAGATGCTCGCCGCAGTCGGCGTCACCGCCACGCTGAAGATGATCCCCAAGGGCGGCGACATCAACGCCTGGCGCCGTGGCGAGTCCGGCGACTGGGACGTGCTGGCCAACGGCTACGGCAACCAGACCGGGCTGGCCCTGACCAACCTCGTGGGGCAGTACGGCGGCACGGCCGAGAAGGAGAAGACGCGCGACACCTACCAGGGGTTCGTCTTCCCCGAGATCTCCACGCTGCTCGACCAGGCCGGCGCCGAGGCCGACGAGACCAAGCGCAACGCCCTGCTCGCTCAGGCTCAGGAGAAGGTGTGGGCACTGTGGCCGGCCATGTGGGCCTGGACGCCCAACAACGTCCTGGCCAAGCGCAAGCGTGTGCAGGGCCTCAAGCTGCGCGCGATCAACTCCTATGACCTCGGCTCCGTGACGGTCTCGGCCTGATTCGGTCGCCGCACCCCGGCACCTCAAGGTGATCCCATGTTGACCTACGTCCTCAAGCGCATCGGGCAGACCGTGCTCACCGCGTTCCTCGCGACCGCCACGGTGTTCGTCCTGCTGCGGATGGCCCCGGGCGACCCGGCGGCGAACTATGCGCCGCCGAACCCCACTTCGGCGCAGCTCGAGGCCATCCGCCAGCAGTTCGGGCTCGACCAGCCGATCCCGGTGCAGTTCTGGACGTTCCTGCAACACCTGTTCCAGGGCGACGTCGGCACGTCGTTCTTCTTCAAGCGCGCGGCGCTCGACGTCGTCCTGGAACGCCTGCCCTACACGATCACCCTGGCGGTCGCGGCGATCGTCGTCACGGCGGTCGTGGCGATCCCGCTGGGCGTGTGGATGGCGCGTCGCAACAACTCCGCGCCGGAGCTCGGTGCCAACATCGGCACGATCGCCGGCCAGTCCATGCCGGACTTCTGGATCGGCTTCGTGCTGCTCATGCTCTTCGCCGTCAACCTGCGCTGGTTCGCGCCCTCGGGCTTCGACTCGGCCACCTCGATCATCCTGCCGACGGTGACGATCGCGATCCTGCAGATCGCCCTGATCTCCCGGCTCGTGCGCCGAGAGATGGTGGTCAACCTCGCCGCGCCCTACCTCACGGTGGCACGGTCGCGCGGGGTGTCCGAACGGGCGCTGACCTGGCGCTACGCCTTCGCCAACGCCGCCCTGCCGGTCGTGACCGCGCTGGGCACCCGCTTCGCGGCGATGCTCAACGGCGTCGTCATCGTCGAGGTCGTCTTCAACTGGCCCGGCGTCGGCGAGCTCGTCGTCAACGCGCTCAAGCAGCGCGACTTCCCGCTCATCCAGGCCACCGTCCTCGTCACCGTGGTGCTGGCGCTCGTCGTCCAGCTGGTCGTGGATCTGCTCTACCCGCTCATGGACCCGCGCGTCCGACTCGGAGAGGCCAGCTCATGACCACCTCGACGAACCTGCCCGGCCACCCGCAGGTCCCGAACCTCAGCGAGGTGCCCGGCTCCATCCTCGGCCGCGACTCGGCCGTGACGAAGGTGCTGATGCGTCGTTCGGCAGCCGCGCGCCGGGCGCGTTACAGCACGATCAAGATCTGGGTGGGCGCCATCTGTGCCGGCGTCGTCGTCATCCCGGTCGCGCTCGCGGGGGTCCTGCCCCTGCCCGACCCGATCGTCGGCCAGCTGAGCGAATCGTCGCTGCCGCCGTTCAGCGCAGGGCACCTGCTCGGCACCGACCCCAACGGTCGCGACCTGCTCTCACGCATCCTGCACGGCGGGCAGACCTCGCTCGTCATCGGCATGCTCGCGATCTTCGTCTCGGGGCTCTTCGGCATCGTCGCCGGTGCCGCCGCCGGCTACTTCGGCGGCTGGGTCGACACGATCATCTCCCGACTGCTCGAGGCGCAGATGGCGCTGCCGCTGCTGCTGATGCTGCTGCTCGTCGTGGCCCTCTTCGGCCCGTCGATCCCCGTCATCACCCTCGTCATCGCGTTCGCCCAGTGGCCCGAGCCGGCGCGCATCACCCGCGCGCTGGTGCTCGTCGAGCGGGAGAAGCCGTACGTCGCGGCCGCTCGGGTGCTGGGCCTGCCGAAGTTCTCGATCCTCAGCAAGCACGTCGTGCCCAACATCCTCCAGCAGGTGCTCGTCGTCGTGCTGCTGCTGCTGGCCCAGGCCGTCCTGCTCGAGAGCGCGCTGTCCTTCCTCGGGGCCGGGGTCCAGCGGCCGTACCCGACGTGGGGCGGCATCATCTCGGACGGGCGTGAGCTGTTCGTCACGGGCAAGCCGTGGCTCGTAACGGTCCCCGGCGTGGCCATCGCACTCCTCGTCGTGGGGGTCAACCTCGTCGGAGACGGCATGCGCGAACGCGTGCGACGCGCGAGGGGAGACCAGGCATGAGAGTCCTCGAGGTCAGGGACCTGCAGGTCGAGCTGTTGACCGGCACCAGCGTCGTGCGCGCCGTCGACGGCGTGAGCTTCCACATCGACCAGGGCGAGACGGTGACGATCATCGGCGAGTCCGGTTCGGGCAAGTCGACGACGGCGATGGCCATCCTGCGCCTGCTGCCCGACGACCTCGCGGTCATCTCGGGCGAGGCGCGCATCTCCGGCCAGGACGTCACGGGCAGCCGCGCGGTCATCGACAAGCTCCGCGGTCGCGCCGTCGCGCTCATCCCGCAGGACCCGATGACGGCGCTCAACCCCATTCGCACCATCGGTCGGCAGATGACCGAGGCCGTGCGCATCAAGTACCCCCGGCTCGGCAAGGCCGAGGCGAAGGCGCGGGCCCTCTCGCTCATGGAGCAGGTCCACATCCGCAACCCCGCCAAGCAGTTCGACGCCTACCCGCACCAGCTGTCCGGCGGCATGCTCCAACGCGTGCTCATCGCGATGGCCGTCTCGACGGACGCGGACCTCATCGTCGCCGACGAGCCGACCAGCGCGCTCGATGTCACGGTGCAGGCCGGTATCCTCGACCTGCTTCTGGAGCTTCAGGAGCAGACCGGGATCGCGCTTCTGCTCATCACGCACGACCTTGGCGTCGCGCGCCTCATGAGCGACCGCGTCCACGTGATGAAGTCGGGCGCTTTCGTGGAGGGCGGCCCGGTGACCGACGTCGTCGACCACCCGCAGCACCCCTACACCCAGAAGCTGCTCGGGGCGATCCCGGAGCTGGGTCCGTGGCAGGACCCGGCCGTCAGAGCCCCGCTCGTGAAGGAGGCCAGCCATGGCTGAGGACCTGCTCGCCGTCCGCAACCTCGTCGTCGAGTACGGCACCGGCAAGGACGCCTTCCGTGCCGTCGACGACGTGTCCTTCCGCGTGCCGCGAGGCGGCACCCTCGCCATCGTCGGCGAGTCGGGCTGCGGCAAGTCGACGATCGCCAAGGCGCTCGTGCGCCTGCTGACCCCGACCTCGGGCGTCATCGACCTCGACGGCACGGATCTGGCCCGCCTCTCCGAGAAGCAGCTGCGCCCGATGCGTCACCGGGTGCAGATGGTCTTCCAGGACCCCTACGGCTCGCTCGACCCGCACCTGACCGCCCAGGAGATCGTCGCCGAGCCGATCCGGGTGCGAGGCGAGAGATCGGTCAGGGTGCAGCGGGACAAGGCCGCCGAGCTGATCGAGCGCGTCGGGCTGCCGCGCAGCGCTCTCGAGCGCAAGCCTCCGGAGTTCTCCGGAGGGCAGCGCCAGCGCATCGGCATCGCCCGCGCGCTCGCCTCCGGCCCGGAGCTGCTCGTCTGCGACGAGGCGACGAGCGCCCTCGACGTGTCCGTCCAGGCGCAGGTGCTCGAGCTGCTCGCCGACATCCAGGCCGAGACCGGGCTGACCTACCTGTTCATCTCGCACAACCTCGGCGTGGTGCGGGCGATCTCGCAGGACACGGTCGTCATGCGGGCGGGCCGCATCGTCGAAAGCGGCCGCACCGACGACCTCCTCTCGCACCCGCAGGAGGAGTACACCCAGCGCCTGCGCCGCTCCGCACTCGAGCCGGGACTCATGACCGGCATCAAGCCGCGACACCTCATCCGACACATCGCCGCCTCCCGCACGGCCGAGACCGAGAAGGCGTCATGACCCGCGTCGACCTCCCCACCCTCGACCTGCCCGGCCTCGACATGCCGCTTCCGCGGCTCGTCCTCGGCACCATGACCTTCGGCGACACCGTCGACCTCGGCACCGCTCGCACGATGGTCGACACCGCGCTCGACGCGGGCATCACGTCGATCGACACCGCCAACGGGTATGCCGCCGGGCGCAGCGAGGAGATGATCGCCGAGATCCTCGTCGGCCGGCGTGGCGCCGTGACGATCGCGACGAAGGCCGGCATCTATCCCGGTGACGCCGGCGGCGCGCCGCTGCTCTCGGCCGCGGGACTGCGCTCTTCGCTCGAGGCCAGCCTGCGCCGGCTGCGCACCGACCACGTCGACGTCTACTACCTGCACCAGCCCGATCGGTCCGTGCCCATCGACGAGACGGTCGCTGCCCTGGGCCAGTTCGTCAAGGAGGGCTCGGTCCGCGCCATCGGAGTCTCCAACTTCTCCGCCTGGCAGATCGGCGACGTGTTCGCCGCGTGCGACGACCTCGGCACCCCGAGGCCGATCCTCGCGCAGCAGCTCTACAACCTCGTCGCGCGCCGGATCGAGGACGAGTACGCCGAGTTCGCGACGACCAAGGGCCTCCCGACCATCGTCTACAACCCGCTCGGCGGCGGGCTGCTGACCGGGCGCCACTCCTTTACGGAGACCCCGGGCGAGGGGCGCTTCGGCTCGTCGGCGCTCGCGACCATGTACAAGGACCGCTACTGGAACGCAGAGACGTTCGCGGTCATCGAGGCCCTCGGCGCCATCGCGTCGCAGGCCGGCATCACCCTTCCCGAGCTGTCGCTGCGCTGGCTGCTGAACAAGCCGGTCGTCTCGTCGGTCCTGCTCGGGGGATCCAAACCACACCAGCTGGAGTCCAACATCACTGCTGCACAAGCCGGTCCGCTCCCCGACGACGTCGTTGCCGCTTGCGACGTGGCAGGCCTGGCGATCGCCGGGTCGATGCCGGGGTACAACCGATGAGCGGCGAAGGCACGGCGATGGAGCGCAGCCGCGAGCGGGTGCTCGACTACGCGCGGCGCCTCCGGGCCCGCGAGACGATCCTCGGCTACTGGATCATCATCGACTCGCCCGTGTCGACGGAGCGGCTCGCCCGGCTCGGCTACGACTACGTCTGTTTCGACGCCCAGCACGGGCTGCTCGACTACAAGGGCATCCTCGCCGGCATGCAGGCCATCGACGCGGGCGGTGAGTCCGTCGGGATGGTCCGGGTGGGCGGCAACGACCCCTTCCTCATCGGACAGGCCCTCGACGCAGGGGCGGCCGGCATCATCGTGCCGCTCGTCAACACGGCCGAGGACGCTGCCCGCGCGGTCTCCTACGCGAAGTACGGTCCGCAGGGGATCCGCTCCTACGGTCCGATGCGGTCCCAGCTGCGGATCGGTCCCAACCCTGTGGACTCCAACGAGGCGACGGTCGTCCTCGCCATGATCGAGACGCCGCAGGGGCTCGAGAACGTCGAGGCGATCGCTGCGACGCCCGGCATCGACGGCCTCTACATCGGCCCGTCCGACCTCCGGCTCGCTGTCGGTGGCGCGACCTCGACCGACCCGGCCGTCGACGACGCCTTCGAGGCCGCGGTCGAGCGCATCCTGCGTGCGGCCGAGTCCGCGGGGATCGCAGCCGGCTTCCACACGCCCAGTGGCGAGGTCGCGGCCAAGCGACTAGGGCAGGGCTTCACCCTCGCCACCGTCTCGTCTGACCTCATCCACCTCGAGCAGGCCGCGACGGCCCACCTCAAGGCGGCCCGAGGCGAGTCGTGACCGTGGCCCGGCCCGCTCCCGCCGAGAGCGCGGAGACGCTCCCGACCGACGGCGTCCAGCGCCCGCGCGAGGGAGGCGGCCACACGGCATACCTCCCCACCCCAACGGTGCAGTGCCACGCCGCCAACCTCGCCTGGCTGCCGAACGGTGACCTCGCGTGCGTGTGGTTCGGCGGCACGCAGGAGGGCGTCAGCGACATCACCGCCTACCTCTCGCGCATGCCATCCGGCTCGCACGCGTGGCTGGCCCCGGTGCCGCTCAGCGACGACCCCACGCGGTCGGAGCAGAACCCGGTCCTGTGCACCGCGCCGAACGGTGACGTGTGGCTGCTCTACACGGCGCAGCTCGCCGGCAACCAGGACACGTCGGAGGTGCGACGCCGTGTCTCGCGCGACGGCGGGGAGACCTGGGAGGCGCCGACCGTGCTGCTCCCGGCGACCGACGCCGGTGGCGTGTTCGTGCGCCAGCCGCCGGTCGTGCTGGCGAGCGGACGCATCCTGCTGCCGGTGTTCAACTGCGTCACCGTGCCCGGCGAGAAGTGGGTCGGCAACGAGGACACCTCGAGCGTCTGGTGGAGCGATGACGGCGGATTGACCTGGGTCGAGGCAGTCGTGCCCGGGTCGCTCGGGTGCGTTCACATGAACGTCGTCGTGCGAGAAGATGGTTCGCTGTGGGCCTGCTTCCGGAGCCGCTGGGCCGACCACGTGTGGGAGACGACCTCCGCCGACGACGGTCTGACGTGGGCCAAGCCCACTCCGACCGTGCTGCCCAACAACAACTCGTCGATCCAGGCCGTGGCGGTCGGCGGGGGAGAGGTGGCGCTCGTCTTCAACCGGAGCTCGGCCCTCGACGCGAGCGAGCGACGGGTGTCGCTCTACGACGAGATCGACGACGAGGGCGTCGTTGACGGTCTCGACGGTCCGGTCGTCGCCGAGTCCTCGCGGGAGGCTCCTGAGGCCGCGGGCCGTCGCACGGCCTTCTGGGGCGCACCGCGGGCGCCGATGACGCTGGCCCTGAGCCCCGACGAGGGGCGGACGTGGCCCGTGCAGGTCGACCTCGAGACGGGCGACGGCTACTGCATGTCCAACAACTCCCGTGACGGGCTCAACCGCGAGCTGTCCTACCCCTCGGTGCTGCCCGGCCCGGACGGCGACCTGCACGTCGCCTTCACCTACCACCGCCGCGCCATCAAGCACGTCCACCTGCCTGCCGACGTCGTCGACCGCATCCTTCGGAGCCCATCCCGGTGACCGCGCCGGCGCCGCCCGGTGCGGTTCCACGTGCTGGGGACGGGCGCGAGGCACGCACCGCGGTCGTCACGGGGAGCAGCTCGGGCATCGGCCTCGCAATCGCGCACGACCTCGTCGGTGCCGGCTGGCGCATCCTCGGGCTCAGCCGCTCACGCGGCGCGCTGTCGGACGCCGCCACGTGGGTGCCGTGCGACCTGGCCGACGTGACCTCGGCCGACGAGGCCCTACGCCTGGTGCGCGAGACCGTGATCGGCGGCGTGGACGCGGTCGTCCACGCCGCCGGCCTGCAGTTCTCCGCAGGGGTCGGCGAGCTGCGACCCGAGCAGGGTGAGCGGATGTGGGCCGTGCACGTGCGCGGCGCCGAGCTCCTTGTCGGCGGGCTCGTCGGCTCGCTCCTCGACGGTGGCCGCGTCGTCCTCGTCGGCAGCCGCACGATGACCGGGGTGCCGGGCAAGAGCCAGTACGCCGCAACCAAGGCCGCGCTCGCCGCGATGGCCCGTGCCTGGGCCGCGGAGCTCGCGACGCGGCACATCACGGTCAACGTCGTCGCTCCGGGACCGACACGTACGGCCATGCTCGACGACCCGAAGCGCGCCTCGGTGCCGCCCGTCGTGCCGCCGCTCGGCCGCCTCGTCGAGCCGTCCGAGGTCGCGGCCCTGACCCGCTTCCTTCTCGAGCCGAGTGGGGCGATGGTGACCGGCCAGACCATCGTCATGTGCGGCGGCGCGTCACTGCCCTGAGCGTGCACAGCCTGCGAAGGGCTCGGCACACGGGGGACACCCGCACACGATGCACGGTGCCGCTGGCCCGCGCGGGTGCGGACGTCGGGCACCTGGGTCAGCGGACGGCATACGCCATCGGTGGGGTCAGCGGGTGACGTTCTCCAGGACGACGGCGAGACCCTGGCCGACCCCGATGCAGATGCAGGCGACGCCCCACCGGCCGCCGGACCGCTGCAGGTCGCGAGCCAGCGTGCCGAGGATCCGCCCGCCCGAGGCGCCGAGCGGGTGGCCCATGGCGATGGCGCCGCCGTGCCGGTTGACGATCTCGGGGTCGATGTCCCACGCGTCGATGCAGGCGAGCGACTGCGCCGCGAAGGCCTCGTTGAGCTCGACCGCTGACACGTCCGCCCACGTGATGCCGGCGCGAACGAGGGCCCGGTTCGCCGCCTCGACCGGCGCGAAGCCGAAGAACTGCGGGTCGAGCGCGCTCGCTCCGCGCCCGGCGACGCGGGCGATCGCGTCGAGGCCGAGGCCGTCCTGAGCCGCCGCGCTGCCGAGGAGGACGGCCGAGGCGCCGTCATTGAGCGGGGAGGCGTTCCCGGCCGTGACGGTGCCACCCTCCGCCCGAAAGGACGTGCGCAGACCGGCGAGGCGCTCGACCGTCGTGTCGGCGCGGATCGACTCGTCGCGGGCGAGCTCAACGCCCGGGACCGGCACGGTGAGCTCGTCGTAGAAGCCCTCGGTCCAGGCGGCGTCCGCAAGGTGGTGCGACCTGGCCGCGAACTCGTCCTGCCGTTCGCGCGTCACGCCGTGCCGCTCGCGCAGCTGCTCGGTCGCCTCACCGAGGGAGACGGTCCACTCGGACGGCATCCTCGGGTTGACGAGACGCCAGCCGAGAGTCGTCGACGAGAGCTCGAGGTTGCCGACGGGGTAGGGCTTGTCGGTCTTCGGCATGACCCAGGGGGCGCGCGTCATCGACTCGACGCCGCCGACGAGCACGACATCCGCGTCGCCCGTCTCGATCTGCCGCGAGGCGATGATCGCGGCATCCAGGCTGGACCCGCAGAGGCGGTTGACCGTCGTGCCGGGGATGCTCGTCGGCAGGCCCGCCAGCAGGGTGGCCATGCGGGCGACGTTGCGGTTCTCCTCGCCCGCGCCGTTCGCGTTGCCGAAGACGACCTCGTCGACCAGGGACGGGTCCGCGGCGAGGCTGGGGGAGCGGTCGACGACAGCCTTGACGACGAGCGCCGCCAGGTCGTCCGGCCGGGTCGTCGCCAGCGCGCCGCCGAAACGGCCGAACGGGGTGCGGACGGCGTCGTAGACGAACGCGTCGTTCACGGCAGTGACTTCCTGGTCGGAGCAGACGGCATACGCAAGCGGTGGGCCCCGTCGGGCTCGAACCGACGACCGGCGGATTAAAAGTCCGATGCTCTACCGACTGAGCTAGAGGCCCGGGACGGGGAGCTCAGACAAGCTTCCCTCGCAGCAGTGGTCGGGACAACGTTGCCGTGGTCCCGTCGCAGTGCGACCCGGGGCCAGTATGCCGCAGCCGACCGGGGATGTTCACACGAGCCATCCGTCAACTGGCGATCGCAACGGCACCGGTCAGGGCACAGAGCGCCACGGCGACCGGGGTCATCACGAGGCGCTCCGGGCGACTGCGTGACGCGAGGTTGCCCGCGGCGCCGAGGAGGAAGGCTCCCGCAACGACCCAGGTGGTCACGCCGAGGATGCCGCCGGCGCCGCTGCGCTCCCCGGCGCGGGCAAGCACCACCCAGCCGATCAGGACGTAGACGACGATGGTGACCAGGCTGCCCACCCGCAGACGCGTCGGAAGGACGTCGTGCTGACCGCCCCAGGCGAACCGCCCGAGCGGTACGCCGCATGCCAGCAGTCCTTGGAGGACGGCGAGGGCAACCAACAGGACACAGACGGCTACGGCAGCAGGGGTCACAACGCGTGAGCGTACGACGCCGCGCCCCGAGGGGGCGCGAGGCTCACGGCGAATCGGAGTCCGCCCATGAGGTGCGCCGGTCGTGGAGGATGGCGACCATGACCTCGAAGGCGCCCCACATCGAGAGGTTCGCGGCGTTCAGCGATGACCCGGACAGCGGCAACCCCGCTGGGGTCGTGCTGGACGCAGGAGAGCTCAGTGCCACCGAGATGCAGCAGATCGCCGCGCAGGTCGGGTACAGCGAGACGGCCTTCGTCACCGGCCCGATCGCTCCGGCACGCCAGACGGGAGCGGCCGACGCGGCCGACGCGGCCGACGCGGCCGAAGCGCCCCCGATCCCGATCCGCTACTTCGCCCCCGAGGGGGAGGTCGACTTCTGCGGCCATGCGACCATCGCCACCGCCGTGGCCCTGTGCGAGTCCGTGGGCGCCGGCAGCTACACGCTTTCGACACCGGTCGGTCCGGTCGCCATCACCGGCCGGCGCATCGGCATGCGATCCGTCGGCGCCTTGCGCAGCCCCGCTACCAGCTGCTTCCCGCTCGAGCGCCACCTGCTGAGCCGGCTGCTGGATGCCCTGCACTGGTCGGAGGACGACCTCGACCCCGGGTTCCCGCCAGCCATCGGCTTCGGCGGCAACCGGCATCCTGTCCTCGTCGCTCGGGACCTGGCCCGGCTCGCTGACCTGGCGTACGACTTCCCGGCGCTGCAGCGTCTGAGTCGCGAGCACGACTGGGTGACGGTGCAGCTCGTGGCCGCCACCGGTCCCGGGAAGTGGCGTGCCCGGGACCCGTTCCCGTGGGGTGGCGTGGTGGAGGACCCCGCGACAGGAGCAGCCGCCGCCGCCCTCGTGGGCTACCTCCGCGCGATCGGGCAGGCAAGCGTCGGCGACACGCTCGTCATCACCCAGGGTGTCGAGATGGGCCGGCCGAGCCGGATTGAGGTCGAGGTCCTCGAGGAGGCAGCCCTGGTCAGTGGCGCCGCGGCCCGCATCGCTGAGCCATTCGCCGGCTGAGCGGCCGGGCGGAGGTCGCCCTCAGTCCCGTTCGCCGAGAATGATCCGTGCCAGCACGGTGAGCGGCACCCCGGCGCGCGCGGCGGCATACCGGAGCCTGCGGCCCGCCTCGTCCGGCGTCACGTCGTGCGCCGCGGCCAACACCCCGACGGCTCGCCCCACCAGCGTGAGGGCGTCGAGACGTCGAGGTGCGTCGAGCGCCGCGAGGCGGGTGCTGAAGGACAGGTCCGCGTTCGTCACCGCGCCGGGCGACCAGGCGCCGAACAGCTCCGCCAACCGCTCGTGCAGCCCGTCGAAGCTGTCGGCGCGCGAACCGTACAGGTTGACGCCCGCCGTGACGGGCGCGGTGTCCAGCCGCGTGCCGACGCCCGACTCCGCATCGCGGGCTGGGTCACTCCTGTCGGCGACCTCGGCGCCGGGCCGGCCCTCGCCGAGGATCGGCAGGGACAGCGTGCTGCGGACCCCGGCTGCGGCTGCCGCCTGCGCGAAGAGCTGCCAACGCCGCTCGTCGAGCAGGCCGGCCCCCTCCGCTGCGAGCACCTGCCCCTCCTCGACCGCCGTCACGCACGGACCGCCGTCGGCGTACTGCACGGCGTCCAGCGCCGCGACGGCGTCGGACGAGGCGACGTAGGTCAGCGTGATGCCTTCGGCGAGGACCGTCACGCTGAGCCCGGCGAGGCTGGGGACCAGCTTCTGTGCCTGTGCGGCCAGGGTCCCGAGCTCGCCGTAGATCCCGGTGTCCTCGAACTGTGACAGGTCGAGCAGCGCGCGTCGTGTCTCCGGGATCGGCTCCATGCCAGACGGTTACCCCGTATGCCACCACGCGACGCCGGTAGGAGCGCGCAGTCAGGGATCGGGTGGCGTCGTCCCGTCGTCGAGGATCCCGTCGGCGGCCCCGGTCTCGACGAGGTCGGCAGCCAGTTCGTAGAGCTTGCGGTTGGTGTGCTGGCTGGCGTCGCGCAGCTTCTCGAAGGCGGCGTCCTGGGTCATTTTGTGACGTTCCATGAGGATGCCCAGCGCCATCCCGATGCTACGGCTGGTGCGCAGCGCGGCCTCGAGGTTCACGGCCTGGTCCTCGGCGCGAGCGGACTCGATGGCGATCACCGCGTGGTCGCTGATGACCTGCGCGCGCTCGACCGCATCGAGGGGGAAGGCCTCGGGCCGGGCTGCATAGAGCGTCATGACCCCCACCCTCTCGTTGTGGAGGTGCAACGGCAGGGACAGTACCGAGCGCACGTCCGTCTGGGCGAGCATCCGTTGGGCGTAGGCGTCGAACTGCTGCTCGCGGGTGAGGTCGGGACAGGCGACGATGCGGTCCTGGTCGAAGGCGGCGATGCCGGGGCTGCTGCCGGCAGCGGCGGCGATCGTGCCGATGCGCACCGCCAGCTCCTCGTCGTTCGAAGCCGCCAGCCGGGCCGGGCGCTGGGTGAGCTCATCGGTCACGGCCACGGCCGCCCAGTCGCACGGCACGCTCCGGACGGCGGTCAACACCACACCACGCACGGTGGGAAGCACGCCCGGTGTCTCGGCGAGGAACCGGGCGAGCTGCGCGAAGTCAGCCGCGGATGACGGCTGGTCGTGCGAGCCGGTCATCCTCATATTCTGGCAGCGAGGCGCCCTGAAAGCACCCGGTCATCGCGCTGCACCCAGGGCCAGAGCGCACTGGTCGAGCACGTCCTCGACGCTCACGTCGTCGACGAAGGACACGGCGTGCTGGCACCGGCCGTCCAGCTGCCGCAGTCCGCACACCGGGCAGTCGATCGTGAAGGAGAGGGCTGCACGGTGCGCGCCCCCCACCAGTGGCCCGAAGGCCATCAGGTTGCCGATCCAGAAGATGCCGACGGTCGGGGCTCCTGCTGCGATTGCGAGGTGCCGGGGGCCGGAGTCGTTGCCGACGAAGAGGGAGCTGCGTGAGGCGAGACCGAGCATCGCGCCGAGGGAGAGGTCCTCGGTGAGGTCGACCGTCCCGGAGCCGATCCGCTGCACCAGCTCTGCAGCGGCAGCCCGGTCACGCTCCGTGCCGACGATGACGACGTACGCGCCCAGGGTGCGCCTGAGCTCCAGAGCGACCGTCGCGAACTTGGCCGCCGGCCAGCAGCGCCGCGGGTCCCGCGCACCGGCATGGAGCACGACGAACGGGCCGTCGCCGTCCCACGCCACGCGGCTGTCCGCCAGGTCCGTCTCCGTCACGACCACCGACGGCACGAGTCGCTCGGTCCCGAGAGCGGTCTGGGCGCCCGCCAGCTCGGCCACCTCCAGCCAGCGGAGCACCTCCGGGCGACCGTCGACGTACGGCAGGCAGCGGGTCAGCGGCTCGGCTCCCGGCGTCCACGGCCCCACGCTGAACCGGGGTTCGAGGGCACGCACGACAGCGTTGCTCTCCGCGCCGCCGCCGTGCATCTGGACCACGAGGTCGTACCGGCCTCGGTGCTGCGCCATGAACTGGGCTGTGCCCGAACTCGTCTCGCCGTCGAGACGGCATATGCCCTCGTTCCTGGGAACGCTCACGGCGCCGTCCCACGGGCCGGGGCGACCCTCGAGGAAGGCCGGGTGCCAGACGTCACCCAGCACGGTGATCGCAGACCGGGGGTATGCCGTCCGCAGCGCTTCGAGGGCAGGCACCCTCACGAGGAAGTCGCCGATGCCGGATGCCGTGAGCACGGCGATGCTGCCCACGCCGTCGAACGGCGGCCAGCCCTGCTCGCCTGGAGTGTCCTCGGTGGCCCGACCCTGCATCGCGCCGGCCTCCTGGCGGTTCGCTCGACCCCCGGCCAGGCCCCTCGCCGCCGGGCTGGACCCGCTCCTACCCGGGAGCACCCATGCCAAACCGCGCATCCGGCGTAGGCGGCGGCGTCAGGCTCGG
Organism: Terrabacter sp. FW104-15G4B; assembly: GCF_058790095.1. Lineage (NCBI taxonomy): Bacteria > Bacillati > Actinomycetota > Actinomycetes > Micrococcales > Intrasporangiaceae > Terrabacter > Terrabacter sp. FW104-15G4B. Next base: position 223,680 of record NZ_JBYTCI010000002.1, on the reverse strand, counting down.
CGGCCGCGGACCCAGTCCTCCAAGGTGCCCTCCACCCTGCCCTGCATGACCAGCGCCCACACGAGCACGGCGGCGGCGAACCCCCCGACGGGCGCGATCGCGGCCACGCCGTCGCGGACGGCGGCGAAGCCGGTGCCGTCCGTGGGACGTCGGAAGCGCATCCTGGGGGAGTCGAGCACCACGGCGCGGGCCGCTGCCGGGATCTCCTCGATCGTCGCCGGGCGCGCCCGGGCCGTGGAGAGGCGCATCTGCAGCGCCCGCAGGCGGACCAGCCCGCCGGCGGTCGTGCCGACCGCCGCAGCTGCAAGGACGACAGCAGCACCCAGAGCGGCGTCGGTCTCGGGAAGCGGCCAGCATCGGGCCACGCCGGCGGCGCCCGCGGCCAGCAGGAGCGCGACGGCGAAGGGCCAGCTGGCGCGCCACCAGACTGCGTCGTGCCGGAGCCGCTCCTGCTCGTAGAAGCGGGCAGCCCACTCCCGGACGGCGAAGACGGGGAAGTCGGTTCCAGCTCGCGCCCCGGAGGCCTCGATCGTCACCGGCGCCGCTGGTGCGATGCCCACCGCCCGTCGTTCCTCGCGCATCCCGACCCCTGTCCGTTATGACACTTTCGTCACTTCCAGCCTATCGACGTGGAGCGGTCGTCCGTCGACGCCGAGAACGAAAGGCACCCAGCCATCAGACGCGGCACACGGCGTCGCTGGGTATGGTCCGAGCGTCAACGACTTCGCAGGAGGACCGCATGAGCCTGAACCGACCGGTCGCCCCCAATCCGTACGACCTGCTCCCCGCCGTGGCGTCGTTCACGGTGACGAGCGACGACGTCACCGACGGAGAGCCACTGAAGGACGACCAGGTCGCCGCGAAGGGCAACACGTCGCCGCAGCTGTCGTGGACGGGGGCACCCGAGGGCACGCAGAGCTACGTCGTGACGTGCTTCGACCCCGACGCGCCGACACCGTCCGGCTTCTGGCACTGGGTGCTCGTCGACCTTCCTGCCGATCTCACCTCCGTCGACACTGGAGCGGCCTCGGCACCCCTGCCCGGCAACGCCTTTCACGTACGCAATGACGGCGGCGAGCAGGGCTTCATGGGGGCCGCGCCCCCCGAAGGCGACATGCCGCACCGCTACTTCTTCGTCGTCCATGCCGTCTCCGAGCCGTCGCTCGGCGTCGACGACTCCGCGTCACCAGCAGCCGTGTCGTTCAACCTGGCCTTCAAGACGCTGGCGCGCGCCGTCATCCACGGCACCTACCAGCACTGACTCGTCGGCACGCGCCGACGAATGACGTATGCCGGGTCGCCCGCGGGGCGACCCGGCATACGTCTCGATCAGGCGACGTGCCCTACCTCGGGCCTCAGGCGCTCATCAGCTCCGAGGAGTCGAGGTGCTCGCGCAGCTCGGCCAGCACCCGCCGCAGCAGCCGGCTGACCTGCATGGCGCTGAGGCCCAGCGTCTGGGCGATCTCGGCCTGGGTCATGTCGTGCGCGAAGCGCAGCTCGATGATCTCCTGCTCCTGCGGGGTCAGCCGCTTGATCGCCGTGCGCACCACGATGCCGTCGTCGAGGCCGGGGTCGGACTGGTGGTCGGCGCGGGCGTCGACGAGGTCGAGCACCGGGCGACCGCCTTCGGTGGTCGTGGCGTCGAGCGAGGCCGGTCGCAGGTTGGTCGAGGCGACCTGCGCCTCCCTGACCTGGTCGAGGGTGAGGTCGAGGGCCTGCGCCAGCTCTTCCTGGTCCGGCTCGTGCCCGAGCTGCTGCTCGAGGCGCGTGCGGGTGTCGGTGACGAGCTGCCGCCGCTCCTGCAGGCCGCGCGGCGGCCGGACGAGCCAGCCGTGGTCGCGGAAGTGGCGGCGCAGCTCGCCCGTGATCGTCGGGGTGGCGTACGCGCCGAACTCGGTCGCCTGATCGAGGTCGAAACGACGAATCGCCTTGAGCAGCGCGAGGAAGGCGACCTGCTCGAGGTCCTCGCGGTCGAGTCCCTTGCCGGCGTAGCGGTGGGCGAGGGAGCGCGCCAGCGGCATGTGCAGCCGGGTCACGGCCTCCAGTGCCTCCGAGCGCTCGGCCTCGGACTCCGAGGTGCGGTGGGTGGCGATGAGCTCACGGGTGCGGGCGTCCTTGCGAGGACCGCGCGAAGGGTCGGTCATGTCGTCTCCATCCAGAGAGGGTGGCGGCGCTTTCTTGACCGACAACGAGAACCCTAGACAAACAATCAACATTGCACAAGCCCTCGACATGCCGAAAGGTCCGCGCCAGCCGCTCGGGTCCCAGGCACCCGGACGCTGCCGGCCTGTGCGAGGGTGGCCAGATGCGTGTGGCGTTGATGGTGACCTGCATCAACGACGCGATGTTCCCGGACGCCGGCAAGGCCGTGGTGCGCCTCCTGCGCCGACTGGGCGTCGACGTCGACTTCCCTGCGGCACAGACGTGCTGCGGCCAGCCGATGGTCAACACCGGCTACCTCGACGAGGCCGTGCCGGTGGTGCGCACCTTCGTCCGCGCGTTCGAGGGCTACGACGCCATCGTCTCGCCGTCCGGCTCGTGCGTCGGCTCAGCCCGCCACCAGCAGGCCCTCGTCGCCCGCCGATCCGGTGACCCGGGTCTCGCGGCCGCCGTCGCCGAGGTGTCCCCGCGGGTCCACGAGCTGTCCGAGTTCCTGGTCGACGTCCTCGGCGTCGAAGACGTCGGCGCCTCGTTCCCGCACTCGGTGACCTACCACCCGACGTGCCACTCCCTGCGGATGCTCGGCGTCGGCGACCGGCCCGAGCGGCTGCTCCGCGCCGTCCGCGGCCTGCGGCTGCTCGACCTCCCGCGCGCCGAGGAGTGCTGCGGCTTCGGCGGGACCTTCGCACTCAAGAACGCCGACACGTCCGTGGCCATGGGCGCCGACAAGGCGCGGCACGTGCGCGAGTCCGGGGCGGAGGTGCTCGTCGCCGGCGACAGCTCCTGCCTCATGCACATCGGCGGCATGCTGACCCGGCAGCACGCCGGGATCCGCGTCATGCACCTCGCGGAGGTCCTCGCCTCCACCGAGGGCCCGGCCCAGACGGAGGTCCCCTAATGAGCCGCACCTTCGTCGGTATGCCGCCGTTCCCCACCGCCGCACGCGCTGCCCTCGCCGACACCCAGCTGCGCAGCAACCTCGCCCACGCCACGACGACGATCCGGGCCAAGCGGGCCGCCGTCGTAGCGGAGGTCGAGGACTGGGAGGCGCTGCGGGTGCGGGCCGCGGCGGTCAAGGACGACGTCCTGCTCCACCTCGACGAGCACCTCCTCCGCCTCGAGCAGTCCCTGACCGAGCGTGGTGCCGTCGTGCACTGGGCCCGCACTGCACAGGAGGCGTCCGACGTGGTGGCCGAGGTGGCCCGCGCCCACGGCGTCGACGAGGTCGTGAAGGTCAAGTCGATGGCGACCCAGGAGATCGACCTCAACGGCCACCTTGCAGCGCAGGGGATCTCGGCCTGGGAGACCGATCTCGCCGAGCTCATCGTGCAGCTCGGTGACGACCTGCCGAGCCACATCCTCGTTCCCGCCATCCACCGCAACCGCGCGGAGATCCGCGCGATCTTCGAGCGCGAGATGGCGCGCGTGGGGCGTGCCGCGCCCGCCGACCTCACCGACGACCCCGCCCGTCTGGCAGAGGCCGCCCGGCTGCACCTGCGCGAGAAGTTCCTCCGCGCCAAGGTCGGCGTCAGCGGCGCCAACTTCGCCGTCGCCGACTCCGGCACCCTCGTCGTCGTCGAGTCCGAGGGCAACGGCCGCATGTGCCTGACCCTGCCCGAGGTCCTCGTGTCTGTCGTCGGCATCGAGAAGGTCGTGCCGACGTGGGACGACCTCGACGTCTTCCTGACGCTGCTGCCGCGGTCGTCCACCGGCGAGCGGATGAACCCCTACACCTCGACGTGGTCCGGGGTGACGCCCGGCGACGGTCCCCAGGAGGTCCACGTCGTCCTGCTCGACAACGGACGCACCCGCGCGCTCGCCGACGAGGTCGGTCGACAGGCGCTGCGCTGCATCCGGTGCTCGGCCTGCCTCAACGTGTGCCCGGTCTACGAGCGCACGGGGGGTCACGCTTACGGCTCGGTCTATCCCGGGCCGATCGGCGCCATCCTCAACCCGCTCCTCAGGGGCGTCGGTCACGACCCGCAGACCGACTCGCTGCCCTACGCGTCGTCCCTCTGCGGCGCCTGCTTCGAGGCGTGCCCGGTGCTCATCGACATCCCCAGCGTCCTGGTCGACCTGCGCGCTCAGGTCGTCGACAGCCACCGCTCGGGTGTGCCCGGTCCCGAGGCCCTGGCGATGCGTGCGGCTGCGGCCACCTTCGGCTCGGGTGCGCGGCTCGGCGCCGCCGAGCGCGTCGCGGGTCTCGCCGGACGCGCGTTCGCCGCGCTCACCTCCCGCGGCGGCGGCGCGCGTCGAGCGGGGGAGCGCCGCCTGCTCGGCCGGTTGCCGGGACCCGGCGCGGCGTGGACCGACGCCCGTGACCTCCCGGTGCCGCCCGCCGAGTCCTTCCGCGCCTGGTGGAAGCGCACCGACGGAGGCAGGCGATGAGCGCCCGCGACGAGATCCTCGGCGCGGTCCGCGACGCCATCGCGTCGGCCCGACGCCCCGTCGTCGTCCCCTCGCTCGACCGGCCCCAGCGGGACGGCGACGTCGACCTCTTCGCCCAGCGGGTCGCCGACTACCGCGCCACCGTCGTGCGCTGCGCACCCGACGGCGCCGACGCCGCCATCGCCGCGGCGCTGCCCGAGGGCGCCTCCGTCGTCGCCCCGGACGGTTTGCCGTACGCCGTCCCGGGCGCCGTCCCCGACGACGGGCTGACTGCGACCGACCTGGACACGACCACGGCGGTGGTCACCACCGCGACGGTCGCGATCGCGACCACAGGGACGATCATGCTCTCGCACGGGCCGGGGGAGGGGCGACGAGTGCTGACGCTCGTGCCCGACCTCCACGTCTGCGTCGTCCGCGCCGACCAGGTCGTCGACGACGTCCCGGCCGCTGTCGCCCGGCTCGACCCGACCCGCCCGACGACGTGGATCAGCGGTCCGTCGGCGACGAGCGACATCGAGCTCAGCCGTGTCGAGGGCGTCCACGGCCCCCGCACGTTGCACGTCGTCATCGTCAGCTGACACACGGCATACGCGGTCCTGCAGGCGCCCTCAGGCGATGCGAGTGAGCTTGTAGTGCAGGCGAACTGCGGTGGCTGACCACATGCGCAGCTCGTGGTCGGTGCGCAGCACCCCTTCGCGATCCACGTAGACGCGGAAGCGCTCGTGGATCGGTGCCCGGGCCGCGTGGTCGCGTTGCGCGCCCGTCACGACGACGTAGGCACCGTCCGTGCCGAAGGCGCCCCGGGGAGAGTCGAGCTGCAACGAGCCGTCGGGGAGCACGGTCGGCCGGAGGAACACCTGCACGTTGCCCGCCTCGAGCGGGAACGTCACGTGCACGCTCGCGCGGTCGGCGCCCGGCAGCACCCGGCTCGCGTAGCAGCCGCTGTAGACGAACTCGCCCGTGGAGCGCAGGGAGCGGATCCACCCGGCGGCCCGTTGGCCACCGCTGTCGTCCGTGATGACGGCGACCCGGCTGTCCATCCCGTGCGCGACGTCCATGGGTCGCATCGGCAGGGCCAGCTGCTGCACGCGGCGGCCGAAGAAGCGGGAGACGAGCTCGCCTCCGGGTTGGAAGGCGGCCGTCCACTGCGTCCACACCTCCATCCGCCACCGGGACGTGTGCTCGTAGAAGTCCCGCACGTCGGGATGCAGGGCGGCGGCGCGGAAGCCGGGCCCGTCGAGGACGGCCAGGTCAGGGAGCAGGCCGGCATCCTCGACGTCCTCGCGCACCTGTCCACCCCACCGGCCGGCCGCGCTCGCCAGCCAGGCGTCGCCGATCACGGCGCCGTCGTGCACGGGCGCATCGAGCCAGGCGTGCGCGCCGGCGAGCTCGACGCGGCGTCCGGTCGTGCGCCAGAAGGTGCGGGAGACGCGGTCGAGACGGGGCATGAGTGAGCTCACCAGCGCAGCCTGCCAGACCCGTCCCGTGGGTGCCGGGGCTAGCCTTCTGGAATGAGTGAGAGCGACCACCGCGCCCACAGGCGGCCCGCCTTCTTCACCGAGTCCGCACTGGAGGCCCACGGTCCTGTCTACGACCCGACGGAGCAGATCCACGTCGCACACGAGACAGCGCTGGCGCTGGTGCACGCCGGTCGGGCGGCGGCCGACCCGGCCGTGACGCAGAAGCTCGTCGCGCTGGTCGACGACATCGGCCTCTCGACCCTCGCCGAGCTGTGGTCGCAGCGACCCGCCCGCTCGCTCCCGGGTGCCCTGTGGCGCCTCTACGTGCTGCGTGAGTGGGTCAAGCGCGGGCCCGAGGAGGCCAGCCGGGAGTATGCCGCGGGCATCCGGTTCACCGGTCCGAACCACGCCGTGGCGGGCGCCGCCGAGCCACCGGGGCCCCAGGAGATGGGCCGCGTCATCGACGAGGTCCTGCGTGGGGTCTTCGAGGGCGACCTCGCCGTGGCCCTCGAACGGGCTGCGGCGTTCTGCCGTGTCGTCTCCGCCGGCCGCGCCGACACGTCGTCGGGCGACGAGGCTGCCGAGCAGGCGGCCAACGTCTTGGTCATGGCCGAGGACCTCACGATCTGTGCGCGCCTGTGGCGCGACGGCGCGCTCGACTGAGGTCGTTCCCTGGTCACCGTGGTCTTCGGGTCGCCGTCGTCGGCTTCACGCGCGCCCTGCCCCTTGCGCTGACGGGTCTTTGGTGATCCGTTGGAACGGCTTTATCCTTGTGTGCGCGTCGGGTCGTGGTAGCCCCGGGTCCCAAATTCAGCCGCTACGAGCGGCCCTGTGCCGAGAGGCGCTCCCGACCCGACGCACCTACTTCGGGATCGGCAGCCGGTCCCGGCGGCGGCGCGGTGGCCGTCGCTCGAGCGGGCGGCCCGTCCGTCGCCAAGCCCTTCGAGCCCTGCCACACGCACAGGCTCACGTGGTCGCGCATGTCCGTCTCCGCGGAGAAACGCGCCCGCCGTGCGGCGCTGGTGAAGCCGCAGGCGTCACAGCGCCCGATGACGAAGCTGCCCTGCTCGACGATGGTCCAGCCGTCGGCAGAGCCCGATCCCGTGTGGAGGGGCATGGCCCAATGATGCACCGCGACTGGCGGCGGCACAGCGATACAAGTCGGGACCATGCCTGCGCGAGTGGGCTGCAGGCCCTTAGATTGGAGTCATGACACCGGAGGAGGAGCGGTCTGGAGACCTGCTCGACGTGGCACTCGCCGACGAGATCGAGCTCGTGAGCGACCTGGTGGTCGCCGCCTCGTCCAGCGGGCGCCACTTCACTCCCGAGGAGGTCGACCAGCTCCTCGGCATCGGCGGCACGCCTTCGGGCACGTCCGACGCCGCGGGGAGGACTCCGTCCGAGGCTCCGGTCGAGGATCGCGACCCGGCCCATTGAGGACTGCGCACGTGAAGGGCCGGTGGACGCTCGGTTGCGCCGCAGTGACCACCAACCCGTAGCATCTTCCCCGGACCAGACCCCGATCGACCGGAGCATCCCCGTGGGTTTTCGCCTGACACCCCAGGACACGAGCTTTTTCTCCCTCTTCACCTCCACCGCGCAGCTTCTCGTCGAGGCGACGCGGGAGCTGACCCGCTTCCTCGAGGTGGAGCCCGCCGAGCGTCAGGCAGTGGCTGACCGGCTGAAGGACCTCGAGCACGCCGCCGACGACGCGACGCACGAGCTCCTCAACAAGGTCAACAGCTCGTTCATCACCCCCTTCGACCGCGAGGACATCTACGGTCTGGCCGCGTCGCTCGACGACTGCATGGACCTCATCGAGGAGACCGCCGACCTGATCGTGCTCTACCGCATGGGTGAGATCCCCGAGGGCCTGGCCGAGCAGTTCGAGATCCTCGCCCGCATGGCCGAGGTGACGGCGGAAGCCATGCCGCGGCTGCGCACGATGAAGGACCTCAAGAGCTACTGGATCGAGATCAACCGTCTCGAGAACCAGGCCGACTCGCTCCACCGCAAGATGGTGGCCAGCCTCTTCAACAACTCGCCCGACCCGGTCAACCTGATCAAGGTCAAGTCCATCGTCGACGGCTTCGAGAACGCCGCTGACGCGTTCGAGAAGGTGGCCCACGTCGTCGAGGGCATCGCGGTCAAGGAGTCCTGACCCGACGATGGAATCAACACCTGCCCTGTTCGTGGGGGTCGTCGTCGTCGTCACGCTCGCGATGGGCTTCAACTACACCAACGGCTTCCACGACGCGGCCAACGCCATCGCGACCTCGATCTCGACGCGGGCCCTGACGCCCCGAGTCGCGCTCGCGATGGCCGCGATCGCGAACCTGTTCGGAGCCTTCTTCGGCGGCAAGGTCGCTGCGACGATCGGCTCCGGCATCATCGAGGCTCCGACCGGTGTCAACGGGCTGTGGCTCGTCGCCGCGGCCCTGGTCGGCGCCACCGGCTGGAACCTCATCACCTGGTGGTTCGGCCTGCCGTCATCGTCCTCGCAGGCCCTCATCGGCGGTCTGGCCGGTGCGGCGCTGGCGGCGGGCGTCGTCGTGCAGTGGGGGGTGATCTGGACGAAGGTGGTCATCCCCATGCTGCTCTCGCCGGTCTTCGGTCTCACCATCGGCTACCTGGTGATGCTCGCCATCCTATGGGCCTTCCGCCACTCCAACCCGGGCCGCGTCACCCGCGGCTTCCGGCTGGCGCAGACGGCGTCGGCGGCCGCCATGGCGTTCGGCCACGGTCTGCAGGACGCCGCCAAGACGGCGGGAGTCATCGTCCTCGCCCTCAACATCGCCGGGTACCACCAGGGCTCCACCATCCCGATCTGGGTCCTGCTGCTGTCGGCCATCGTCATCTCGGCCGGGACGTATGCCGGAGGGTGGCGCATCATGCGTACGCTCGGTCGCCGCATCATCGACCTCACCCCGCCGCAGGGCTTCGCCGCCGAGACCACCGCAGCCTCGATCCTCTACGTCGCGGGACTGGCCTTCGGTGCCCCGATCTCGACGACGCACACGATCACCTCGGCGATCATGGGTGTCGGCGCGACCAAGCGGCTCTCGGCCGTCCGCTGGAGCGTGGCCGGCAACATCGTCGGCGCCTGGGTCATGACCTTCCCCGGCGCGGCCCTCGTCGCCGCCGCCACCTGGTTCGTCACCGGGATCTTCCGCTGACCACAGCCATACGGCATACGCGAAGTGCCCACTCGACCTCGAGGTCGGGTGGGCACTTTGCCGTGTGGAGGACTCAGCCGAAGCGGCCGGAGATGTAGTCCTCCGTCGCCTGCTCCGAGGGGTTGTTGAAGATCCGGGTCGTGTCGTCGATCTCGACGAGCCGGCCCGGCTCACCGGTCGCCTTGAGGTTGAAGAAGGCCGTCCGGTCCGAGACACGGGCCGCCTGCTGCATGTTGTGGGTCACGATCACGATCGTGAAGTCGTTCTTCAGCTCGTTGATGAGGTCCTCGATCGCGAGCGTCGAGATCGGGTCGAGCGCCGAGCACGGCTCGTCCATGAGCAGCACCTGCGGCTGCACGGCGATGGCCCGGGCGATGCACAGCCGCTGCTGCTGCCCACCGGAGAGGCCGGCACCAGGCTTGTTCAACCGGTCCTTGACCTCGGTCCAGAGGTTCGCGCCCTGGAGCGACTGCTCGACGATGCCGTCGAGGGTCTTCTTGTTCTTCACGCCGTTGAGCCGCAGGCCCGCGGCGACGTTGTCGTAGATCGACATCGTCGGGAAGGGGTTGGGCCGCTGGAAGACCATGCCGATGGTGCGGCGCACGGTCACGGGGTCCATCGAGCTGGCGTAGAGGTCCTGGTCGTCGAGCATGACCTTGCCCTCGACGCGGCCGCCGGGGATCACCTCGTGCATCCGGTTCAGGGTCCGTAGGAAGGTCGACTTCCCGCAGCCCGAGGGGCCGATGAACGCCGTGACGGACCGGGGCTCGACCGTCATCGAGACGCCTTCGACGGCCTTGAAGGCGCCGTAGTAGACGTTGAGGTCGGTGACGTCGATTCGCTTTGCCATCGTTTCAGATTCGCTTTCTCTTACTTCTTGACCGAGCCGAAGTGCGCGATGACCCGGCCGATGACGTTGAGCAGCAGGACGAGCAGGATCAGGGTGAGGGCTGCGCCCCACATGCGCTCGGCTGCCGTCGAGAGGGCGAAGTCCCCGCGGTCCTGGTTGATCATCATGGGCAGCGTGGGGAAGTTGCCGTTGAACAGGTCGCGCTGGAAGTTCTTCGTGTAGGGCGCGAGGATCAGCAGGGGCGCCGTCTCGCCCATCACACGGGCGATGCCCAGCAGCACGCCGGTGACGATGCCCGAGAAGGCCGTACGCAGCACGACCTTGACGACCGTGACCCACTTCGGCACGCCGAGGGCGTATGCCGCCTCGCGCAGCTCGTTGGGCACGAGCTTCAACATCTCCTCGGTGGAGCGCACGACGACGGGGATCATCAGCAGTACCAGCGCCAGCGCAGCGGCCAAGCCGGACCGGCCGAGCCCGAAGGTCGTGACCCACACGGCGTAGATGAACAGGGCCGCCACGATCGACGGGACGCCGGAGAGGATGTCGACGGTGAAGCTGATCGCCCGCGCGAGCCGGCCGCGGCCGTACTCGACGAGGTAGACGGCCGTCAGGATGCCGACCGGGACCGCGATGAGGGCGGTGAACCCGACCATCTGGAGAGTGCCCTCGATGGCGTGGCGGGCGCCGCCGCCGAAGTCGTCGGAGTTGATGTTGCGCTGGTTGCCGGTCCACCAGGTCATGGTCGTCAGCATGTGGAAGCCCTTGGCGACCACCGTTCCGAGGATCCACACGAGCGGCACCATCGCCAGCGCGAAGGCGGCCCACATGACCACCTTGACCACGACGTCCTTGACGCCGCGGGCCCGGTGCGGGTGGTTCATCTCGGAGAGCGCCTCACGCCCCGACCGGCCGCCGGGCGGTGTCGAGGGGTCCCCGGGCAGGATCGGCTCGGGGAGGCGTCGGTCGGTGGTCACGGTCATTCGGTGAAGGCCTTCCTGCGCTCGATGACGACGCGGGCGATGCTGTTGACCACGAAGGTCAGCACGAAGAGCACGAGACCGGCCGCGATGTAGGCACCGGTCTTGTTGGGGTTGCTGAACTCGGCCGCGTTGTTGGCGATCTTCGAGGCGAAGGTCTCGCCGCCATTGAACAGCGACCACGTCCACGGGCTGTTGTCGGACAGCGCCGACACGAGGAAGGTCACGGCGATCGTCTCGCCGAGGGCGCGACCGAGCGCGAGCATCGAGGCGGAGATGACACCCGGCCGGCCGAAGGGGAGCACGGCCGTGCGGATCATCTCCCACTGGGTGGCGCCGAGCGCGAGGGCGCCCTCCTTGTGGGCGAGCGGCGTCTGGTCGAACACCTCGCGCGAGAGGGCGGTCACGATCGGCAGGACCATGATGGCGAGCACGATGCCGATGAAGCAGATGGTGCCGCCGCTGATGCCGGTCGGGGCGAAGAACGGGAACCAGCCGAGCTTGTCCTCGATCCAGCCCTGCGCCGGCTTGAAGACCGGGGCGAAGGCGATGAGGCCCCAGAGACCGTAGACGATCGAGGGCACGGCGGCCAGCAGGTCGACGAGACCGGCAGCCGGGCGGCGCATCCAGGTCGGCGCGTACTGGGTGATGAACAGGGCCACCGCGACGCCGACCGGGACCGCGACGAGCATCGCGATGGTCGAGGCGGTCACGGTGGTCCAGAGGAACTCGAGGATGCCGAAGGCCGGCTTGTCGCCGCCCGGCGCCCAGACCCGGCTGGTGAAGAAGCCCGCCGAGTTGTCCATGAGCGCAGGCACGGCCTGCATGACGAGGAAGACGGCGATCAGGGTGACCAGGGCGATGACGAGGATGCCCGACACCGTGGCGGCTCCGCCGAAGAGGCGGTCGCCGAACCGGCCGGTGGACGCCTGGTCCGCCTGCAGTGGCTTCTGGCCGTCTGGTCCCGGGGTCTGGTCCGCGGCGGACACGCCCGTCAATGTCGACACGTGGAGGCCTCCTCCTTCGATGACGTGGTACTGGCGCAGGGGCGGACGCCGTCTGTGGCGCCCACCCCTGCGTGGACCCAGCCGGATCGCTCCGGCCGGGTCAGGCGGTTCAGGAGATCGCGTCCACCGCGGCCTGGACCTTGGTCGCCACCTCGGTCGGCAGCGGCGCGTAGCCCTTGGCCCCGAGGTCCTTCTGCACCTCGTCCGAGGCGAAGGTCTTGAGGAAGCTCTTGACCTTCTTGCCCGTCTCGGCGTCGGCGTACTTCGAGCAGACGACCTCGTAGGTCACCAGGACGATCGGGTAGGCCCCGGCCTCCTTGGTGGCGTAGTCGATCTTGAGCGCGAGGTTGTTGCCGGAGCCGGTCTGCTTGGCCGTGGCGATCGTCTTGCCGGCCGACTCGGCGGTCAGCTCGACGGGGCCGGAGCCCGTGTCGACCTGGGCCATGGGCAGCTGGTTCTGCTGGGCGTAGGAGAGCTCGACGTAGGTGATGCCGCCGTCCTGGCCCTTCGTCGCGGTGGCGACGCCGGCGGACTTCTCCTTGCCCTCGCCCTTGCCGGTCCACTTCTTGCCGGTCTCGTAGGACCAGGCGTCGGGGGCGGCGGCCTTGAGGTACTTGGTGAAGTTCTCGGTGGTGCCCGACTCGTCGGAGCGGAAGAACACCTTGATCGGCGTCGACGGCAGCGTCACGCCCTTGTTGAGCGCAGCGATCGCCGGGTCGTTCCAGGTGGTGATCTTGCCGTCGAAGATCTTGGCGGCGACCTCGGCGTTGAGCACGAGCTTGTCGACGCCCTTGACGTTGTAGGCGATCGCGATCGGGCCCGTGACCATGGGCAGGTTCCACGCCTCGGAGCCGCAGGCGGCCTTGGCGTCGTCGGCCTCGACCTTGCCGTCCTTCGGCTCGGTCCTGAGCGACGAGTCCGAGCCGGCGAAGTCGACCTGCGTGGCGATGAACTGCTTGATGCCGGCACCCGAGCCCGTGGGCTGGTAGTCGATGTTGGCGTCGGCGCACTTCGTCTGGTACGCCGCGATGGCCTCGTCGATGGCGTTCTTCTGGGCCGAGGAGCCCTCGGCCTTCAGGTCGCCGCTGAAGCAGTCACCGGCGGCGGTCGACCCGGCGGAGGCCCCGTCCGCGGCGGGTGCGGCGCTGGTGTTCTCGGACGCGCAGGCCGAGAGCGCCAGGGCGCCGGACAGGGCGATGGCGCCGAATGCGCCGATACGCGAAACTGACACGAGTGTGGTCCCTCTCGATGAGGTGGTGCGGGTGGCTCGGTCATTCCGACCGAGGTGCGTGGACTTCATCCACCGCGAAGATAAGACCGCCGGATGACCAGCCGCCCACGTGCGGTTAACGCGGGGTGAACGCACGGCGACGACTTGGGGAGGGGTCTGACCTGGGGTGCGCGGACGCGCGGATCGACGCACGATGGAGGGTTCGAGAGCCACCTCGACGAGTCGCGACTGACGGCCTCGACGACTGGCGTCGGCCCCTGCTCCGGCGGCCCGAACGGTCAGCTGTCGATGCGTTCGACGTCCACGACGCGCGCGTCCTCGCCGCGTCCGACGACATGGCAGACCAGCACCTCGCCCTTGCCCATCGGCTCGGCGCCGGCCGCCCGCAGCTGCTCCGCGACGCCGGGTCGTTCAGGGGACGGCGCGACTCGTGGGTGGAGCAGCGCCAGCAGGGTCGGCAGCACCGGCCCGTGGCTGCAGAGGGCGGCCGGGTCCCCGCGCTCGAGGAGCCGCTGCACCTGGGCGACGGCGTCGACCTCGCTCTCGGCGAAGCCCTCCTCGGACAGGGCGTCACGGGTGCGCAGGCGCAGTCCGCGGGCGACGGCATACGGCTCCAGCGTCGCGACGCAGCGGGTGGAGGACGAGGACACCAGTCGCGTCACCCCGTACGCCCCGAGCACCGCGGCGACGGTCGTGGACTGGGCACGGCCCACGGCGTCCAGCGGGCGGCGGCGGTCGTCGCCGCCCCACTTGCCGCGCGGCGTCGCCTTGGAGTGCCGCACGAGGGCAAGCGGCCAGGTCCGAAGCTCGTCGGCGCGTTCGGCGCGGACCAGGGCGAGCAGCTGCTCACGGTCGCGGGCGTAGTCGAGCCGGTCGTGCGCCGTGCGGACGTCGACCCAGGCCACCTCGTCGATCTCGTGCTCGAGCGCGCCGGTGCCGCCCGTGACCCGCGCGGCCCAGTAGTGCACCTGCTTCGTCGCGGGGCCACCGGTCGAGTCGAGCACGGGGTACTCCGCCGACGGCAGCGGCACCCCCAGGCGCACGACCAGCCCCGTCTCCTCGAAGGTCTCGCGGGCAGCGGCCACGCACGGGCGCTCGCCGGGGTCGAGCTTGCCCTTGGCCCAGGACCAGTCGTCGTACTTGGGACGGTGCACGAGGGCGACCTCGAGACGTCCGTCGCGACGTCGCCATGGCAGCGTGCCGGCGGCGGGGATCACAGAGGCCACGCGCGCCAGTCTGCCCGATGGCGGTCGCGCGGTCCTCCCGACACCCAACCTGCCCGTATGCCGGTCAGCCGGGCAGGTCGGTCGGGCGGCGACAGACGTGCTGCGGCGTGCCGGTGGGGCGGCCTGACCACGTCGGGAACTCTCAGTCGAGGCAGAACTCGTTGCCCTCGACGTCCTGCATCACCAGGCACGACTCGTTGAAGCCATCGGCAACCAGCAGGCGCACGCGTGCCGCGCCGAGGGGGAGCAGTCTCTCGCACTCCGCCTCGAGTGCCTCCAGGCGCTCCTCGCCCACGAGCCCGGTGGCGACCCGCACGTCGAGGTGCAGCCGGTTCTTGACGACCTTGCCCTCGGGCACGCGCTGGAAGAACAGCCGCGGGCCCACCCCTGACGGGTCGACGCACGCGAACGCCGAACCCTGGCGCTCGGGCGGCAGTGAGTGGTCGAAGTCGCCCCACGTGGCGAACCCCGGCGGTGGTGGCGGCACGACGTAGCCCAGCACCTCGCACCAGAAGCGGGCGACCCGCTCGGGCTGGGCGCAGTCGAAGGTGACCTGGACCTGCCTGACCGACGTCATGGGCCCACCCTAGGTGCGAGTTCCAGCCGTGTCCCGCCGTGCTCAGCGCCGGCGGGCCTTGCGGCGTCGCTTGTCGTGGCGCTCGATGAGCTTCTCCTGGAGATCGTCGAGCGGCTCGCTCGAGTCGGAGAGGTGGTGGCGCACCCACCGGCCGTCGGAGCCGAGGTCCCAGCGCGACGTCGTGTCGGCGAAGGCCAGGTCGATGAGGTCGGCGAGCTCGACGATGTGCGCCGGCTCGGCGATGCGCACCAGCGCCTCGACGCGGCGGTCGAGGTTGCGGTGCATCATGTCGGCGCTGCCGATGTAGACCTGGGGGTCGCCGCCGTGGTCGAACCAGAAGACTCGGGAGTGCTCGAGGAAGCGCCCGAGGATGGAGCGGACGCGGATGTTCTCGGAGAGACCCTCGACGCCGGGTCGTAGCGCGCAGATGCCGCGCACCCACACATCGACCCGGACCCCCGCGATGCTGGCCCGGTAGAGCGCGTCGATGAGGGCCTCGTCGACGATGGAGTTGGCCTTGAGCACGATGCGCCCGGGGGGCGCGTTCTCGTGCCGGGACTCGTGGATGTCGATCTCCTCGTCGATGAGGTCGATCAGCCCCGAGCGCACCGACCGAGGGGCGACCAGGAGGCGCTTGAACTTGCTCCGCGGGGCGAAGCCGGAGAGCAGGTTGAACAGGCGCGAGAGGTCCTCACCGACCTGCGGGTCGGTGGTGAACAGGCCGAAGTCCTCGTAGACACGTGCCGTCTTGGGGTTGTAGTTGCCCGTGCCGATGTGGCAGTAGCGCACCAGGCCCTCGGACTCCTGGCGCACGACGAGGCACAGCTTGGCGTGGGTCTTGAGGCCGACGACGCCGTAGACGACGTGGACCCCGGCCTCCTCGAGCTGGCGGGCCCACGAGATGTTGTTGACCTCGTCGAAGCGCGCCTTGATCTCCACGACGGCGAGAACCTGCTTGCCGGCCTCCGCGGCGTCGATGAGGGCGTCGATGATGGGGGAGTCGCCGGAGGTGCGGTAGAGCGTCTGCTTGATCGCCAGCACCTTCGGGTCGTTCGCGGCCTGCTCGATGAAGGCCTGCACCGACGTCGAGAACGAGTTGTAGGGGTGCTGCACCAGGACGTCCTTCTGACGCACGGCCGCGAGCAGGTCGATGGCCTTGGCGCTCTCGGTTGGGGCGAAGTCCGGGTGGGTGCGCGGGAAGAACTTGGGGAACTCGAGGTCGGATCGGTCCACGTCGGCGACGGTGAACAGGCCACGCAGGTCCAGCGGCGTCGGCAGCATGTAGATCTCGCGGTCGCTGATCTGCAGCTCCCGGGCCAGCATGTCGAGGACCTTGGGGTCGATGTCGTCCTCGACCTCCAGGCGGATCGGCGGCCCGAAGCGCCGGCGGGTCAGCTCCTTCTCGAGGGCGGTCAGGAGGTTCTCGGCGTCGTCCTCCTCGACCTCGAGGTCCTCGTTGCGGGTGACCCGGAAGCTGAAGTGCTCCTGCACGAGCATCCCGGGGAAGAGCTGGTCGAGGTGGCTGGCGATGACGTCCTCGAGCGGCACGAACCGCTTGCGCTCGACCTCGGCGTCGATGTCCTCCTCGACGAGGATGAAACGCGGCAGGCTCGGCGGCACCTTGACCCGAGCGAAGTGCTCGGTGCCGGTCTTCGGGTTCTGCAGCAGCACGGCGAGGTTGAGCGACAGGCCCGAGATGTAGGGGAACGGGTGCGCCGGGTCGACGGCCAGCGGCGTCAGCACCGGGAAGACGCGGTCGGCGAAGAAGTAGTGCAGGGGCTCCCGGTCGTCCTCGTCGAGGTCGTCCCAGCGGACGATCGTGATGCCCTCGTCCTCCAGCGACGGGCGCACGTCGTGCTGGAAGACGGAGGCGTGCTGCTGCATCAGCTCGTGGGCCAGGCGGGCCACGCGCTCGATGAGCTCTCGGGGCTCGAGGCCCGCAGCCGTGCGCACGGCGAGCCCGGTCGCGATACGGCGCTTGAGGCCGGCCACCCGCACCATGAAGTACTCGTCGAGGTTGTTGGCGAAGATCGCGAGGAAACGGGTGCGCTCGAGCAGTGGCACAGCCGGGTCCATGGCCAGCTGCAGCACCCGCTCGTTGAACTGCAGCCAGGACAGCTCCCGCTCGAGGTACCGGTCGACCGGCAGGTCGGCCGCGCCCTCCTGGCGGGGCCCGACGAAGCGGCCGTTGGGAGCCCGTTGGGGGATGCGTCGCGTCGGCACGGTGCTCGTGAACGAGCTGATCTCGGCGGCCTCGCTCGCGGGTTCCTCGGCCGCAGGGCCCACCGTCACGGCCGTCGAGGCCCTCGCCGCGTCCTGGGATGCGGCCGGGTCGGGGCCGTCCTCGTGGAGGCCAGGGGGAGTGAGGCTGCCGGTGCTCATGCGCCCATCGTGACACCGATGAGCGACCCGAGGGTGAACTCGTCTCAGTCGACCGGGGGCAGCTGCGAGTTCGACGTGTCGACCGACGTTCTGGCCCGGGCGAACTGGCGATGCACCTCGAGGTCCTCGAAGCCCAGTGCCGTGTAGGTCCGCACGGCGGCGACGTTGTCCTCGTCGACGTAGAGCACGACGCGCCGCAGCCCGAGGGAGCGCAGGTGGTCGAGGCCGAGCACGGTGACCGCCCGGCCGAGACCCTGGCCCTGGCGGTCGGGTGAGACTGCCACGACGTAGACCTCGCCGACCTCACCACCGGGCGGGTCGACCTTGGTCCAGTGTGAGGCGGCGAGCACGTCGGGACGGTCCGCCTCCACGACGAGGATGAGACCGGCCGGGTCCCACCACGGCTCGCGCATCCGCTGGTCGAGGTCGCTCCGACCCATCGAACCCTGCTCCGGGTGGTGTGCGAAGGCCGCGGCGTTGAGGGCCAGCCAGGCGTCCTCGTCACGTCCGGGCTCGAAGGAGCGGACGGCATACCGCTCGTCGAGGGCCGCCTCCGGCCAGGCGGGGCCGGTCTGCAGGTCGCGGCCCATGACGTGGAGCGAGCGCACGGGCTCGAGCCCGTTCGCGGCGGCGAAGGCCGAGGCCGCCTGGGCCGCGGCGCCGCTCGCGTGGCTCCAGAGGCGTATGCCGTCCGGCAGGCTCGCGAGCAGGGCGCGGCCCGCGCCGCGTCGCCGGTCGCCGGGCGCGACGACGAGCTCACCGGAGGGCGGCCCGTCACCCGTCCGGACCTGCGCATAGCCGACGATCTCGCCGTCCGGCCCGATGGCGAGGAGGTGGTCGACGCCCTCGTGCTGCCGGTCGCGCAGAGAGAGGCGGAACTGCTCCGACAGCGGCTCGGAGCCGTCGGCCTCTGCGGCCCGGGCCGCCAGCTCGAGGGCGGCGGCGGACTCGCCGGGAGTGAGCGGGTGGGTCGAATCGCGTCGGGCGACCGTCGGGCTCGGCATACCGAGATTCCACCACAGGGCCCTTCTGGGGGCTCCCCGTCGTCGGTGTTCCCCGCTAGGGTCCGGGCAGGGCAGGGGGCCCTGCACACCAGGCGCGAGACCGGGCACGTCCCGTCCTCCGGCGCCTCCGGCAATTCACCACATAGTTACGCAGCGCGCCCCTTTCGGGCACCCGCGGGCACTAGCCTCGCGTGGGGTGCCGATGGGCACGCGATCCACACCGCTGACAAGGGGAACACATGTCCCGTACCACCCGCCGCATCACGGGCGTCGCCGTCGCAGGGATCTGCGCCGCGGCCCTCGCGGCACCCGCGCTCGCCGCACCCACCGCGAGCCCTGACACGAGCAAGGCTCCCGGCAAGACGCAGTTCCCGATCCAGATCCTGTCGTTCAACGACTTCCACGGGAACCTCGAGACCCCGTCCGGGTCGAGCGGCACGCTGCAGACCGGCCCGACGAAGACCGACACCACCGCGGTCGGCGGCGTCGAGTACCTCGCGACCCACCTCAAGCAGGCCCGCGTCGGCCATCCCAACAGCGTCACCGTCGCGGCCGGCGACATGGTCGGGGCCTCCCCGCTGCTGTCCGCGGCCTTCCACGACGAGCCGACCGTCGAGGCTCTCAACAACCTCGGCCTCGAGGCCACGTCCGTAGGCAACCACGAGTTCGACGAGGGCTACAAGGAGCTCCAGCGCCTGCAGAACGGCGGCTGCATCGACGACGGCGCCGGCGCCAACAACCAGAACTCCTGCCCCGCCGGCACCTTCACCGGTGCGAGGTTCCAGTACCTCGCGGCCAACGTCGTCGAGAAGGCGACCGGCAAGACGATCCTGCCGCCCTACTGGGTCAAGAACTTCGACGGGGCCAAGATCGGCTTCATCGGCATGACGCTCAAGGAGACGCCGTCCATCGTCACGGCATCCGGCGTCGCGGGCCTCCAGTTCAACGACGAGGTCAAGACCGCCAACGCCCTCGTCCCGGTCCTCAAGGCCCAGGGCGTCAACGCCATCGTCGTCCTCGTGCACCAGGGCGGCACCCCTCCGGCCAACACGCCGTACGACTACACGTGCAAGGGCGGCGGCTCGCTGTCGGCCGACTCGCCGATCGTCCCGATCGTCAAGAACCTCGACCCGGCCATCGACATGGTGATCTCGGGCCACACGCACCAGCCCTACGTGTGCGCCATCCCGGACTCCAACGGCGTCCCGCGCCTCGTCACGTCGGCGTCGTCCTTCGGGCGGCTCTACAACGACACCGAGGTCACCTACGACCGTCGCACCTCCGACATCGTCCGTCCGACCGAGGCCGACTCCGTCAACAACCTCGTGACGCGGACCGTCACCCCGGACGAGGCCCAGACGAAGCTTCTCGCGAAGTACAAGGAGCTCGTCAAGGCGATCGCGAGCAAGATCATTGGCACGATCTCGGCGGACATCGTGCGCACGCAGAACGCAGCCGGGGAGTCCCCGCTGGGTGACCTCATCGCCGACGCCCAGCTGGCCGACCCGTCGGTCGTCACCGGCGGCCAGACGCCGGTCGCGGCCTTCATGAACCCCGGGGGCATCCGCACGGACCTCACGTACGCGAACTCCAAGTACGCCGAGGCGCCCGGCGCTGTCACCTACGAGGAGGCGTTCAACGTCCAGCCGTTCAACAACTACCTCGTGTCGATGAACCTCACGGGTCAGCAGATCTACGACGTCCTCAACGCGCAGCGGACCGGGTCGAACTCCGGCTCGAACGCCAAGATGTTGCAGGTCAACAAGGGCTTCACCTACACCTGGAGCACGGCCACGCAGAAGGTGGTCGACGGGACTGTCGCAATCAACGGCACGCCGGTCGACAAGGCTGCCTCGTACCGCATCGTCACGAACAACTTCCTGTCGGACGGCGGCGACAACTTCCCCGCCTTCCAGGGTGGCACCGGCAAGTACTTCGGTGGGCTCGACATCGACGCCTTCGCGAACTACCTCGCCAAGCCGGAGAACGCGAACTACGCGCCGGCCCCGGCCACGCGCATCACCGTGGTTCCCTGACGCGGCGAGACCTCGAAGCGGCCCGTCCCCGACCCGGGGGCGCTGTCGACGGGGACGGACGCGCCCCCGCCCCCCCCCGGGGGGGGGGCCCGCTTCACGTTCCCTCCCAGAGAGGGCCGTCCGGAGGGCCCTGCGCAGGGCCGGGCAGGCAGCACCCGTCGGGCCAGCGGCTCAGGTCAGGCGTCGGCGGGCTCAGGCGCCGTAGCGCCGGTGCGGTCCGGCACGAGGCGGTAGCCGACGTTGCGGACCGTGCCGATGAGCGCCTCATGGTCGGGGCCGAGCTTGGCGCGCAGCCGCCGCACGTGGACATCGACGGTACGGGTGCCGCCGTAGTAGTCGTAGCCCCAGACCTCCTGCAGCAGCTGGGCGCGGGTGAAGACGCGTCCGGGATGCTGGGCGAGGTACTTGATGAGCTCGAACTCCTTGTAGGTGAGGTCGAGCGGGTGCCCCCGCAGCTTCGCCGAGTAGCTCGCCTCGTCGATGACCAGCTCGCCGGAGGTGATCGGCATGTCGAGGGCGGCCTCGTCGTCCTGGCCCCTGGTCATGGCGAGGCGCAGGCGCGCGTCCACCTCGGCCGGCCCGGCGGAGTCGAGCAGGACGTCGTCGAGGCCCCACTCGGCCGTGAGGCCAGCCAGGCCACCCTCGGTGAGGACGGCCAGAAGGGGCGTGCCGATGCCCGTCGTGCGCAGGACCCGGCACAGGGAGCGGGCACTGGCGAGCTCGCGCCGCGCGTCGACGATGACGACATCGCAGTCGGGGGAGTCGACCAGCGCCGTGGCCTCGGCGGGCAGGACCCGCACCGTGTGGCTCAGCAGCCCGAGGGCAGGCAGCACCTCGGCACTGGGGGCCAGCGCGTTGGTGAGCAGCAGCAGTCGGGCCATCTCGTGCAGGATAGGCGAGACTGGACACCCGCGGACCGCACCGCACCAACGATGAGACGGAGTGAGATGGGCCCGACTGGACGCCAGCCGAGCACGACGGCACCGACCGCCGAGCCCGCTCACGGAGACGGCAGCACGCCGGCGCCGGTTGCCACGGTCATCGTGCGCTACTGGGCAGCGGCTCGGGCTGCGGTGGGCTCCGACAGCGAGCCGCGGACGGGCGCCACCGTCGGAGAGGTGGTCGACGCGGCCGTGGCCGAGCACCCGGCGCTCGAGCGGGTCGCCTCGGTGGCGACCTTCCTGCTCGACGGGCGCAAGGTGGGTCGTGACGCACCGGTGGCCGACGGCGTGACCGTCGAGGTGCTGCCGCCCTTCGCCGGCGGGTGATGCACAATGGCGCCCGTGCCTGAGGACAACGCGGCCCTGCGCGAGCCCGGCCCCGACGCCTCCGGGGGCGCCGGGTCGATGCACCTCCCGCTCTCGCCCGTGGCCGCTGACCGGGTCCGCTGGCTGGGCGTCGCCGCGACGCTCGTCGCCGCGGTCGCGCTCCTGGTCGCCCAGGGCACGGGGTATGCCGCCACGCTGGGCGTGACGCTCGTGCTCGCTCTCGCGCTGTCGTGGGGCTGGCCACTGCTGACCGGCTCCTACACGCCCACCCCGACGACGGTCGTGCTCGCCGTCGCCTCCGTCGCGATCGTGCTGAGCGCCTTGCGGGCGGACCTCCTGTGGGTGCCGGCTGCGGTCGCCTTCGGCATCCTGCTGGCCTTCTGTGGACAGCTGGTCCGGCGCGGGGGCCGCGAGGGCCTGGTGCTCACCCTGCTCTCGTCGTTCGGCGGTCTCGTCGTCATCGCCTCGGGAACCACCGCGGTGGTGGCCGCGAACACAGACCGCGGTCAGACGGTCGCGCTCGTGGCCATGGCGGCTGTCGTCGCCGCCGTCGCGACGGACCTGCTCGCCGGCGTGCGCCTGCTCGCTCCGGTGCTCGGAGTGGTCGCGCTGGTCCTGGGCGTCGCCGCGGCGCTCCTCGCCGCGTCCCTGAGCACAGGGATCGGCACGCCGGAGGCGCTCGGGATCGGCGCCGCCGCGGGCGCCGCGTCGTGGTCGTTCCGGCGGGTGTTCGCGCTCCAGCCGGCGATGCTGACCGCCCGAGGTCAGGTGGGTGCCGGCGTCGGTTCGGTCCTCGTCGTCGGCGCGGTGGTGCACCTCTTCGCCGTCCTCCCCTGACCGTCGAGAGGCCAGACTTCGCGACCTGACAACCGTCGAAAGGCCGAAGTTCGCGACCTGACAACCGTCGAAAGGCCACGAACCGGGCCCGGTTCGTGGCCTCTCGACGGTTGGGAAGCGAGTGAGGGAGTCAGTAGACGAGGGCCTGCGCGCCCGGCGCCATGACCTCCTCGACGAAGACCGCCGCTCCCTTGATGACTGCGCCGTCGACGAGCTGCTCCGGCGTCAGGTCCCGCCGGGCCGCGCACTGCGTGCAGACCGTGAGCCGTCCACCGGCGAGCACGGCGTCGCGCAGCTCGACGAGCGGGGCGGCATACGGCAGCTCGAACTGCTCCGCCCGCCCGGGCACGGCCATCCACGTGGACTCCCCGGTCAGCCAGAGCGAGACCTCGACGCCGCTCGCGACGGCTGTCGCGGCGACCGTGAAGGCCTGCGAGAGGCGTTCCGGAGCCTCGGTGCCGGCGGTGACCTTGACGACGAGCGAGCGCGCAGGGGTGTCCATGGCCTCAGGCTACGATCGGGCGCATGTTCAACCTCGACCAGGACATCCCGGAGCCGCTGCGACCCCTGGCTTGGCTCATCGGACGCTGGGAGGGCGCGGGTGTCGTGGGCTATCCCACGATCGAGTCCGCGCACTTCGGCCAGGAGGTCGAGGTCACCCACGACGGGCGCGGCTTCCTCAAGTGGGAGAGCCGCGCCTGGATCCTCGACTCCGAGAACGGCGCCAAGGTGCGCCCGGCCGCCGTTGAGTCCGGCTTCTGGCGTCCGCTCGAGAACGGCGAGGTGGAGCTGCTGCTCGCCCACCCGACCGGAATCCTCGAGCTCTACTACGGCAAAGTCGAGCCGGCCAGGATCCAGCTCAAGACCGACGGCGTCCTGCGCTCACCCGGTGCGAAGGAGTACAACGCGGCGACGCGGATGTACGGCCTCGTCGAGTCCAACCTGCTGTGGGTCATGGACATGGCAGCCGTGGGCCAGGAGCTCCAGAGCCACGTGTCGGCCACGCTCAAGCGCGTCGAGTGACCACGGAATGAGGGGTATGCCGTGAGCGTTCCACCCAACATGAGCGACGTGGAGCTGCCCACCCGGCCGACGACGAGCCCGCTGCTGTCACGCCCGGGCGCCGTGGCGGGCGAGGGGCTTGAGGTGGGTGTCGCCCTGCACTACGGCGACCCCATGCGAGAGCAGCGCCTGCTCGAGGAGGGCCTCGCGGTCGTCGACCTCTCGAACCACGACGTCGTGACCGTCACCGGACCCGACCGGCTGACCTGGCTCCACTCGCTCACGACGCAGCACCTCCTGGGCATCGAGCCGCGCCAGTCACGTGAGGCGCTGATCCTGACGCCCAAGGGCCACGTCGAGCACTCGCTGCACCTCGTCGACGACGGCGAGACCATGTGGATCACGACCGAGCCCGGCGCCGGCCCGGCGCTCGCCGGGTGGCTCGACAAGATGCGCTTCATGCTGCGTGTCCAGGTCGCCCTGGTCACCGACGACTGGGCCGTGCTCGGCGAGCCGCACGCGAGCGAGTCGGTCGCGGGCGAGCCCCTGGCCTGGCGCGACCCGTGGCCCGACCTCGTCGGCGACACGACGGCATACGGCCCGGTGGTTGACCATCCCGGCACGGAGCGTGCCTGGCGAGAGGTCATCGTGCCGCGGGCGGGTCTCGTTGCCGCAGTAGGCGACCGGCCGGTGGCCGGGCTCTGGGCGGCTGAGGCGCTGCGGATCGCCGCGTGGCGCCCACGTCTCGGGCTCGAGACCGACCACCGCACGATCGTCCACGAGGTCGACTGGCTGCGTACCGCGGTGCACCTGCACAAGGGCTGCTACCGCGGGCAGGAGACGGTCGCTCGCGTACACAACCTCGGCCGGCCGCCGCGCCGTCTGGTCTTCCTCCACCTCGACGGCTCCGGCCACGTCCTTCCGGCGCGGGGAAGCGAGGTCCGTGCGGGAGAGCGCGTGATCGGCCACGTCACGTCCGTCGGGCGTCACCACGTCGACGGGCCCATCGCCCTGGCGATCATCAAGCGCAACACCGACCCCGCCCTCGAGCTGCTCGTCGACGACCTCTCTGCGGCACAGACGACGATCGTCGCGCCCTGAGCCCTGGCGGCGCGGGCGCTGGCAGGATGAGCGCCATGACGACCGCACGCGCCCGGTCCGCCCCGGCGAGCACGCTGATCACCGTCGCGCCGACGGGGGCAGAGACGGCCAAGGCCGACGTCCCGGCCCTGCCGACCACGCCGGAGGAGCTCGTCGAGACGGCGGTCGCCTGCGAGGAGGCCGGCGCGGCGCTGATCCACATCCACGTGCGTGACCGCGAGCACCAGCCGACGCTCGACGGGGTGCTGCTCAAGGAAGCCGTCGACGGCGTCCGCGAGGCCACCGACCTCGTCGTCCAGCTCTCGACGGGCGGGTCGATCACCGACCCGCTCGAGCAGCGCCTGACCGTGCTCGACGCCGGCCCCGACTCCTGCTCGCTGACGTGCGGCACCACGAACTTCGGCGACGGCGTCTTCCTCAACCCGTGGGGCTTCATGGTCGACCTCTACCGCCAGGCCCAGGAACGGGAGGTCGTGCCGGAGTTCGAGCTCTTCGAGCTGGGTCACGTGCACGCGCTGCGCCGGCTCATCGACGAGTGCGGCCTGCCCTACGGCGGCAAGGTCCACGTCGACTTCGTCACCGGGGTGCCGGGCTCGATGCCGGGCACGCCCCAGGCGCTCCTCGCCGGCGTCTCGATGCTCCCGGCCGAGGTGACGAGCTGGTCGGCCACCGGGATCGGCCGGGCGCACCTGCCGATCGTGGCCGCGGCCCTGTCTGCCGGCGGCCATCTGCGGGTCGGCATGGAGGACAACCTGGTGTATGCCAAGGGCCGGCCGGTCGCCGACAACCGAGAGCTCGTGGCGAGGGCCGCCGAGATCGCCACGGTCATGCAGCGCCCACCGATGTCGACCACGGAGGCGCGCGAGGTGCTCGCGATCAAGGACCGCAGAACCCCCTGAGAGTCGTGTGTGGGACGTCTCACGCTTCCCAGAGTTTGCATTCTGCTTGCTGTAGTTAGCACAATGGAGGCATGAGCAAGCTTCCGCTACCCGACCTCGGGGCCTACCTGCGCGAGCAGCGCGAGAGCGCCCAGCTGTCGTTGCGGCAGCTCGCCGAGATGGCCGGAGTCTCCAACCCCTACCTGTCGCAGATCGAGCGCGGGCTCAAACGGCCCAGTGCCGAGATCCTGCAGCAGATCGCCAAGGGGCTGCAGGTCTCGGCCGAGTCGCTCTACGTCCGGGCCGGCATCCTCGACGAGCGGGTCGCCGACAGCGACCCTGCCGCCACCCCGGACGTCCTCTCCGCCATCGCCGCCGACCCGGTCCTGACCGACCGGCAACGCACGGTGCTCGTCGACATCTACCTGTCGTTCGTCGGCGAGCGCGGGGCCACCCCGGCCGCAGCCGCGCCGCCACCACCTCCCGCGACGACGGCTGCACCCGCAGCCCCGCGCGGCCGCCCGTCGCGCAGCGAAACCGCTGCCCCCGAGCTCAACGAGAAGGAGAACTGAGATGGCAGTCAGCAAGAAGATCACCCAGGCCGTCAGGGACGCCCAGAAGCAGGCCGAGGCCGCCGTGGCCGACGTGCGCGGCCAGCTCGTGCAGGTCGAGGGCCGCATGCCCGAGGTGCAGGTCGACGCGACGCCGTTCTACGCCGTGGTCGGCGCCGCGAACATCGCGATCGACACCGTGCGCACCGCCGGCGAGCAGCTCGAGGTCGCCCGCAAGCAGGCCAAGAACGTCGACCTGCGCAAGGGCGCCAAGAAGGAGGCGAACCAGCTGCAGAAGGACCTCCAGAAGCGCATCGCCGACCTCCAGGGCCGCACCGCGGAGCTACAGAAGCTCGCGACGACGTATGCCGAGCGCTTCGTCACGCAGGCACAGGACCTCCCGGCCCGCGTCCTCAACGAGGGCCTCGTCATCGCCAGCAACGCCAAGGACCAGTACGGCGCAGCTGCCGCCCGCGGTGAGAAGGTGGTCACCGACCTGCGCGCCCAGGGGGAGCGGACGGCATACGACCTCGCCGAGCGCGGCACGGCCACGGTGACGCGTGGGCGTCGCGTCGCCGGAACCGCCGTGACCGAGGGCACCAAGGTCGCCCAGACCCTGGCGGACGTCATCGCCAAGGACGCGTCGAAGGTCGGTTCGCAGGTCGGGGCCGCCACCGAGGCCGTCGAGTCGGCCGCCGCCCCGGTCCCCGTCACGCGCACCGCCGCGCACGAACAGGCGATCCGCCGGTCGACGGCCCAGAAGGCCGCTGCGACGCGCCGGGCCAACGCGGTCGAGGCCGCAACCACCCGCAAGGTCGCGGCTCGCAGCTCCGCCACGACCGACGACGCGAACGCGACCGTCGCCCGCAAGACGGCCCCGGTCAGGAAGAGGGCCACCAAGGCCGCTTCGGGCACGGCGGCCAAGGCGACGACCAAGAGGGCCAGCAAGACCGCGACCAAGCGCGCGACGCCGGCGAAGAAGGCCTCGTCGACGAGGAAGTCCGCCACGAAGAAAGCCACGCCCGCCAAGAAGTCGGCTCCGGCGACGACGCCGGCCCAGAGCACGACGACCACCTCTGGCTCGACGAGCTGACGCTCGGTGCCGGCCCGCTGACCGGGCCGCCACCCCACCCGGGGTGGCGGCCCGTTCGTGTTCCTCCGGCATACTTCGGGTCGTGTCCGAACACCTCACCCCGTCTGCCACCTCCGCGCCTGACCACCACGTCAGCGCCGCGCTCGCCCATGCACCGGTCGTCGCGCAGGTCGTCCGGGCCGGGTTCGTCGAGTCGGTCCACCACGGCACCGCCGTCGTCACCGCGCCCGACGGGTCCGTCGAGCTGGAGGTCGGCGACGCGAGCGGCCCGGTCTTCCCCCGCAGCTCGAGCAAGCCGCTGCAGGCGCTCGCGATGGTGCGGGCCGGACTCGCCACCGATGGTCGCCTCCTTGCGCTCGCCTGCGCGAGCCACTCCGGTGAGGCCTTCCACGTCGAGGCCGCCCGCGAGATCCTCGCCGGCGCGGGCCTGAGCGAGACCGACCTGCAGAACACGCCGGACTACCCCTACGACGAGGCCGCCCGCATCGCGTGGATCGCGAGCGGCCGCCCGAAGCAGTCGATCGTGCAGAACTGCTCCGGCAAGCACGCCTCGATGCTGGCGACCTGTGTCGTCAACGGGTGGGACCTTGTCACCTATCGCGACCCCGAGCACCCGCTGCAGCAGGCCATCGCCGACGTCGTCAGTGAGCTCACGGGCTTCGAGCCGAGCGCCGTGGCCGTCGACGGCTGCGGCGCCCCGATCCACGCTGTCCCGCTGACTGGCCTCGCGCGCTCGTTCGGGCGGCTCGCGGCCGCCACGTCCGGACCGGAGGCTCGGATCGCGACGGCCATCCGTGACTTCCCGGAGTACCTCGGCGGCACCCACCGGGACGTCACCGCCCTCATCCGGTCCGTCGACGGGCTCGTCGCCAAGGACGGCGCGGAGGCCGTCTACGCCGTCGGTCTCGCGGACGGGCGTGGCATCGCCCTGAAGGTGGCCGACGGGTCGTCCCGGGCCCGCAGCGTGCTCCTCGCCGCCGTGCTCCGCCGTATCGGGGTCGGCGACGAGGACCTGCTCGAGGTCCTGGAGAACCAGCCCGTTCTCGGCCACGGTCAGCCGGTGGGCGCTGTCGTGGCCGTGGGCATCTGACGCGGCGCGTCGTGCCGAGGTCGTCGTGAGGGCGGTGCTCCAGCGCGTGACCCGCGCGCACGTGGAGGTGGACGGCGAGGTCGTCGGCTCGATCGACCGCCCGGGGCTGCTGGCGCTCGTCGGCGTCACCCACGACGACGGGCCGGAGCAGGTCGAGCGGATGGCGCGCAAGATCGCCGAGCTGCGCATCCTGCGCGACGAGCAGAGTCTCACCGAGGCCGGGGCTCCGGTGCTCGTCGTCAGCCAGTTCACGCTCTATGCCGACACCCGCAAGGGCCGACGGCCGTCCTGGAGCGCGGCCGCCCCGGGCCCCGTCGCCGAGCCCCTCGTCGCGGCCCTGGTGACGGCGTTGCGGGAGCGCGCCCTCGAGGTCGCGGAGGGGCGATTCGGGGCGATGATGTCGGTCTCGCTCGTCAACGACGGGCCGGTCACGCTCGTCGTCGACGCCTGAGACGCCGAACCGGGGCCAGCGGGCTCCAGCGGGTTACGCTTGCGCCATGCAGCTGTACTCGGGGTTCCAGAGCGTCGTCCTCCTCGTCCTCGGCGCGGTCGCGCTCGGGTGTGAGATCTTCGCGTTCGTCGACGCCCTGCGCCACCCCGAGAACGCCTATGTGGCGGCCGGCAAGCGCACGCGTACGTTCTGGCTCGTGGTGCTGGGGGTCGCGCTCGCGATCGGCTTCGTCACCTTGTTCAACCCGCTCAGCATCTTCGGGCTCCTCGCCTTCGTCGGGTCGGCGGTCTACCTCGCCGATGTCCGCCCGGCACTGCGCCAGGTCCGGGGCATCGGTGGCCGTTCGAGCGGCGGCTGGTAGGCACTATCCTTCGTCCGGTGCATCAGCGGTAGCGATGTGAGGCACACTGAACATCCACCGATGATGGGGGAACCATGACCGACCACCACCGTGCGGGTGCCACCGTTTGGGACCCTGTCCCGAAGGTCCTGGAGAGCGACCTCCCACCGGTGCACACGCCAGATGACTACGAGCTCGGGGACCGCAACCCCGCCGAGGACATCTTCGTCGCGGTGCGGCCGTGGGGCCAGTTCCAGCAGTTCGTCTCCAACGAGCAGGTCACCGTCAAGATCATCACGGTGCAGCCGGGCCACCGGCTCTCGCTCCAGCGCCACGACCACCGCGGTGAGATGTGGCAGGTGCTGGACGTGCCGATCGACGTGACCGTCGACGACCGCACGTGGAGCGCCCAGCCGGGTGAGACCGTCTGGGTGCCGCGCAACGCCATCCACCGCATGGGCAACTCCGGCGACCGCCCGGGGCGCCTGCTCGAGGTGGGCTTCGGCCACTTCGACGAGACCGACATCGAGCGGCTCGAGGACGACTACGTCCGCTGAGGCGGCTTGCGGGCGGGACACGGCCCGGGGAGCCCGGTCTGAGCTCGGCTGACCTCAGCCGGTGGCCGGTGCGACGGCCGTCCAGTCCACGGTGAGCTCGCCGATCCTCCAGCGTGAGGGGCCGTCCAGGAGCGGCCAGCTCTCACCCACCTCCGCGACGGCGGCGAGGAAACGCTGGCGGGCGCCCCACGACGACTGCGGCGCGCTGCGGGCCCAGGCCCGGTCGAGGTCGGAGAGGTAGGCGTGGACCGGCTCTCCGGGCACGTTGCGGTGGATGAGGGACTTCGGCAGCCGCTCCGCCACGTCGGACGGCCGCTCGAGCCCACCAAGGCGCATCGAGATGGTCAGGCTGACCGGGCCGGACGCGTCGACCGCGACCCAGGCGGCCCGGCGGCCGATCTCGTCACACGTCCCGTCGACGAGCAGGCCGCCCGGGGCCAGCCGCTCCTGCACCTTGGCCCACGCGGACGGCACCTCGTCCTCGGCGTACTGGCGGAGCACGTTGAAGGCCCGCACGACGGTGGGGCGCGCGCCACCGTCCAAGGGCACCTCGAAGCCGCCGAGCCGGAAGCCCAGTCCTTCGCGCTCGAGCGGCTTGGCGGCGGCCACCCGGGCCCGATCGATCTCGATGCCGACCACCTGCACGTCGGAATGCACCCGTCGCAGACGGTCGTGCAGCTCGACCGCGGTCACCGGAGAGGCGCCGTAGCCGAGGTCGACGACGACGGGAGCGGTCGGGCTGCGGCGTAGGCGCCAGGCCTGTGGTCCGGCGATCCACCGGTCACACCGCCGCAGCCGGTTCGGGTTCGTCGTGCCCCGGGTGACGGTGCCGACGGGGCGCTGGCGGGAGGGCACCGTGGCAGCCTAGCCAGCAGCTGCCGGCGGTCCGAAACCGTCCTTTCAGCGTGGGTCGATGTGTACCGGCGTCAAGGGTGGCGCCGGAATACATCGAATCGTGCGTGTGGTTGAGTCGGGAAGAGCGGGACGACGAGACCCAGGACGAAGGGAAGCCGATGGCGGCCGATCCACAGCGCGTGGCGATGATCAGCGTCCACACCTCGCCCCTCGAGCAGCCCGGCACCGGTGACGCCGGCGGGATGAACGTCTACGTCGCCGAGACCGCGAAGCAACTGGCTGCCCGGGGAGTCGAGGTCGACATCTTCACCCGCCGCACCACCGGCGACACCCCGCTCGAGGTCGAGCTCGTGCCCGGCGTACGCGTGCGCCACGTGACGGCCGGCCCCTACGAGGGCCTGGGCAAGGACGACCTGCCGGGGCAGCTGTGCGCCTTCTCCGCCGGCATCATGCAGGCCGGGCTCTCGGTGCCCGAGGACCACTACGACCTCGTCCACTCGCACTACTGGTTGTCGGGCCAGGTCGGGTGGCTCGCCGCCGACCGCTGGCGCGTCGCGCTCGTGCACACGATGCACACGATGGCCCGGGTCAAGAACCTCCACCTCGCCGATGGCGACGCGCCCGAGCCGCGCGGCCGTGAGATCGGCGAGGTCCAGGTCGTCGAGGCCGCTGACCGGCTCATCGCCAACACGGACGACGAGGCCCGTGAGCTCGTCGAGCTGTATGCCGCCCCGCCGGCCAAGGTGTCCGTCGTGCCGCCGGGTGTGGACCTCGCCACCTTCAGTCCCGGTGACACCTCGGCAGCCCGTCGAGAGCTCGGACTTCCCGTCGAGGGTCAGCTGCTCCTCTTCGTCGGACGCATCCAGCCGCTCAAGGCGCCGGACGTGCTCGTGCGCGTGGCCGCCGAGCTGGTGCGCCGCGACCCGCAGCGCCGCGAGCGGCTCACCGTCGCGGTCGTCGGCGGCCCGAGCGGCAGCGGGCTCACCCGGCCACACGAGCTCGAGGAGCTGACGCGGTCCCTCGGCGTCGACGACGTCGTGCGCTTCGTCAAGCCGGTCGAGCCGGCGGTCCTGGCGCAGTGGTACCGCGCCGCCGACCTCGTGCTCGTGCCCAGCCACTCGGAGTCGTTCGGCCTCGTCGCGCTCGAGGCCCAGGCCTGCGGCACCCCCGTCGTCGCCGCCCGGGTCGGGGGGCTGCCGACCGCCGTCGGCGACGCGGGCGTCCTGGTCGACGGTCACGCCACACCGGACTGGACCGATGCCGTCGACGACCTGCTGCACGACGACGCCCGACGCCTGGCCCTGGGCGACGCCGCCGTCCGGCACTCCGCGCAGTTCGGCTGGAGCGCCACGACCGACCGGCTCCTCGAGGTCTACCGCCAGGCCATCCGCGAGCGCGCGACCGGTGGCAGCGAAGCCGCCGGCGACGAGGGACTGCACCTCGTCGGCGTGCCCACCGCGGTGATCCCGTGAACGCCGTGCGCGACGAGGGATCGCCGGAGCGGGACCCGGCCGCGGCCGCGGAAGGCCGGCTCACGGCATACCTCGGCTCCGTGGGGCTCGAGTGGGAGCTCGGCGGTCGCGCGGGGGAGTACGTCGTCACGCTGCCCGGCGAGAAGAAGCTCAAGACGGTCGTGTCGGTGCTCGTGCGCGAGCGGACGACGAGCGTCAGTGCGTTCGTCATCCGCAACCCCGACGAGAACCACGAGGCGTTCTACCGCACCCTCCTGCGCAAGAACCTGCGCCTGCAGGGCGTCGCGTATGCCATCGACACCGACGGCGACGTCTACCTGCGGGGAGAGGTGCCGACGGTCGCCGTCGAGCCGGAGCACCTCGACCAGCTCTTCGGGATCGTGCTCGCGGCGAGCGACGACGTCTTCAACGAGCTGCTCGCGCTCGGCTTCCTCGGCTCGATGAGGAAGGAGTGGGCCTGGCGCGTGTCGCGCGGGGAGTCCACCCGCAACCTCGACGCCTTCCGTCACCTGCTGGACGACGCGTCGGGGGGCTGATCGGCCGTCGATAGGCTTGGCCGCATGACCTACACGCTCGTCCTCGTCCGCCACGGCGAAAGCGACTGGAACGCCAAGAACCTCTTCACCGGCTGGGTCGACGTCGACCTGACCGACAAGGGCCGCGCCGAGGGCGTGCGGGCCGGTCAGCAGCTCAAGGAGGCCGGCATCCTGCCCGACATCGTGCACACCTCGCTGCTGCGCCGGGCCATCACCACCGCGAACCTCTCGCTCGACGCCGCCGACCGCCACTGGATCCCGGTCAAGCGCGACTGGCGCCTCAACGAGCGGCACTACGGCGCGCTGCAGGGCAAGGACAAGAAGCAGACGCTCGAGCAGTTCGGCGAGGAGCAGTTCATGCTGTGGCGCCGCTCGTACGACGTGCCGCCGCCGCCCATCGACCGGGACGACGAGTTCTCGCAGCACGGCGACGCCCGCTACCACGGCCTCGGCCCCGCGATGCCCGACACCGAGTGCCTCAAGGACGTCGTGACGCGCCTGATGCCTTACTGGGAGAATGAGATCCAGACCGACCTCGCCGACGGCCTGACCGTGCTCATCGCCGCTCACGGCAACTCGCTGCGCGCGTTGATCAAGACGCTCGACGGCATCTCGGACGAGGCGATCGCCGGCCTCAACGTCCCCACCGGTATGCCGCTCGTCTACGAGCTCGACGAGTCGTTCCGTCCCGTGACCCCGGGCGGGCGCTACCTCGACCCCGAGGCCGCCGCGACAGCCGCCGCAGCCGTCGCCAACCAGGGCCGCTGACACCCGACCCCGCCACCCCCCAACCGTCGAAAGGCCACAAACCGGCCCCTCACCGTCGAAGGGCCACCAGGCGGAGCCCGGTTTGTGGCCTTTCGACGGTGAAAAAGGAGGTGGGGGTGGCGTCAGGCGCTGCGGTCGCTGTTCTCGTCCCGCTCGATCTCGGCGATCACGTCGGCGTCCTCGTCGTCCTCGTGGTCGAAGCTGACGTTCTGGTCGTACTCACCGGTGACGAGGTAGATGACGCGGCGAGCGACCGACACGGCGTGGTCGGCGAACCGCTCGTAGTAACGGCCGACGAGGGTCAGGTCGAGGATCGCGCTGCGCGGCCATGACGTGTTCTCGTCGAGCAGCGCCGCGAAGAGCTGGCGGTGCAGCTCGTCCATCGCGTCGTCGTCCTTCTCGAGCGCGATGGCGGCGGCGACGTCCTTGCTCGCGATGATGGAGCCGCACTTGGCCACGATCGCCTCGGCGACCTGGCCCATCTGCAGGATGTGCGAGCGCAGCTCGGGAGGCACCGCCGAGTCCGGCGTGCGCAGCCGCGCCACCTTGGCGACGTGGCGGGCCAGGTCGCCCATCCGCTCGAGGTCCGAGCTCATGTGCATCGCCGTGACCACGATGCGCAGGTCGGTGGCCACCGGCTGCTGGCGGGCGAGCAGGTCGATGGACAGCTCGTCCAGGTCGATCCGGATGTCGTCGAGCTTGCGGTCCGCGTCGATCACCGACTCGGCCAGGTGCACGTCGGCGTCGAGGAGCGCGGTCGTCGCGCGGGAGATGGCCGACCCCGCGAGACGGGTCAGCTCGACGAGCTGGTCCGAGATGGTGTCGAGGTCCTCGTGGAACTGGTCGCGCATGGTCTTCCTGTCGGTTGCCGGTCGTGCGGTGTCGGGCGCTCGTGTCGAGCCAGAGTGCCACTGCGTGAGGTGCGCACGCGGCATACGGGGGACGGGCGACACGGGTCCGCTGATGCGTAGGTTCGCAGGCCCGCGTGAATGGGTGGGGGCGCTCAGGTGAACAGTGGGTTCACTCCCCGCACGACGCCGCTACGCCTGGTCGGCGGAGCTCGACTCCATGCGTACCCTGAGTGTCGTGGACCCGACGACCGCGGCAACGCTCGGTGGCATCGCCGGCCTCGCCCTGGGCGGCGTCGCGATGGTCGCCGTACGCCTCTCGGACCGCTCGACCGAGGGCGAGGAATCGCCCCTTCCGGACCATCCCCTGCCCCCGGGCGTCGGTGACGTCATCGCCGTGCTGCGCTCGAGCGGCATCCTCGTCGACTCCTCGGACCGGGTCGTCAACAACTCCCCGGCCGCGGTGGCGCAGGGCCTGGTGCGTGGACAGGAGCTCGTCCACCCCGAGCTGCTCCACCTCGCCCGGGCCGTACGCCGTGACGGCGTCATCCGGGAGGCCGAGCTGACGCTCCAGAAGGGGATCGGCGACGGCCGCCTCGTCGTCGCGGCCCGCGTCGCGCCCCTGGGTGCCGACCACGTGCTCCTCCTCGTCGAGGACCGCTCCAAGGCCGCCCGTGTCGAGGAGATCCGCCGCGACTTCCTCGCCAACGTCAGCCACGAGCTGAAGACCCCGGTCGGCGGCATCTCGCTGCTCGCCGAGGCCGTGCTCGACGCCCATGACGACCCGGAGGCGGTCGCCCGCTTCGCGAAGCTCATGAGCGTGGAGTCCGACCGGCTGACGCGCCTCGTCAAGGAGATCGTCGAGCTGTCCCGCCTGCAGGGGGCCGACGTCATCAAGGACCCGACGCTCATCGACGTCGGCGCGTGCGCCCGCGACGCCACCGAGCGCAGCCGCCTCATCGCCGACGAGCACCGCATCGAGCTCGTCACGGCCATCGACGACGGGTGCGAGGTCTGGGGTGACGCCGAGCTCGTCACGACAGCCGTCAGCAACCTCATCGGCAACG
Organism: Terrabacter sp. FW104-15G4B; assembly: GCF_058790095.1. NCBI lineage: Bacteria > Bacillati > Actinomycetota > Actinomycetes > Micrococcales > Intrasporangiaceae > Terrabacter > Terrabacter sp. FW104-15G4B. The sequence continues at coordinate 188,486 of NZ_JBYTCI010000002.1, read as the reverse complement.
CCATCGCCTACTCCGACTCCGGCACCCGCGTCGGGGTCATGGTCCGCCACGGCCGGTCCGGCGTCATCGACGTGTCGGTCACCGACCAGGGCCTCGGCATCCCGGCCGACGAGCAGCAGCGCATCTTCGAGCGCTTCTACCGCGTCGACACGGCGCGCTCGCGAGCCACCGGCGGGACCGGCCTCGGTCTCGCCATCGTCAAGCACGTGGCAGACAACCACGGCGGGAACGTGTCGGTGTGGTCCGAGCCCGGCCGGGGGTCCACCTTCACGATCGAGCTGCCCGCCGCGCACGCGTCCGCCGCTATCGCTCCCCAGGCCCCGGCCGTGCCGGCCGCCCTGGTCGCGGACGCCGACCGGCTCCTGGAGCAGCCCGACCCCGCCAGGCCGCGTCAGACCTCGCCCGACCGCTGACGACCGCTGACCACTGCTGACCACTGCTGACCACCCGAGCATCCACACCCACGCTTCCCCACCCTGAGAGGCCCGTCTTGAGTCGCATTCTCATCGTCGAGGACGAGGTGTCGTTCTCCGACCCGCTGTCCTACCTGCTGAAGAAGGAGGGCTACGACGTCGCCGTGGCCGGGACCGGGCCGGACGGCCTGGCCGAGTTCGACAAGAACGGCGCCGACCTGGTGCTGCTGGACCTGATGCTGCCCGGGCTCTCCGGGGTGGACGTATGCCGTGCGCTGCGCCAGCGCTCGACGGTGCCGGTCATCATGGTGACCGCCAAGGACAGCGAGATCGACAAGGTCGTCGGCCTGGAGATCGGCGCGGACGACTACGTCACCAAGCCGTACTCGAGCCGTGAGCTGCTCGCACGGGTCAAGGCGGTGCTGCGCCGGCTAGCCGAGCCCGAGGACCTGCTGCCTGCGACGCTCGAGTCCGGCCCGGTCCGGATGGACGTCGAGCGCCACACGGTCCGCGTCCAGGGGCGTTCGGTCACGCTGCCCCTCAAGGAATTCGAGCTGCTCGAGATCCTGCTGCGCAACTCGGGGCGGGTCCTGACCCGGATGCAGCTCATCGACCGGGTGTGGGGCAGCGACTACGTCGGTGACACCAAGACGCTCGACGTGCACGTCAAGCGCCTGCGCGCCAAGATCGAGCCGGATCCTGCGAACCCCGTGCACATCGTCACGGTCCGCGGTCTCGGCTACAAGTTCGAGGCGGCGTGACCGCTCTCGCGCCGGCGCAGCCGACCGCTGTGGCGCCGGCTCAGCTGCCGGTCGGCGCGGGCGTGACCGTCGAGTAGTACCCGGAAACGGGCAGCACGGGCACCCTGACGACCGTGGTGCCGCCGGCGCTCGAGGTGAGGGTCATCGGCACGAGACCCCCCGGGCGCGTCGTGATGCCCGTGAGCTGCAGGCCCTTGGTCGAGAGGTCGACCTGCTCGTAGGGGCGCAGCTGCAGCTCGGACCCGGAGGGCGGCGTGGTCGCATTGGGGTCCGGCTGCGGCGCGATCTGGACCGTGAGGTCCTGGTTGCCGTAGTTGTAGGCGGACCCGGAGATGACCACCGGGCCGGTGCCGTTGCCGACGAGCACCAGGTCGCGCACGGCGAGCTGGCCGACGTCCGCCTGCACGCCGTCGGCGGGCTGGTAGGGAGCGTTGGTCTGGACTGGGTTCTCGAGCTGGCAACCGGTCGTCACGACGGCGAGGGCCACACCGGCGAGCAGGGTCGACACCTGGCGGGTGGACGGGCGGCGCACGGGGCTCATGGCGGGGTATCGACGCTTCACGGGCACCAGCCTACCGGCGCCGATCAGGGCGGGACGGAGCACCCGCCGCGCGTCGTCGGGACGCGGCTCGGCGAGCAGTCGGACCCCCGTGATGCACGTGAACCGGCGTTCTGTCAAGGGCCCGATCTCGCCCCCTTGACCTGCGACTGTGGCTCTGACCTGCGCAGATGCCGGATCCTGAGATCGCGATGTGCACCGCTTCGTGATAATCTTGAGGTCGCGAAAGGGGAAAACAGCAGATGGTTTTCAAGGTCGGCGAGACGGTCGTGTACCCCCACCACGGGGCTGCACTGATCGAAGAGATCAACACACGGACGATCAAGGGAGAGGACAAGCTCTACCTCAAGCTCAAGGTCGCTCAGGGTGACCTGACGATCGAGGTCCCCGCCGAGAACTGCGACCTCGTGGGTGTCCGCGACGTCGTGGGCCAGGAGGGTCTGGACCGGGTTTTCGAGGTCCTGCGCACCCCGCACACGGAGGAGCCGACCAACTGGTCGCGTCGCTACAAGGCGAACCTCGAGAAGCTGGCTTCGGGTGACGTCATCAAGGTCGCCGAGGTCGTTCGTGACCTGTGGCGCCGGGACCAGGACCGCGGTCTGTCGGCCGGCGAGAAGCGCATGCTCGCCAAGGCGCGCCAGATCCTCGTCTCCGAGCTCGCGCTCGCGGAGAAGACCGACGAGGAGAAGGCAGAGACCATCCTCGACGAGGTCCTCGCTTCCTGATCCGGGCAGCATCCTGAACAACGAGACCGGGGCCGGTCGCGTCGGCGTCATCGTCGTCGCGGCCGGCTCCGGTTCGCGTCTGGGGGCCGGTGTGCCCAAGGCGTTCGTGCCCCTCGCGGGCGTCCCCCTGCTGGGGCACGCCCTGCGGGGGGTGCTGTCGTGTGCGGCCGTCGCCGAGGTGGTGGTGGTGGCTCCGGAGTCCCGTCGCGAGCAGGCCGGCAGCCTCGTCGAGGACGTATGCCGTGAGGCCGGGTCGGGCTGCCGCGTGACCGTGGTCGTCGGCGGGGCCGAGCGGGGCGACTCGGTCGCAGCCGGTCTGCGAGCCCTGGGCGACCAGGTCGACATCGTGCTCGTGCACGACGCGGCGCGGTGCCTGACACCGGTCGAGGTGTTCGACCGGGTGGTCGCCGCGGTGGCGGGCGGGGCCGTCGCGGTCGTGCCCGGCACGCTCGTCGTCGACACGATCAAGCAGGTCGACGACGACGGGCTCGTGGTGGGCACGCCCGACCGTGCGGCCCTGCGTGCGGTCCAGACGCCGCAGGGCTTCCGGCGGGACGTGCTCGAGCGGGCGCACGCCGTCTCGAGCGTCGCCACGGACGACGCCGGTCTCGTCGAGCGCCTCGGCGAGCGGGTCCTCGTCGTCGAGGGAGACGTGCGGGCCCTGAAGGTGACCACTGCCGCCGACCTCGACGCGGCCGCCCGCCTCCTGATCCGCTGACCCGGCTGCGACCCCTATCCTCGGCGGGGTGACGAGCGACCACCTCAGCAGCGACCAGTCCCGCCCGACGGCCCTCATCACGGGAGGTGGCACCGGCATCGGGGCCGCCGTCGCGAGACGACTGTCGCAGGACGGCTTCCACGTCGTCGTCGCCGGGCGCCGCCGCGAGAAGCTCGACGAGGTGGTTGCGAGCATCGAGGACGGCGGCGGGTCGGCCCGCGCCCTCGTCATGGACGTCACCGACCCGGAGTCGGTGACCACGGGCGTCGCGTCGCTCGGCCGCTGCGACGTCGTGGTCAACAACGCGGGCGGCGCGCTCGGAGTCACTCGCGTCGAGGACGGCGACCCGCAGGAGTGGGAGCGGATGTATGCCACCAACGTCCTCGGCACGCTGCGGGTGACCCAGGCTGCGCTTCCCCTGCTGCGGCAGTCGGCACGGGCGACGATCGTCGACATCAGCTCCATCGCCGGCGAGCGCGTCTACGAGGGCGGCGCCGGCTACGTCGTGGCAAAGCACGGCACCTCCGTGGTGTCCGAGACACTGCGTCTCGAGCTCAACGGCGAGCACATCCGCGTCATCGACATCCGCCCCGGCATGGTGCGCACCGAGGAGTTCTCCCTCACCCGCCTGCACGGCGACCGCGCGGCGGCCGACAAGGTCTACGACAACGTCGACCGTCCCCTGGTCGCCGAGGACGTCGCGGAGTGCGTCGGGTTCGTCGTCGGGCTCCCGCAGCACGTCAACATCGACACGATGGTCGTCAAGCCGGTGGCGCAGGCCGCCCCGCACAAGGTCCACCGGGGACCGATCGACTGGAAGGACGCCTGATGGCGCACCTGCCGCGCGTCGGCGTCGGGGTCGACGTCCACGCATACGCACCCGATGGCTCGGACCGGGAGCTCTGGGTCGCCGGGCTGAGGTGGCCGGGTGAGCGAGGGCTCGACGGGCACTCGGACGCCGACGTCGCGGCCCACGCGGCCTGCGACGCGATCTTCTCCGCTGCCGGGATCGGCGACCTGGGCGCGCACTTCGGGACCGGCCGACCCGAGCTCGCCGGAGCCTCCGGCACCACCCTGCTCGCGGAGGCGGCGCGCCTGGTGCGTGAGACGGGCTACGAGATCGGCAACATCGCCGTCCAGGTCGTCGGCAACCGGCCCAAGGTGGGCTCCCGCCGCGGCGAGGCAGAGGCGGCACTGTCCGGAGCGGCCGGCGCTCCGGTGTCGGTCAGCGGCACCACGACGGACGGGCTCGGCCTGACCGGCCGTGGGGAGGGCGTCGCCGCCATCGCCACCGCCGTCGTCGTCCTCCGGTCGGAGCGCTGACCGAGCCGCACCGGTCGCCCCCGCGTCAGCCGCCGCTTGGGTTCGCGGCCTCGCGGGTACGCACTCCCGTGGAGCGGTCAGTCGCCGCTTGTAGCCCTCACCAGGAGGACGTATGGAGACCAGCACCATCATCTGGATCATCGTGGCCGTGGTCGTCGTGATCGCGGTCATCGCGTTCGTGACGTCACGCACCAAGGGTCGACGCGAGGAGGCCAAACGCGACAAGGCGGCCGAGATCCGGCAGGAGGCGGCGGAGCACGACCAGAAGCTGCGGGAGCGCGAGGTGAGTGCGACCGAGGCCAAGGCCCGCTCGGAGCTCGCCCGTGCGGAGGCTGAGAAGCGCCGGCTCGAGGCGGAGCGCCTCGAGGCCGAGGCCCGGGAGCACTCGGGCGACGCCGAGGCGGTCCGTCTCGAGCGGGACGAGCGGATGCGCCAGGCCGACCTGCACGACCCGGACGTGCGCACCGACAAGGAGGGCTACCGCGTCGACGAGCACGGCAACCGCCTGGACGACACGCGCAACGGCGAGGGCCTGCGCGGCGAGACCGGCTACGGCGACGACACCGGGAATGCCGGCGAGATCCGGCGCACGGGCGGGACCACCCGCGACAGCTGAGCCCGAACGCCTTTTGGAGCGCGTGAAGGGGTGCCCACTCGAATCAGGCCAAGTCCCGGTCGAGTGGGCACTTGCGTACCACTCGTTGCATCGGCGAGTGGATTTGGCAGGATCGGACCGACCGTACCGACGAGGCAGAAGGAGCAGTCATGCCGCAGACCGTCAAGGGCGTCATCAGCCGCAGCAAGGGGGCCGAGGTCGAGGTCGTCGACGTCGTCGTGCCGGACCCCGGGCCCGGTGAGGCGGTCGTGAGGATCGAGACCTGCGGCGTGTGCCACACCGATCTGCACTACCGCGAGGGTGGCATCAACGACGACTACCCGTTCCTGCTCGGGCACGAGGCCGCCGGCTACGTGGAGGCCGTGGGAGAAGGCGTCACGGAGGTCGCAGCCGGTGACTTCGTGGTGCTCAACTGGCGGGCCGTCTGCGGGCAGTGTCGCGCCTGCGCCAAGGGCAAGCCCTGGTACTGCTTCAACACTCACAACGCGACACAGAAGATGTCCCTGACCGATGGCACGGAGCTGACGCCGGCGCTCGGCATCGGCGCCTTCATCGAGAAGACCTTGGTCGCCGCAGGCCAGTGCACGAAGGTGCCGGAGGCGGACGCCGCCGCGGTGGGTCTGCTCGGCTGCGGCGTGATGGCCGGCTTCGGCGCTGCCGTCAACACCGGCGGGGTGAGCCGCGGCGACTCGGTCGCCGTCATCGGCTGCGGTGGCGTCGGGAATGCCGCCATCGCCGGTGCCGAGGTGGCCGGCGCGACCACGATCATCGCCGTCGACATCAGCGACGCGAAGCTCGAGCAGGCGAAGCACTTCGGCGCGACGCACACCGTCAACAGCGCGGACACCGACCCCGTCGAGGCCATCCGCAGCCTGACCGGTGGCAACGGCGCCGACGTCGTCGTCGAGGCGGTCGGGCGCCCCGAGACCTACGAGCAGGCGTTCTACGCCCGTGACCTCGCCGGCACGGTCGTCCTCGTCGGAGTGCCGACGCCCGACCAGCAGGTGACGCTGCCGATGATCGACATCTTCGGCCGTGGCGGCGCCCTCAAGTCGAGCTGGTACGGCGACTGCCTCCCGAGCCGCGACTTCCCGATGCTCGTCGAGCTCTACAAGCAGGGCCGCTTCGACCTCGACGCCTTCGTCTCCGAGCGCATCGGCCTCGGCGACGTGGAGGCGGCCTTCGACAAGATGCACGCCGGCGAGGTGCTGCGCTCGGTGGTGGAGCTGTGAGCGCCGACGAGACCGCCGAGTCCCCGGCCTCCGATGGCGGCGTCCGCATCGACCACACCACCACGGAGGGCACCTTCAGCCTCGACGGCGGGACGTGGGAGGTCGAGAACAACGTCTGGGTCGTCGGTGACGACAAGGAGTGCGTCGTCATCGACGCCCCGCACGACGCGGCCCCGATCCTCGAACTGGTCGGCGACCGCCGCCTCACGCACGTGCTGCTGACGCACGCCCACGACGACCACGTCACCGTCGTGCCCGAGCTGCTCGCCGCGCACCCCGGCGTGAAGGTCGCGCTGCACCCGGACGACCGGGTGCTGTGGGACCGGGCCCACCCCGACCTCGCCCCGACGGAGGACCTCGCCGACGGCGATGTCGTCCCTGTCGGCGACGTCGAGCTCGTCGTGCTGCACACCCCCGGGCACGCGCCGGGCGCCTGCTGCTTCTACGCGGCCGACCTCGGCGTCGTCTTCACCGGAGACACGCTCTTCTCGGGTGGTCCGGGTGCGACGGGGCGTTCGTTCTCGGACTTCCCGACCATCGTCGAGTCCATTCGGGAGCAGCTCCTCTCGCTGCCGCCCGAGACGGCGGTCCTCACCGGCCACGGCGACTCGACGACGATCGGCGACGAGTCGCCGGACGTCGAGGAGTGGATCCGCAGGGGGCACTGAGCCCCTCGCTGGGACCGCGGCACACGGCATACGCGGGACGGCGTATGCCGTGTGCTCGGGTGGGAGCGCGGTGGGCGATCGTGCGTGGTCGGGTGCCCGGCGACGCGCCGATAGACTTCGGCGGGTGAGCCTACGACTGTTCGACACCGCGACCCGGGAGCTGCGCGACTTCACGCCGCGCGAGGCGGGCAAGGTCGGCATGTACATCTGTGGCCTCACGACCCAGGGTGCGCCGCACATCGGCCACGTCCGTTTCGCCGTCGCGTTCGACGTGCTGCGCCGCTGGCTCGAGACCGGCCACGGTTACGACGTCACGCTCGTGCGCAACGTCACCGACATCGACGACAAGGTGCTGCGCAAGGCGGCCGAGGCGGGCGAGCCGTGGTTCGCCCTGACCTACCGCAACGAGCGCCTCACCTCGCAGGCGCTCGACGCCCTCGGTGTCGAGCCCGCGACCTACGAGCCGCGCGCCACCGGCCACGTGCCTGACATGGTGACGCTCATGGAGACGCTCATCGAGAAGGGGCACGCGTATGCCGCCCCCGACGGCAGCGGCGACGTGTACTTCGACGTGCGCTCGTGGCCCGACTACGGCTCCCTGACGGGCCAGTCGCTCGACGACATGGCGAGCGTCGACGACGCCGACCCCCGCGGCAAGCGCGACCCGCGCGACTTCGCCCTCTGGAAGGGCCACAAGTCCGACGAGCCCGAGAGCGCCTCCTGGCCGACGCCCTTCGGTGCCGGCCGGCCGGGCTGGCACCTCGAGTGCTCGGCCATGGCGCGGCGCTGGCTCGGTGACGAGTTCGACATCCACGGCGGCGGCATCGACCTCCGGTTCCCGCACCACGAGAACGAGCAGGCGCAGTCGCGGGCGGCGGGCCTGGGCTTCGCCCGCTACTGGCTCCACAACGCGTGGGTCACGGTCAAGGGCCAGAAGATGGGCAAGTCCCTCGGCAACGCCCTCGAGGTGGGCCACCTGCTCGAGACGACGCGGCCGATCGTGCTGCGCTACTACCTCACGGCGGCGCACTACCGCTCGATGATCGAGTACCACCCCGGCTCCCTCGAGGAGGCCGCCGCTGCGGTGGAGCGCATCGAGGGCTTCCTCGAGCGTGCCGGGCGGCGCGGTCGGATCCGTCCGGTGCCGGCCACCGAGCTGCCGGCGGCCTTCGTCGCGGCGATGGACGACGACCTGGGCGTCAGCGGGGCGCTCGCCGTCGTGCACGACACGGTGCGGGCCGGCAACAGCGCGCTCGACGAGGACGACGACGAGGTGGCCCTCGAGGCGGCCGCCGCCGTGGTCGCCATGACCGAGGTGCTCGGCGTGAACCCGCTCGCGCCGCACTGGGGTTCGGGCAGCAGCCGCGAGGACGTCGCCGCCGAGCGCGCTCTCGAGGCGCTGGTGCGGGCACACCTCGACGCCCGCCAGGTCGCCCGTCAGGAGCGCGACTTCGACCGGGCCGACGAGATCCGCGACACCCTCACGTCCGTCGGCATCGAGATCACCGACACCCCCTCGGGGGCCCAGTGGTCGCTCGCGCGGCCGGGCCGCGGCGACGCCGCCTCCACCGAGATCACCGACCTCACCACTGCGGCCCTCGGGGCCGAGAAGGCACAGGGCTGACATGCCAGGCAACTCCCAGCGGCGCGGCGCCATCCGCAAGAACAGCAAGGGCGCGACCGTCGGCTCCGGCGGCCAGCGCCGGCGCGGGCTCGAGGGCAAGGGCCCCACGCCCAAGGCCGCCGACCGCGAGTACCACCCCGCCCACAAGCGGGCCAAGGCCGTCGCGAAGCGTGCCGGCACCGGGACCTCGGGTCCGGGGGGCCGCGGGCAGACGCGGTCAAAGAGCCGTGGCAGCAAGGCGTCGAGCGAGATGGTCTACGGCCGCAACTCGGTCGTCGAGGCCCTGCGCGCCGACGTGCCCGTCGCCACGATGTACATCGCGACTCGCATCGACACCGACGACCGCGTCCGCGAGGCCCTCAAGCTGGCCACCGAACGCGGGCTCGCGATCCTCGAGACGCCCCGCGGCGAGCTCGACCGCCTGACCGACGGCGGGGTACACCAGGGGCTGGCGCTGCAGGTGCCGCCCTACGACTACGCCCACCCGAACGACCTCATCGACCCCGAGATGCCCGGCATCCCGCTGGTCGTGGCCCTCGACGGCATCACCGACCCGCGCAACCTCGGCGCCATCGTGCGGTCCGTGGCGGCCTTCGGCGGTCACGGCGTCGTGGTCCCCGAGCGGCGCTCGGTCGGCATGACCGCGTCGGCCTGGAAGACCTCGGCAGGCGCCGCCGCGCGCATCCCGGTGGCACGGGCGAGCAACCTGACCCGCGCGCTCGAGGAGTTCAAGAAGGCCGGCTTCTTCATCCTCGGCCTCGACATGGACGGCGACGTCGAGCTGCCCGACGTCACGCTCGCGAGCGAGCCGCTCGTCATCGTGACGGGCTCGGAGGGCAAGGGCCTCTCCAGGCTGGTGCGCGAGACGTGCGACCAGATCGTCTCGATCCCGATGAGCTCCGCCGTCGAGTCGCTGAACGCCGGGCTCGCCACGGGCGTGACGCTCTACGAGATCGCCCGGCAGCGCCGCCGCTGACGTATGCGGTCCGGCCGGTCGGACGGCACACGTGCTCGCCTCCTGACGCCACCGGGAACTCACGGACCCTCTCCGACGCTGGTTCAGGTGACCTCGGTAGAGTGCGTGCGCAGGTCAACTACGAGCGGTAGTACCCAGAGCCCGGCTGCGGTTGGCGCAGCAGAAGATCCCGGAGGACCGAAACCGTGGCGAACAGCAACCGTGCCGAGACGGCGGCCCGAGCCGCGCAGCTGCGCGCTGACGCAGCCCGCAAGGACCGCCAGCGAACCCAGGTCGTCGCTGCCGTGGTCGCCGTCGTCATCGTGGTCATCGCCGTCGTCGTCGGGGTCGTCATCTCGAACCGGCCCAAGGAGGCTCCGGCGGCAGCCGCGTCCGGCGGTGCTGCTGCCCTCGCCACCCTCGAGAAGCTGCCCGCAGCCCTCTTCGACAAGGCGCCGGCGCCCTCCCCGGAGCAGGCGCCCAAGAAGCTCGCCGGTGCCACCCCCCTGACCCAGGATGGCAAGCCGAAGGTGCTCTACATCGGCGCCGAGTACTGCCCCTTCTGCGCGATGGAGCGCTGGGCGCTCATCGGTGCACTCTCGCGCTTCGGCACGGTCACCGGTGTCACCGAGACGACGAGCTCGAGCACCGACGTGCACCCGAACACCCCGACCTTCTCGTTCAAGGACGCCAAGTACACCAGCGACGTCGTCGCCTTCGAGGCCATCGAGACCCAGGACCGCGAGGGCAAGCCCCTGCAGACCCTCGACGGCCAGAACCTCGCGCTCTTCCAGAAGTTCAACCCGGGCGGCGGCATCCCGTGGATCACCTACGGCGGCACCTACGCCACCGACGGTGCGACCGTCGACGCGAACGCCTTCGAGGGCAAGACCTACGACCAGATCATCGCCGGCATCCAGGACCCAACCTCCGACATCGGCAAGACGGTCACCCCGGCGATCAACATGATCACGGCCCAGATCTGCCAGGAGACCAAGGGCAAGCCGGCCGACGTCTGCACGAGCCAGGGCGTCGCGTCCGCGTCCGTGCTGCTCAAGCGGTGACGTCCCCGTGAGCTCACTGCGCGACGACCCGACCACGGAGGGCGGGGCCGCGGTGCCAGGCCGCCGCGCGCGGCCAGGCTGGCTCGCCCCCGTGTCCCTCGCGCTCGCCGTCGTGGGCCTGCTCGTCTCGGTGTACCTGACGTTCGAGCACTTCACGGCCAACGCGACCCTCGCCTGCAGCATCGGCGGCGTCGTCGACTGCGCCAAGGTCACGACGAGCGCCTGGAGCACCTTCATGGGCGTGCCCGTCGCCCTGCTCGGGCTCGTCTTCTTCGCCGTCACCGGGGCCCTGTGCCTGCCCGGCGTCTGGCGCCGACCGGAGAGGTGGCTCGACGCCGTCCGCCTCGGCTGGGTCACCATCGGCCTCGGCATGGCGCTCTACCTCGTGTGGGCCGAGCTCTACCGCGTCCACGCCATCTGCCTGTGGTGCACCGCGGTGCACGTCGTGACCTTCCTGCTGTGGATCGCCGTGCTCTTCGGCCAGATCCTCTCCACCCCGGCCGACGAGCGCGCCTAGACCCGTTCGAGGTCTGCCGCCGGGCCCGGTCGCGACGGCGCACCTCGACCCGCGCTGCTCAGCCCCCGCGACGAGCCAGCGGGGCAGACAAGCCAGACGGGCCAGGCGGCATACGTCCTCAGTCGAAGCGGCTGATGACCGGCATCTCCTCGGTGTCGACGCCGAGCACCGACTTCTCCTCGGGCTTGGCCGGAAGGACCGTCGCGAGGTAGTCGCGCAGCGCCTCCTCGATCGGCGTGTCGTGCCCGGCCCGCTCGCTCAGGTACCAGCGGTGCTCGAGCACCTCGTGGAAGATCTCGGCCGGCTCGAGGCGGCCCTTCAGCTCGCGCGGCACGGCGCGGGTGACCGGCTCGTAGACCTTGGCCAGCCACTCGTGCGCAACGATCTCCTCGTCGTCGCCCTGGCGGTCGGTGGCGGCCGCGTAGGCGTCGAGGTCGTTGAGCAGGCGGCGGGCCTGGTTCTCGCCCACGTCGAGCCCGGTCAGGCGCAGCAGGCGGCGCGAGTGGTGGCCTGCGTCGACGACCTTCGGGGTGATCACGATCTCCGTGCCGCCGATGTCGGTGGTGATCGACAGCTCGTCGACGTCGAAGCCCAGCTCGTTGAGGCGCCGGATGCGCTCGTCGACGCGCCAACGGTCGCCGACCTCAAAGCGCTCGGTGCCAGTGAGGGCGTCCCAGAGCGTGTGGTAGCGCTCGATGATCGACGCCGACACGTCGAACGGGTCGGCGTGCTCCTCGAGGAAGCCGCCGGCCGCGAGGTCCATCAGCTCGCCGGCGATGTTGACCCGCGCGATGTCGAGGTCGTGCTCGCGCTGACCGTCGGAGAGCGACGCGTGCAGCTCGCCGGTCTCGGCATCGACGAGGTAGGCCGCGAAGGCGCCGGCGTCCCGGCGGAAGAGGGTGTTGGACAGCGACACGTCGCCCCACCAGAAGCCCTCGAGGTGCAGGCGCACGAGGAGCAGGGCAAGGGCGTCCATCAGGCGCACCGCAGTGTCAGGACGCAGGTTCTGGCTGTAGAGGGCGCGGTACGGGAGGGAGAACTGCAGGTGACGCGTGACGAGGCAGGCGTCGAGCGGCTCGCCGTCGGGCGTCGTGCGGCCGTGGACGACACCGAACGGCTCGACGCTCGGCACGTCCATGCGGCGCAGGTTGCGCAGCATGGCGTACTCGCGGTCGGCGAGGTCGTCCTTGATCTCCTTGACCGCGAGCACCCGGGGGCCGAGCTTGACGAACCGCACGACGTGCCGGGAGATGCCGCGGGGGAGGGCGGCCAGGTAGTGCTCCGGCCACTCCTCGAGCGGTGTCGACCAGGGCAGGTCGAGCAGGGCGGACTCGGGCCTGGCTGTGGTGATCTGGAGCGTCACGCCATCATCGTGGCACGCCCGCGCGAGAGGCGTCGATCGGCCCACAGCGCCAGGGTGGCCAGAGCCAGGAACAGCACGGCGATGCGGGCGCATTGAGCAGCGTCGAGCCGTCGCCGATCGTGGCGACGTTCACGAAGGGGTGGGGGTGCCAGTCCACCAACGGCCCGAGGTCGAGGGTCGCCACCACGCCTTGCCGGACCTGTGCTCCACCCCGGCCCTTGCCCTGCAACGGCCCTGCAACGGCCCTGCAACGGCCCTGCAACGGCACCGGGCCGGCACCCCACGAGGGGTGCCGGCCCGGCGGCGTCTTCGGCGCTACGCGGGGTGGCTCAGTCGCCGACGCGCAGGCCCGACTCGGAGTTGAAGACGTGCACGTGGCCGTGCTTCGGCTTGAGGTAGATCTTCTCGCCCTTCTCCGGGGGGCGACGACCGTCGACGCGCGCGATGAACGGCACCGCGCCGGCGTTCTCACCGGTCGCCTCGAGCAGCTTCTGCTCGGTGGAGCCGTAGATGTACGCGTCGGCGCCGAGCTCCTCGACGACGTCGACCGTGACCGGGATGCCCGAGGCGTCGGACGACAGCTCGAGGTCCTCGGGACGGACCCCCAGGGTCACGTCCTTGCCCACGCCGGACAGGTCCTGGCGGGCGATCGGCACCATGTGGCCGTGCAGGTCGACGCCGGCATCGGAGACGGGCACGCTCATCAGGTTCATGGCCGGTGAGCCGATGAAGCCCGCGACGAAGACGTTGGCCGGGTGGTCGTACATCCTCCGCGGGCTGTCGCACTGCTGCAGGATGCCGTCCTTGAGCACCGCGACGCGGTCGCCCATCGTCATGGCCTCGACCTGGTCGTGCGTGACGTACACCGTCGTGACGCCGAGACGGCGCTGGAGCGAGGCGATCTGCGTACGCGTCTGGACGCGCAGCTTGGCGTCGAGGTTGGACAGCGGCTCGTCCATGAGGAAGACCTGCGGCGAGCGGACGATGGCGCGGCCCATGGCGACGCGCTGGCGCTGGCCACCGGAGAGCGCCTTGGGCTTGCGGTCCAGGTAGGGCGTCAGGTCCAGGATCTTGGCGGCCTCCTCGACGCGCTTGCGGATCTCGGACTTGTCGACGCCGGCGATCTTGAGCGCAAAGCCCATGTTGTCGGCGACCGTCATGTGCGGGTAGAGCGCGTAGTTCTGGAAGACCATCGCGACGTCGCGGTCCTTGGGGGACAGGTTGGTCACGTCGCGGTCACCGATGAGGATGCGGCCCTCGTTGACCTCCTCGAGTCCGGCGAGCATGCGCAGGGAGGTGGACTTGCCACACCCGGAGGGACCGACCAGGACGAGGAACTCCCCGTCCGCGATCTCGATGTTGAGCTTGTCGACGGAGGGGACCGGGTTGCCGGGGTACTGCCTCGTCGCGTTGTCGAACGTCACTGTTGCCATGGCTTCTTTGCCTTCCTTCACCGGCAGGAACGTGCCGGACGATCCGTTGTAAAGGTGCTGCGTGCCCGGGTGGGCAGGCACCGTCATCATGACCCATGCGTGGCAGGATGACCACCCCTGGGCCGACGTGGCGGGAACCCGCGCCCAAAGGGGCTGACCGGACGTTTCGCGATGTATCCGGAACGTTGCAAAGACTTGCTGCAAGGGGTTTCCCGATCTCTGCAAGTTCTTGCTACATTCCGGGGCACCGGTGGCGGCGTGTGCCACCTGGCTTCAAAGGAGAATCCATGCACAAGCGTGCGCTTGCCGCTGTTGCCGTCACGGGTGTTGCCGCCCTGGCCCTCAGCGCCTGCGGTGGGTCCAGCCCCACCACCCCGTCCAACACCGGTGCCGCCGGCACCGCCGGCAGCGCCGGCAGCAGCAAGGCCACCACAAGCGGCACTCCCGAGACGCCGAGCGGCACCGCTGCTCCCGTCCGTGACGCCAACGTCGACCTCGTCATCTGGACCGACGCCGACCGCTCCAAGGCCGTGCAGAAGTACGCCGACGAGTTCGCCGCGGAGAACGGCGTGACGGTCAAGGTCCAGATCTCGACCGACACCCGCGCCCAGTTCAAGGACGCCACCAAGGTCGGCAAGGGCCCCGACGTCATCGTCGGCGCCCACGACTGGCTCGGCGAGCTCGTCCAGAACTCCACGGTCGCCCCGGTCAACCTCAGCTCGGACGTCGCGGCCAAGTTCCTGCCGAACGCCATCGCGGCCACCAAGTTCAACGGCCAGTCCTACGGCGTTCCCTACGCCGTCGAGAACATCGGCCTGATGTACAACAAGGACCTCGTCCCCAACGCCCCCAAGACCATGGACGAGCTCGTCGCCACCGGCGAGAAGCTCGTCAAGGCGGGCAAGGCCAAGCAGGTCCTCAGCCAGTTCGTCTCCAAGGTCGGCAACGCGTACTTCGCCTACCCGTACCTCTCGGCCTTCCCCGAGGGTGGCATCTTCGCCACGAAGGGCAACGGCGACTACGACCCGAACAAGCTGATCGTCAACACCCCTGACTCCGTCAAGGGCGGTGAGGTCCTCGGCGAGCTCGGCAAGAAGAAGGTCCTCTCGACCAACGTCGACGACACGAACCAGGACGCGCTCTTCGACACGAAGGCCGCCCCGTTCATGATCTCCGGCCCGTGGAGCGTCGCGAAGGCCAAGGAAGCCGGCATCAACTACGGCATCGCCCCGCTGCCCAGCCTCACCGGTGGCAGCGCCATGAAGCCGTTCCTCGGTGTCCAGATGTTCTACGTCTCGAGCAAGGCCAAGAACGCCGCCCTCGCGCAGGAGTTCGTCACGAACTACATCCCGCGCAAGGACGTCCAGCTGGCCCTCTTCGAGGTCGGCAAGCGTCCGCCGGCCCTCAAGGAGGCCTACGACGAGGTCGCCGCGAGCGACCCCGACGTCAAGGCGTGGTACGAGGCCGGCGCCGACGGCAAGCCGATGCCCAACATCCCCGCGATGAACTCGGTCTGGGGCCCCTTCGGCCAGGCGACCGCTGACATCATCGCAGGCAAGGCCGGTGCCAAGGAGCGTCTCGACGCTGCTGCCAAGGAGATCGCGGCCAACATCGCCAAGGGCTGAGCTCGCTCGGTCCACCAGGGGTTCCGGGGTCCGCCGGGGGGGCGGCCCCCGGGGGTCCCGGCCCGGCCACGCGTACGGGCCCGGGCCACCAGGGAGCTCCGCGAGAGCTCCCCTTCGTGTATCTACGGCAACGGCGCCGGGTCGGCGCAAAAGGACGTGTCACATGACCAAGCCCATCGCGCTCGCGATCAAGTGGGTTCTCATCGTCGCGGTGATGGCCGGCATCCTCTGGATCGCCACCAGGCTCGCGGAGGCAGGCAACACGATGGCCGTGGTCATCGCCGGACTCGTGGGGATGGGCATCCTCGCGGTCTACGCGATGCGACGGGCCGTCCCCCTGAAGTACCTGGTGCCGGGTCTGCTCTTCATGACCCTCTTCCAGCTGTGGCCCGTGCTCTACACCGTCAACCTCTCGACGACGAACTACGGCGACGGGCACCTCTACAGCAAGCAGGAGGCGGTCACCGACATCGTGGCCCAGTCGGTCCGTGAGGTCCCCGACACCCCGCGCTACAAGATGTCGATCGCGACGAAGGAGGGCGGCGACCCCACCAGCGCCGACCTGGTGCTGTTGCTCACCAAGCCTGACGGCTCGATGTTCGTCGGCGACAAGGGCGGCCTGAAGCCGCTGGCTGCGGCCGGTGTCGCGAAGACCTCCTTGGGCAAGGTCACCAAGGCACCGGGTTACACCGTCCTGACGGCCCGGCAGGCCAACGCCCGGAGCAAGGACCTGTCCGCGATCGCCGTACCGACGAGCGACGGCGGTGGCGTCAAGCCGGTCGGCCTCTCCGAGGCCTTCGAGGGCAAATCGACGGTCACCTATGACGCTGCCGCCGACAGGCTCACCGACTCGTCCACCAAGCCTCCGACGGTGTATGCGCCCAAGGACGCCCGCTGGGTGGACGTCGCCGACCCGACCGTGAGCTTCCCGCAGGGGTGGAAGGAGAGCGTCGGCGCCGCGAACTACTCGCGCATCTTCACCGACCCGACGATCCGCAGCGGCTTCCTCGGCATCTTCGCCTGGAACGTCGTCTTCGCGATCGTGTCGGTGCTCTCGACGTTCCTGCTCGGCATGCTCATCGCCCTGCTCTTCAACGACCCGAGGCTGCGCGGCAAGGCGATCTACCGCTCGCTGCTGATCCTGCCCTACGCGCTGCCCGGCTTCGTGACGGCGCTGGTCTGGAAGGGCATGTTCAACCAGGACTACGGCATCATCAACCAGACGCTGGGCCTTGACGTCGACTGGCTCGGCACGCCCGCCGGGGCCAAGGCGGCGATCCTCATCACCAACCTGTGGCTCGGCTTCCCATACATGTTCATCGTGTGCACCGGCGCCCTGCAGTCGATCCCGCAGGACGTACGTGAGGCGGCGACCATCGACGGCGCCAACGCCTTCCGGACGCTGCGCTCGATCATCATGCCGCTGCTGCTCGTGGCCGTCGGTCCGCTGCTGCTCGCGTCCTTCGCCTTCAACTTCAACAACTTCGGGCTCATCTACCTGCTCACCAAGGGCGGCCCGTTCAACGGCGCCGACACGAGCATCGGCTCGAGCGACCTGCTCATCACGTATGCGTACCGCCTGGCCTTCTCCGGCAGCGCGCCGAACTACGGCTTCGCGGCCGCGGTCTCGGTCGTCATCTTCCTGCTCGTGGCGCTGATGAGCATCCCGGGCTTCCGTCGCACCAAGGCCCTCGAGGAGGTCAACTGATGTCGACCCTCAACACTCCCGTGCCCGCCGACCCGCGCCTGGACGCCCACGTCGAGCTGGAACCCCCGAGCACCACGACTCCGGTCTCGCCGAAGCAGAAGGGCTTCGGCGGTTCGGTCTGGTGGCGTCACGCCCTGGGCATCCTTGCCCTGATGTGGGCGCTCTTCCCGATCCTCTTCATCTACTCCGCCGCGACCAACCCGAGCGGCACGCTGAACACCGCCAGCCTGTGGCCCTCCGGCTTCTCGACGAAGAACTTCACCGACCTGTTCAACGACAGCTCGCGCCCGTTCTGGACCTGGTACAAGAACTCGATGATCATCTCGTTCGCCGGGGCGCTCATGGCGGTCTTCCTCGGTGCGTGCGCGGCATTCGCCTTCTCCCGCCTGCGGTTCAAGGGTCGGCGGCCGGGCATGATGTTCCTGCTGTTGACGACGTTCTTCCCCGCGCTGCTCGCGATCGTCGCGACGTACATCATCTTCGCCGGCATCGGTGACGTGCTCCCCGCCATCGGCCTCAACACGACCACGGGCCTGATCCTCGCCTACCTCGGTGGGGCGCTCGGCGCCAACGTGTGGCTGCTCAAGGGCTACTTCGACACAGTGCCGCGCGAGCTCGACGAGGCGGCGATCGTCGACGGGGCGAGCCACGCCCGGATCTTCTTCACGATGACCCTGCGGCTCGTCATGCCGATCCTCGTGACGGTCTTCATGCTCGTCTTCGTCGGCCTCTACGGCGAGTTCATGCTGGCGAGCGTCTTCCTCACCGACGTGGACCAGCAGACGCTAGGCGTCGGCCTCTACGGCATGACGCTCGGCACCAACGCCAACGAGCTCTTCGGGCGGTTCACGGCCGGCGCGCTGCTCGGCTCGATCCCCGTCATGCTGCTCTACCTCGCCTTCCAGAAGCAGCTGGTCGGCGGCCTCACCACGGGGTCCGTGAAGTGAGCCCCGCCCCGGTCCGCCAGCAGAGCTGGCTCAGCCAGCCGCACCACGACGGGTCGGGGCGTTACGTCTCCAACCAGGCGCCCCGGCTCGGCGACCGCGTCCACGTGCTCGTCCGCGTGCCGCTCGAGGCCGAGGTGGAGTCCGTCCACGTGCGCACGGCACCCGACGGCGAGGCCACCTTCACGGTCGCCCGCAAGGTCCGTACGACCGCGGTCGACGAGTGGTGGCGGGCGACGCTGACCTGCCACAACCCGGTCACGAGCTACCGCTTCCTGCTCACCGGCGGTCCGACGAAGTACGCGTGGCTCAACGGCACAGGCGTGCACCAGCGTGACGTGCCGGATGCCAGCGACTTCCGGCTCGTGGCGCACTCGAGCCCCCCTCCCGAGTGGGCCCTGGGCGCCGTCGTCTACCAGATCTTCCCAGACCGCTTCGCGCGCTCGGCAGGCGCCGACAAGCGCGAGACCCCCGACTGGGCGATCCCCGCTGCATGGTCCGACCCCGTGGACCTGAGCCCGAAGGGAGTGGCTCACCAGCTCTACGGTGGCGACCTCGACGGCATGACCGAGCACCTCGACCACCTCGAGTCACTGGGTGTCGACGTCGTCTACATGACCCCCTTCTTCCCGGCCCGGTCCAACCACCGCTACGACGCGTCGTCCTTCGAGCAGATCGACCCGCTGCTCGGCGGCGCGCCGGCGCTGCGCCGGCTCACCGAGGCCGCTCACGAGCGCGGCCTGAAGGTGATGGGCGACTTCACGACGAACCACACGGGCAACGCCCACGAGTGGTTCCTGAAGGCTTCAGGGCCCGGCAGCAAGCGCACCCCGGAGCGCGACTACTACATCTGGGAGGACGGCGGCTACGTCGCCTGGCTGGGAGTCCCGTCCCTGCCGAAGCTCAACCACCTCAATGCGGCGCTGCGCCACCGCATCTTCGAGCACCCGCAAGGGGTCGTACGCAAGTGGCTGGGTCGCTCCGGCGGGCTCGACGGGTGGCGGGTGGACGTCGCCAACATGACCGGTCGCTGGCGCGACACGGACGTCAACCACGACGTCGCCCGGCAGATGCGTGACGTCATGGGCCGGGTCGCGCCGGACGCCTTGCTCGTGGGTGAGCACTTCCACGACTACACGCCCGACATGCCGGGTGACGGCTGGCACGGCGTCATGAACTACGCCGGCTTCTGCAAGCCCGCGTGGACATGGCTCCGGCAGGAACCGAAGGACCCGCGGTTCCTCGGCGCCCCGGTGCCGCTCCCGCTGCTCGACGCCGGCGCGGTCGTCGAGACGATGCGTGACTTCACCTCGCGCATCTCCTGGCAGTCCCTCGTGCACTCGTTCAACCTCGTCGGGTCGCACGACGTCCCGCGCATCCGCACCCTCGTCGGCCCTGAGGCCGTGGAGGCCGCAGCCGGACTCCTCATGACCTTCCCCTCGATGCCGATGGTGACCTACGGCGACGAGATCGGCATGGAGGGCACGTTCGGCGAGGACGGCCGCCGTCCCATGCCCTGGGACGAGAGCGACTGGGATGCAGGCACGCTCGCGGTCTACCGCGGACTCATCCGGGCTCGTCGGGAGTCGGTCGCGCTTCGCCGCGGAGGCCTGCGCTGGGTGCACGCCGAGGCTGACGCGATGGTCTACCTCCGTGAGACTCCCGACGAGGTGGCCCTGGTGCACGTGGCGCGCGCCGCGCACGAGCCGGTCGTCCTGGACACGCGGCACCTCGCCGGGATCGAGTCAGGCTCGCCGCTCTACGGGTATTCGCCGAAGGTGCGCAAGCGGACTGTCACACTGGGCGCCTCGGGGCCCGGCGTCAGCATCTGGACGTGGCGTCCCACCGACGACGGTCCACGGCACGTGCGACGAAGGAGGGGGTGACGTGAAGGCACGACTGCGCGACATCGCCGACCAGGCGAGCGTGTCCGAGGCCACCGTGTCCCGAGTGCTCAACGGCAAGCCCGGAGTGGCCGAGTCGACCCGTCAGGCCGTCCTGACGGCGCTCGACGTCCTCGGCTACGACCGCCCGAGTCGCCTGCGCCGCAAGAGTGCCGGACTCGTGGGGCTCATCGTGCCGGAGCTGACCAACCCGATCTTCCCGGCCTTCGCGCAGATCATCGAAAACTCCCTGGCGCAGAACGGCTACACGCCGGTGCTCTGCACCCAGGTCGCCGGGGGAGTGCACGAGGACGACTACGTCCAGATGCTGCTCGAGCGCGGCGTCGCGGGCATCATCTTCATCTCTGGCCTGCACGCGGACACCACGACCCAGCCGGACCGCTACATCGCCCTTCGGGAACGCAACCTGCCGCTCGTGCTGGTCAACGGCTTCATCGAGGGCGTCGACGCGCCGTTCATCAGCAACGACGACGTCGCGTCGATGGGCCTGGCCCTCGAGCACCTCGTGAGCCTCGGCCACCGCGAGATCGGCCTGGCGGTGGGGCCCGACCGCTACGTGCCGGTCATCCGCAAGATCGCGGGGTTCCGCCACTCCATGCAGGAGCTGACGGGCCGGTCCGATGTCGACGACCTCATCGAGCGCTCGCTCTTCTCCGTCGAGGGCGGTGCCACGGCCGCGGGGCGACTGCTCGACCGTGGTGCGACGGCCGTCGTCTGCGGCTCCGACCTCATGGCACTCGGCGCGATCCGGGAGGCCCGCAAGCGTGGCCTCTCCGTGCCGCGTGACTTCTCCGTGGTCGGCTACGACGACTCGACGCTCATCGCCTTCACCGACCCGCCGCTCACGACCGTGCGACAGAGCGTCAACGCGATGAGTGATGCGACGGTGCGTGCCCTGCTCGACGAGATCGCCGGGCAGCCTTCTCCCCGTGCCGAATACGTCTTCCGTCCGGAGCTCGTCGTGCGGGGGTCGACGGGCGCTGTGCGGCGCCACTGAGCGCCGGACGCGCCGGCCGGCATACCTCATCAGCTGACGGCTGGAGCCGGCGCTGAGCGCCGGAATGCCGCGTGCCGGGACTGTCGGGTCAGTCCGCCTCGTGAGCCGCTGAGCAGAGCTGCCACAGCTGGGTGAGCAGGTCCGCGACGGCCGGCTCGTCCTCGACGCGGTAGCGGGCTGCGGTGGATCCGCTGCCCACCTTGACCGTGACATCCTCGGGACGGCGCATCCGCATGAAGGCGTCCTCGTCGGTGACGTCGTCGCCGAGGTAGACGCGCGCGACGGCGCCGACGTGCCGGCCCAGCGCGGTCACGGCAGACCCCTTGTCGGCGTGAGACACCGACAGCTCGAGCACCGACTTGCCCTTGAGCACCTTGACGCCCGGGTGGTCGAGGGCCACCCGCCGCGCGTCGGCGACGGCGGCGTCGGCCAGCTGACGGGGGAGTCCGCGGACGTGGACGACCACGGCGGCCGACTTGTACTCGATCGCGGCCTTCGGGTGGTGCTCCGTGACGAGCGCCTCGATGTCGGAACGCAGCTGGGCGAGGGTCGCCTCGTCGTCCGGGGTGACGGCTGCCGCTTCCATGACCTCTCGCACGGCCGGGCTCGACGACTCGGCGCCGTGGCTGCCGATGAGGACGATCGGCTCGTCCTCTCGGATGCCGGTGAGCGCGCGCAGGGTGTCGAGGTCGCGGCCCGATACCACGGCGACGTGCACACCGGGCAGGCCGGCGAGCCGGCGCAGCGTGTCGATGGCGCCCGGGACCGCGGCGACGTTCATCGGGTCGGTGTCAAACGGCGCCAGCACGCCGTCGAAGTCCGTGGCGACGAGCAGGGTCGGCGCGGCTGCGGCCCGCTCGAGCGCCTCGGCCGGGGGAACGCCGACGCTCATGAGCGCGACGCGCCGGGGCCGGGCATGAGCGGGGTCTCCTCGGCGTGCGGCACGGGGTGGCTGCGCGCCTCGGGCACGGGCATCTCGGGCGCCGCCTCGAGCGCCGCAAGATAGCGCGCCGCCCATCGCTGGACGTCGTGGTCGGAGACCCGGCGGCGCAGGGCCTTCATGATGCGCTGCTTGTCCTTGGCGGGGGTGTTGATGGCCCGCATGATGGTCTGCTTCAGGCCCTCGATGTCGTGGGGGTTGCACGCGAAGGCCTGGTGCAGCTCGTGCCACGCACCGGTGAACTCGGAGAGCACGAGTGCGCCGCCGAGGTCGTGGCGGCAGGTGACGTACTCCTTGGCGACGAGGTTCATGCCGTCGCGCAGCGGCGTGACGAGCATGACGTCGGCAGCCTGGAAGAGCGCCGCCATCTCCTCGCGGGGATAGGAGTGGTGCAGGTAGTGAACGGCCGGGGAGCCGATCTGGCCGAGGTCGCCGTTGATCCGCCCGACCGTCTGCTCGATCTCCGCGCGCAGGTTGCGGTAGGCCTCGACGCGCTCCCGGCTCGGCGTGGCGACCTGCACGAGAGTGACCTCCGGCGGCCCGAAGCGCCCCTCGTTGAGCAGCTCCTCGTAGGCCTTGAGGCGGTGCCGGATGCCCTTGGTGTAGTCGAGGCGGTCGACCCCGAGCATGAGCACCTCCGGGTCGCCGAGGCTCGCGCGGATCTCGCGGGCCCGGGCTCTGACGTCCGGGCGCTTCGCGAGCTCCTCGAGCCCCTTGAAGTCGACGGAGATCGGGATCGCCGCCGCCCGCACCTGACGGCGGGAGCCCTCGACGGTGACCCGGTCGCGCCGCGTCTGGGCGCCGAGCAGCTGACGGCACGCGCGGACGAAGTTCCGGGCGTCCGCCTGGCGCTGGAAGCCCAGGAAGTCGGCGCCGAGCAGGCCCTCGAGCAGCTGGGCCCGCCAGGGCAGCTGGGCGAAGAGCTCGACGGGCGGGAACGGGATGTGGTTGAACCAGCCGATGCGCACGTCGGGACGCAGCGCGCGCACCAGCGCCGGCACGAGCTGCAGCTGGTAGTCCTGGACCCAGACCGTGGCGCCCTCGGCGGCGACCTCGGCTACGGCCTCGGCGAAGCGCCGGTTCACCGTCTGGTAGCTCGACCACCACTCGCGGTGGAAGCTCGCCGGCACGATGACGTCGTGGTAGATCGGCCAGAGGGTGTCGTTGGAGAAGCCCTCGTAGTAGTCGCGCACCTCCTCGGCCGAGAGAGCCACCGGGTGCAGGTGGATCCCGTCCTCGTCGAAGGGCTCGGGCGCGTCACCGGCGTCCCCCCCCCCGCCCCCCCCCCCACCCCGCG